>JAHJIN010000025.1 GCA_018823415.1 Chloroflexota bacterium | reverse complement strand
TCGGTCAGGCCGCTCAAGAGCGCCAGAAACTGGCGGTACAACTTGCCGACGGTTCGTTCATTCACCAGCAGCCCCCGCTGCTGCAACTGCTGCTGGATCTCCACCAACTGTTGATGTTCGTGCTCGTGCTGCCACCCGATGCAGGCCAACACGTCCAAGCCGTAGGTGCTGTACGGCAGACTGATCCGCAACGTCCCGTGGGCGTGGTAGTGCTGTCCCACGTGGCGACAGTCGGCCTGGACGCATTTCTTGCTCTTCCCTGCCACGAACACGGGCCCGGTCAAGGTCTGCACGTACTTGCGCATATGCCAGGTCTTGCTGGGGACCAAGGGTTGCCCGCAGTGCGGACAGCTATGCAGTTCGCAGTCCACAATCACCCGCTGGGCGTTGGGAAAACTCCGGCGGGGCCGATGACGGGGTCGCGTATCCATGGCACTCCTCCTGTTACGGTGTCATTCCCCATTATACTCGATCCTGGTGTGATAGCAAGACAGTCAGGGTTTACGAACACCAGGGCTGGGGCCACGGTCAAACCCTGTACCAGGAAATCGCCAGTGTGCCCCTCATCATCAAGTATCCCAGCGGCGCCCGGGCCGACACAGTAGACGAAAACCTGGCGCGCAGCCTGGACATTGCTCCCACCATTTTGGACGTACTGGGTCTCGAGGTGCCGGCTGTTATGCAAGGCACCAGCCTGCGCCGGCCAGGCGCCAACCGGACTGACTATTCCTTTGCCGAAGACATCCTCCCGGCCGGCGTCATGGCCTTGCGCACGCCCCAGTTCAAGCTGATCGAGGTGGCCGGCGGCAACCTGCGCGGGCGCGCGCCGACCCAGCTTTACGACCTGGTAGCCGACCCGGGCGAAACCGTCAATCTGGCCGACACACGGCCTGATCTGGTGGCCCAACTGCGCGGTCGCCTGAGCCAGACCTTGACCCGGGCCGAGCGCGCAGCCGTCAGTGGGCAAACCATCGAGCTGGACGAGCAGGCCCTGGAACAACTGCACCGGTTGGGGTATTGACATCGTGACCAAGTTGGCGCTATTTGGCTGCATGGCCCTCGTGGCTCTGATAAACGGCGCGTGCGTGTCGCCCTCGCCTACGCCGGCACCACCCACGCCCACGCCGGTCGTTACCACCAGTCCCGACGGCAAAGAGATGGTGCTGGTGCCGGCCGGCGAATTCTTCATGGGCACCAGCGACGACGAGCTGGCGGCGTTCCTGCAGGCGCATCCCGATTGGCAGGCCGAATGGCTGCTCATCGAGCAACCGCAGCACCGGGTCTACCTGAATGCCTTTTACATCGACCGAACCGAGGTAACCAACGCCGAATACCAGCGCTTTGTGACCGCCACCGGCCACGCGCCGCCGCGTCACTGGATAGATGGGCAGGTGCCGGCTGGGCTGACCGACTATCCGGTGGTGAACGTGGGTCTGCGTGACGCCCAGGCCTACGCCGACTGGGCCGGCAAGCGCATCCCCACCGAGGCCGAGTGGGAAAAGGCGGCCCGGGGCACCGACGGTCGCGCCTATCCCTGGGGTAACGAGTGGAACCCCAACCGGGCCAATGCGTTAGATGCCAACGTGCTGGGCAGCGCGTGGAACGGCCTGGCCCCCGTGGGCAGCTATCCCGCTGGCGCCAGCCCCTATGGTGCGCTGGACATGGCCGGTAACGCCTGGGAATGGTGCCTTGATTGGTACGCCGCCGATTATTACGCCGGCTCGCCACTGCGCAACCCGCAGGGACCGGCCGACAGCGATTACCACGTGGTGCGCGGCGGATCCTGGTTCGACCCGCCAGCATATGCCCGCTGCGCCTTTCGCTATGGTCTCCACCCCCGCCGCACGTTTGCCATCCGGGGCTTTCGCTGCGTGAGGGACCTCTAGCCCGGCCCCCGGACACACTTGGCAAGCCCTGGGCAACATGTTATAATCCCCGCGTTCCACATACAGACAACCGGGCAGCCAACGTCGCCTGCCCACCGCCAAAGGAGGCTATCAAGAGTATGACAACCCCCATCATGATCGAGGACGACCTGGCGCTGGATGCCAGCCAGGTGATTCGCAACCCGGATGACGCCTGGTATGCCGAAACGCTCCGGCCCTATTACGTGATCACGGCCGACGGGCAATACCTGTTTGGCAACACGCAACCGGGGCGCCTGCCAGCCTGCGTCTACTATATGGTGCCCGGCGGCTACAAGCTGGGACGCCACGCGCAACGCCCGTTTGACAAGGCCATCGGACTGCGTCTCTATGACGTGGTGAAGCGATACCTCAAACGCTGCCGGGTTCTGGTACAAGAAGGCATCCAGGGTGAAGCAGACTACAAGACCGGTCTGCGCGTGACCATCTCGCTGGAAAACCCGCACACGGCCTACATCGGCTGGATGGGCTCCCAGATGATCTTTGCGCCGTCAGGGCCCCACATGCCCATCCACTGCTGGAACTATATCGTGCAGGAACGGCTGCCCGATGACGTGATCACCGAGATTCGCTCGTTTTGGCCCGAGTTTGACCCGGACGAGCCGCTCACCGTCCATGACCTGACCCACATGGACCAGGACGTGCGCCGGGTGATGAGCCTGCGCATCGACTATTTTGGCGCGGCCTACAAAAAGCCTCACCTCACCATGGTGTGGAACCGGGGCGAATCCGATGGCCTGATCTCGTACCACGCCGGCGCCACCCAGGACCGCATCCTCAAGGGCCTGTCGGGCACCGGCAAGACCACCCTCACCGTGGGGCCAGACTTGCAGCAGGATGACGCCTGCCTGGGCAAATTGTACTATGAGAACGGCCGCGTTAGCCGGTGCCGGATCATCGGCCTGGAAGCGGCGTCTTACGCCAAGAGCGAGGGCCTGGTGCCAGACAGCCCCGAGTGGCCCGGCCTCATGAAATCCGGCCAGCTCAACCCAGACGGCTCGCGGCCGGTGGTGCTGGTCCAGAACGCAGACTGCGAGGGCATCGAGTATCGCCTGGAAGAGATCGCCGGGCACACGGTCAAGGTGCCCCGGCCGGTTCCTGGCGAGCGCGTCGGCTCGCTGCAATGCACCCGCTACCAGAAATCCGGCACCACCAATGGCCGGTTCATCTTCAAGTTCTCCGAGCTGAACCCCCGGTGGACACCAGGCCAGGACAAGTGGCTGCGCACCGAGTCGCTATCGTTCCGCCGGTTCGATGTGCTGGAGCCCATCCTGCGTGTCACCGACCCGTCCATGGCCGCGGCTCTGGATGCCGCCTGTGAAAGCATTGTCACTTCGGCCGTGAGCGGCGGCAAGGCCCCCGGCACACGCATTCGCTCTTATGCCGCCACAGACTTTATGGCCCGCGAAGAAGCCCAGCAGACCGTCACCAAGCTCCAGATGTATACCGACCTGGACCTGGGGCTGGATGGCAGGCTGGTGTTTTTCATCGCCAACTCGGGCTTTGTGGGAGAATATGGCCTGGATGGACAGCAGATCCAGGTCCTGGACGAGGCCGGCCAGCCGGTTGTCAAGATCGACGAGGCCACCGGCCTGCTGGACCTGGACGCCAAGGGCCAGCCGCGTTACGCGGGCCAAGGTGAAAAGATCAGAGTCGCCGACACCAAGAGGTTGGTCGATCTGGTGGAGCACCGCCAGATTCAGCACTGGATCACGCACCCGGTCTTTGGCTATCTCATCCCCGACCCGCTGGAACTGGAAGAGCAACACGGGATGAAGGATTTTCGCCGGCGGTTCAACCTGCTGCGGTTCTATACGCCCGAGCAAATCCTGGCCTTTTACCAGCGCGACATCCAGGAACGCACGGATTATTTGCGGAATCTGTTCGCCGGCCAGGAAGGCGCAGAGCAGCTTGAAGACGTGATCCGCGTGTGGGAACGGTGCGTCATCCCATCGCCAGACGTCATCCGGGCCTTTTACGAAGAGCATTACACCTGATACGGAGAGCGTCCTCGTCGCTCCACGACACACACATGCGCAATCGTCGTTTAAAACGCTACCTCATCGCGAATGTCCGGGACCTGCGGGTGCTGTTCCGCGAGTTTCGCGTGTCGCTGCTGCTGTTTGTCGTCCTCATCCTGGGGGTGGGCGGCATCTTTGCGCTGCTGTACGTGTCGCCGGCGACGGGCCAGGGCATCGATCTGGGCGAGGCGCTCTATGCCGTCTTTGGCATGATCTTTTTCCAGGACGTGATCGGCTTTCCCGCCGAATGGTACCTGCGGGTATTCTTTTTCATCGTGCCCATCCTGGGGCTGGGCGTCATTGCCGATGGGGTGTTGCGCTTTGGGGCAATGCTGTTCAACAAACGTAATCGCCTGGAGGAATGGCAGGTGGCTGTGGCCTCAACGTACCGGGATCATGTGGTGGTGTGTGGCGTGGGCCGCGTGGGCTATCGCGTGGTCCGCGAATTGTTGCGTCTGGACGTCGAAGTGGTGGCTATCGAAGTCAGCACCACGTGCGTCTTTGTGAACGAGTTGCGCGAGCAAGGGGTGCCGATCATCGTTGGCGATGCCCGGCACCCCCAGGTGCTGCGGCAGGCCGGCGCCGACCGCGCCCGGGCCATCGTCGTCGCCACCGAAGACGACCCGACCAACCTGGAAATCGCACTGAACGCCCGCGAGATGAACCCTGCCATCCGCGTGGTGCTGCGCCTGTTCAACGAAACCCTGGCCGAAAAGGTGTCCGGCGCGTTCGACATCCAGACGGCCTTTAGCACCTCGGCGCTGGCAGCCCCGGCCTTTGCCGCCGCCGCTACCCGGGCCGACGTGACCCGCTCGCTCTATGTGGACGACATGCTGCTCAACCTGAGCCAGGTGACGGTGGCAGCCGGGTCTCGGCTGGCAGCCAGCACCGTGGGCGACGTGGAACAGGGCGCCGACCTCTCGGTGGTGCTCTATCACAGCGCCGACGGAACCCGGGCCGACTTTCATCCGGCCGACACACTGCGCCTGGCCTCCGGCGACCGGCTCACCGTGTTCGCCTCGCTGGAGGCACTGGGCCAGCTGGACCGACTGAACACGCCCGCGCGATAGGCCTCCGCCCCCGCTGAGGGGAGACATTGTCCAGTGTCCTGGAAAGGGAACCCAACCTGTGTGCACTGCTAAGAAACTTGAGAGCCGTGCTGAACTGTCACAGCACATACCAAGAGCTTCTTGTCGAAAAGACTGTCCGACGCGACAGTGTCGGGCTCGTATCTGTTTGCTCAACCTGATCCTGGCGCTGCTCGTAGGGCTGGCGACGGCCTGCGGCGGCCCGGCTGCTACCGTCGCGCCATCGCCAACGGTCACGCCGGCCGGTCCCCCTACGCCTACCGCTACCCCCACGACGGTCCCCACGGTCACCATCCCGCCATCGCCCACACCTACGGTGCCGCCCACGCCCACCCCCGGCCCCCGCGATGACGTGCCGGCCGTATCGGCCAGCTTTCCGGTGAACGGTGACGCCGGCGTGCCGGCCGACGCCCCGGCCGTCCTGGTGTTCAACCGGCCCATGGATCGCGCCAGCGTGGAAACAGCCGTCGCCATTGCGCCATCCATCCCGGTGACGCTGACCTGGGCCGGCGACCAGCGTCTGCTCATCGCGCCGGATGCCTGGCGCGCCGAGACGACCTATACCCTGACCCTGACCAATGCCGCCCGCACCGCCGCCGGCGAGCCGCTGGCCCGGCCGTTCGCCGTGCGCTTCAAGGCCAACCCCGACGGCGAGGTACCCATCCCCATCCTCATGTACCACGCCCTGGTTGACCTGGACCCTGATGCCAGCGAATCGCTACGCGAGTGGTCCAACTCGCCGGCCAGCTTTGCGGCCCAGATGGACTATTTGGACCGCGAAGGCTATAACCCCATCGACTTTGCAGCCCTGTTGGGCTATCTGGAACGCAGCGAGCCGGTGCCGCCCAAGGCCTTGCTCATCACCTTTGACGACGGCCACCGCACCTTTCCCACCGAGGCCCTGCCGGTCCTGCAACAGCACCAGTTCAAAGCCACACAGTTTGTCGTGACGGATTATCCCGAGGGGCATTATGGGGCATACATGGACTGGGATGCCATTCGCGCGGTGCAGGCCGCCGGGGTGGACATTGGCAGCCATTCCCTCAGCCACGCGGCGCTGAACCGGGCCACGCCCGAGGACGCCCGGCGCGAGATCTGCGACTCGAAGGCGCTCATCCAGGAGCGGCTGGGCGAGGATGTGACCGTGTTCAGCTATCCCTTTGGCGCGTTCAACGACACGACGGTGGATCTGGTTGCGACTTGTGGCTATCTCGCTGCCGTCACCATCAACCCGTCGCCTCGCCAGGCACGCGGCGAAATTTATCTGCTGAACCGGGTCCACACGTCCTATGATGCCACGATAGAAGAATTCGCGCGCTGGTTGCCCTAACGACCGTCGCGCAGGGCCTCGTAGTCGGCCAGGGTATCCACGTCGACCAGCCACGCGTCGTTGCGCGTGTCTACCCAGGCAATCTGGTCGGGGTAAGCGTCAAAGAGCGACCGGCCGCCCTGATCGCCGGCGAGTCGCAATAGTGCGGGGAACAGAGGACGCGCAAAAAGGACCGGCGGGCCGCGCCGGTCCTTGTATCTGGGTACGACAATGGGCTGGCCGGAGGTCCGGTACGCGGCCATAACCCGGTTGAGCAGGCCCGGCGTGATGCCAGGCTGGTCGCAAGGCACAAATACCACGGCCTCGGCATCGTCACGGGTGGCAGATTCCACGCCAGCGCGCAGCGACGACGCCTGCCCTGTGCGCCACTCCTTGTTCACCACCACGCGCACCGAGCTACGGGTCAGGCTGAGCACCTGGTTCATGATGGCGTCAGCCTGATACCCCAGCACCACCACCACCTGATCGGCAGCCGAGGCCCAGGCCACCTCCACGGCATGGCCCAGCAACGTGGTAAAGGCACCCGGAGGCCAAGACAAGAGTTGCTTGGGCTGGCCCATGCGCTGGGATGACCCGGCTGCCAACACCACCACCGCGATCATATCAGGCCCAAAAGGTGAATGACTCGAAGCGATCTCGTTTGGCCTTGCAGATGGGGCACACGGCCGGCGGCTCATCGCGGGCGCAGAGATAGCCGCAGACCCGGCACCGCCATACCGGGATGCTCGTCGTCACAGCAGACACGCCGGCCGGCCCAGCCGCCGTGGCACGTGCCTGCGGGCGCTCGGCCGGGTCCGGGGACCGGCGCTCGGGGATGGGCTCCGGTTCCGCCTCGCCGCGCTTGATGGCCTCAGACACGTACAGGGCACAATAGCACGCGCCATAGTCGGTCAGATCCGCGTCTCGGTAATCGCAAGGGCAGATGATGTCCAGGTCCTCTTGCTTGGCGCCGGCTGCCAGGCGACAGGGACAGGCCCGGTAGCCATAGCGCTCCTCATTGATGAGCAGGCTTTCCACCAGGGCCTTGGCGAACTCGGTATCGGGGTTCAGGTGATAACCGCCGGCCTCGGCCTCCTGGTCCAGTCGTTGGTACAGGGCCTCGATAGCTTCTGGCGTAGGCATGAGTCTATTCCCCAATGGCTTGCTTGATGCCATCCGGGTCATAACCCACGATGACCTGCTCGTTGGGGCCAATGACCAGCGTAGGAAAAGATATGCGCGGGTTGTACTGACGCACCTCTTCTTTGATCCGCTCCTTCTCGTCGCCGACCAACAGGTCCACGTATTCGTACTCGTAGGCAATGCCCAGATCGTCCAGCAGCTTGCGGGTCTTGCGACACCAGATGCACGTGCTCAGGCCGTAAAAGCGCACCGGCCCCGCGTTTCGTCCTTCTACCAGTTTCATGAATTTCCTCCTCGTCGTGATAGAGCCAATCGCCTGACGGCGCTAATAGGCTTCAAAGACTACTTCCCAGTTCTTGTTGGTGCGATCGATGCCCGAGGCCGCCACGCCATAATCCACCAGGGTGATGGTATAGATATTGGCCGAAAGGGCGTTGAACTCGGCCAGACCGCGCACATCGGTCGTGACGTCGAGCTTCCACGAGTTGGGGTCCCCGCCGTCGATGCGGACCACGATGCCCTGAATGCCCTGGCCGTTTTGATCCAGCACGAACACGTGAATATAGCCCAACCCAACCTTTTCTTCGATGAGACGAGTCTCTTTGAGTCGGTATCGCGGCCCGGCGGCCGTGGGCGGGACCGAGGTCCGGGTAGGCCCGAGCGTGACGGTGGGCAGCGGCGGCGGGGTGGGAGCGGCCGGCGTGCGCACGCGTGTGGGCGGCGGCTCGGTGGGAGTGAGCGTGGGTCCACTGGGCTGCGCCGCCGTGGGTGCCACTGTCGTGGGCTGTGGCGCCCCCACGGTGAACGTGGGCGTGATAAATGTGGGGGTCTGGGTGGGTTCCGTGATCGGCGTGGGACTGGCCGGCCCGCCCAGCAGGTTCATGAGGCTCACCGGGCTATCCGGCCAGAACAAAGCCAGGGCCGCGGTCCCCAGGCAGCACAACACCAGCGCCCCAATGAGGACCATGACCACCCAGTTGAGCCACGCCGGTCGCTCACCGGTGTCCTGCAAACGCGGCGGTGGGGGCGGGGGCGGCGGCACGGCAAAAGGCTCTGCGGTGGACGGTGGTGGCGGCGGGGCAGCGTCGGTGTGGGCCTTGGCTTTGGGCCGGCGATAGCCGCAGCCGGCGCAGAACGGCGCTTCGGTCGGCAGAGGCCGGCCGCACTTGGGACACGGCTCGGTGGCAATCTCGGCCACATCGGCGGAAGAATACGCAGCCGTATCGCCGGGCAAGCGCAGCCCGCAGCGGTCGCAAAAGGTGGCCCCGGCAATGAGGGCATGGTCGCAACGGGAGCAGCGCTCCTCGGAAGGCGGTTGGATGTCCGTTTCCGAGATGGGCAGCGGCACCGGCGCGATCATGGTTTCGGCCGAGGGGCTGGTGCGGCGCAAGGGCAGGTCACCCCGGGGCGGCGTATCCTGCGCCCAACGCTTGCCATCGTAGCGATACCACTTGCCACTCTGAGCCCCCAGCATCCAGGTGCGCCCCTGGTCGTCCTGAACGATTAGTTCTTCCAGGCGCGCCCGAAAATCGTCCTGGGTGATCACGCCGGCGGCCAGTCGCCCCATCAAGGCGTAGAATTTCTCTTCGGCAGTTGCAAAGTCCAATTTTCCTCTCCCCTATGGAATACCCACCGGTGCGTGGCCTCGGCGGATTGTGCCTATTATATCACATGGCCCCAGCCAAAACAAACGGGCCGGCCGGCCTATGGCGCGTCCTGCAGATAGGCGATGGCCCGTTCTTCTTCGGCGCTCATGATGACCTGGAGCAAGCGGCCGCCGCTCACGGCGCGCACGTCAATAACCTTGACAAACTGGGCATTGGCGGCATCCTGGGGCAGCAGGTCCGACAAGGCGTTGGGCGCCTGGTCGAAAAAGGATTGGTTGAACACGGTATCGGCCCGGTCGGGATATAGCGACAGGGGATAGATGTTGGTTTCTACCAGGTCCTGGAAAAAGTGCGTGCCATACGAAACCTCGGGGGTGCCGTCGGCGCCGGCAAAGGCGATTTCCACGAGCATGGCCGTGTTATAGATGTCGGCATAGCTCACCGGCACCCCCAGGTCAATGTTGGCGCTGCCCCACCGGCCCGGCCCCATCAGGATATAGCGCCGGCCGGCCAGCTTTTTGTTCAGGCGCCCGATGATGCGCCCAATCTCGCTCTGGACCACGTGATCCGAGATGTGGGCATAGCGCAGTGGGTCCACATAGACCACGTATTCGATGCTCGACACAATGCCTTCGGGCACCAGGTGACCGGAAGTAAAAAGCACGTCCTGGGCCGGGACATATGCAGGGATCTGGTGGCCGGGCGATTCGTCCTTGGGGCTGCTGAGGGGGCGACATTGCAACAGGTGAATGCGAAATGGTAGCTTGGACGAGCGCGGCGCGATGTCGATGGCAAACTCGATGTCTACCGGCCAACCATAGGCACGCTCTAGCTTGCGCAGCATGGCCTGCATGAGAGCGATAAAGGTCTTGTCCTGGAACAGCCGATTAAAGGTCAAGACGAGTTGCTCCGGTGGCACAGAGGTATCCCGATAGACCAGGGGCTTGATATAGTCGCCCTCGTCCAGCGACGCAAGCATCTCGATGCCCGGGAAACCACTAGTGATGATCTCGGCGACGGGCAGTGTGCGGCGCACATTGTCTTCCAGGTCCAGCACGTCGATAAAGTGCTGCGAGTATTTGCGAATCTCGGCGGCCGTGATCTCGGGGCGCAGGTGCGGATGGCTGAGGGCCACCATGCGCGGGTAATCGTTCGACACGCGGTCCACGGCACGCGTGCCCAGCCCCCATACGATGCGCATGAATCCGTCTTCCCGACGAATCTGGCGGTTCCAGCGAAAGGGGTTGCGGCCAAAGGCCACGCCGCCCACAGTGGGGAAAAAGTAGCGACCATGCGACGCGCCCACCACCCGCTGGATGAGGATCGCCATGCGTTCGTCATAGTCCAGCAGGCCCACCTGGCGGCGATAACAGAGGGCGTCGGGGTTGAGGATGCTGGCATACACCCGGCGGATGGCATCCAACACCGCGTCCAGGTTCTCTGCCGGGGTGCCCTGGTTGGGACAGAAAAAGCTGGTATATTTGCCGGCAAACGACTTGCCAAAATTGTCTTCGAGCAGGCTGGACGAGCGCACGATCAATGGGCCGGGTCCCAGGCGCTCCATCAGCCCAGTCAGTTCGTTGATCACGCCTTCGGGAAAGCGGCCTTGGGTAAACCGTTCATAGGTCTCGGGATAATCGGCCTCGATCTGCTCGCGTTCTTTGTATTTCTGGTCAAAATATGGATACAGCTCGTTGTGGGCCACAAAGGCATAGAACACGTCGGCACCAATGAAATACGAATCGGGGATGGTAATGTAAGGGGTGATCGGAAAGGGGTCCTGGGGGTCCGGCTCGCGCAGGATCTTGTAGGCCAGCATCATGCCGGCCGCCTTGCCGCCGATCTTGCCCTGCCCAAAGCGCCGCTGATAGATCTCCTTGAGGTCCCAGATGTCCAGATGCTCGCGGGCCACACCCATAAAGTCGAGCTGGTCGCTGATCATGCCCCGGATGAGGACCACGTTGATCTGACGCTGGTGGTGCCGGATGCGCGGCTTGTCCTCTGGCGGCAGTTGCTCATATTCCTCGCCCTGGGCAAAGAGCATGCTCCACGGGGCCAGTTCGGGATTAAAAGTGAGCACAATGTCCTGGCCGGGCGTGCGTTCCTGCAAAACGCCCAGAAATAATTCCTCAAAATGCTCGTAGCGGAAATTGACGGCGAAATAAAAGTCGGTCAGGTAATCGCGAATGATGCGCACACGCTCGTCCCACTCCTGGGCCGATTCCTGACCAAAGGGGTCCGACAGGCCCTCTTTTTTCTGCGTGCGAATGGCCTTTTTTAGAACTTCGTCCTCAAATTGCTGCCGGGAGATGACCCCTCTGGTAAACAATTCGTGACGCATCTGCTCGCGGACCTTGCGCGCCAGGATAGGATATTCCGCGAGTTGCAGGTTTACCGCCAATACTTTGGAGCCGCCGGGGATGTCTTCACTCATGGTCAACCTCGCCAGGGTGATTAGTATGTTACCAGTGGAATCCTTGCACACTGGGCAAGAATTTCACCGCAGAGCGCGCAGAGGGCACAGAGACTGTTAATTTGCTCAGCGTTCTCTGCGATCTCGGCGGTTATATTGCTTGATTGGTTCTGGTTTATCCAGGTTAGGCACGCTACACGGACGATTATACCATGCGCTGGGGCTTTGCCGCAAGCGCCGGCGCTCGGTTACGTTACGTCATTAAGCGTAGGTACGTTTACGTTGCCTGGTGGATCACACGGCACTGGAATATGCTATAATAACCTCAGATGCTACTATCCGCCATCACACGAGGTACACGTCCATGAACATCCGCCTTGCCCTCCTGGCTGCCATGTGTGCGTTTGGATGCGCGCTCCCCCGGCCCGGCGCGCCAACCTCGGCTGGCGCGCCAAAAGTTGGCGCATTTGCCCCGGCCGGCGCGCTTTGCCCGGCCCTGCCGGCTCCCACCGGCCCCATCGTCACCGTCACCACTGAGGCGGCGCTGCGCAACCAGGCCTACAACGCCGCGCCGGGCACCACCATCCTGGTGGCTGCCGGCACCTACAATCTGCAAGGCGCCGTCTGGGTGATACACGACGGCATCACCATTCGGGGCGCCACCGGCAACCGCGACGACGTGATCCTGGATGGCGGCGGCATGCTCACCTGGACCCACACCCACGCCATTGCCATCGACGCCGACGATGTGACCATTGCCGACCTGACCATCCGCAACGCCGACGAGCACGGCATCTCGGTGCAGGGCCGCGACCGGCCCAAGCTGTATAACCTGCACATCATGGACACCGGCTACCAGCTCGTCAAGGTCAACCCGGTGGGCGATGGCAGCGACGACGGCCTGCTGGCCTGCTCGTGCCTGGAATACACCACCACGTCGCCCGAGGACTATACCAACGGCATCAGTGCCCACAATGCCCACGGCTGGACCGTACGCGACAACGTGTGGCGGCGCATTCGCACCCCCAACCAGGTCCCGGCCCCCACCATCCTCTTCTGGTCCGCCTCGGCCGATACCATCGTGGAGCGCAACCTGCTGGTGGACTGCTACCAGGGCATCGCCTTTGGCAATGCCAGCCACGGCCCAGGCGACCACACCGGCGGCATTGTGCGCAACAACATGATTTATGCCAGCATGCCGCACGATTCCCTCGTCGAGATGGTCCACGCTACCGGCTGGCTGGTGGCGAACAACACGGCGCTGCTCCTCAACCCCGACGGCGTGACCTGGGGCCTGGAGGCCCGTTTTGCCGACACCACCGGCTCCTTTGCGCACAATCTCACCAACATGCCCATCATCAACCGGGACGGCGCGGGCGGCACACTGACCGGCAATGTCACCAACGCCCAGGCCGGCTGGTTCGTGAACCCCGGCGCGGCCAACCTGCACTTGCTCGGCACAGCCACTGCCGCCATCGACCAGGCCGCGCCCCTGGCCCAGGTGACCGGCGATTATGACGGCGATGCCCGGCCCATCGGCTCGGCCCCCGATGTGGGTGCCGACGAGTATATGGCGCCGATCGGTCCGCTGGATTACTGGCTCTACCTACCGCTGGTTCTCCGGGGCTGGGGCGCGTCGGTCCCCACGCCGCCGCCGTCCGGCGACCTCATCCAGCCCTCGGACCTGGTTTATCAAGGCGCGTTCCGCCTGCCGGCCGACCCCGAGGGCTTGGGCTGGGAGTGGAGCAACTGGGGCTCGGCCCTGACCTATTATCCCGACGGCGATCCGACCGGCCCGGCCGACGGCACGCCCGGTTCGTTGTTTGGCACCGGCCACGATTGGACCCAGTACGTGTCCGAACTGAGCATCCCGGCCCCGGTCATCTCGCCCGGCAAAAACGTGGCCGATTTGAACACCGCGACCACCTTGCAAGGCTTTGCCGACATCCGGGGCAGCTTGTTCGGTGAAATGGAGATGCCGCGCGTGGGGCTGGAATACCTGCCGGCCCAGGCCGCGCAGACAGCGGGCAAGCTCTATTTTGCCTGGGCGCCCCACCTGGATGAAGCGGCCACCAACCCCTCGCACGGCTGGTGCGACCTGGACCTGGCGAATCCTCAGCCGGCCGGGGCCTGGCGCGTGGGCGACTATTGGAACTATGTCACCGGCGACTATCTCTTTGCCATCCCGCCGGCCTGGGCCGCGGCGCACACGCCCGGCCAACTCCTGGCGACCGGCCGGTTCCGCGACGGCGGTCAGGGGGCGATGGGGCCATCACTGTTCGCCATTGGCCCGTGGAACGCGGGCAACCCGCCGGCGCCGGGCAGCACACTCCCGGCCACACCTCTGCTCCTGTACGGCAATGCCTACCAGTCGGACCCGCCGTCCATGACTGACTATCACCACTCGGACGAGTGGACCGGTGGGGCCTGGCTCACCGCCGGCGACCGGGCAGCGGTGGTGTTTGTGGGTAACAAGGGCACCGGCGACTGCTGGTATGGCTGCGCCGACGGCACCGTCTGGGAGCCGCCATATCCAGACGAGTGTCCTGGCGGCCGGGGTTGGTGGAGCACCGGCTTTGTCGGCCAGATGCTCTTTTACGACCCGGCCGATCTGGCCGCCGTCGCCAGCGGGCAGATGGAAGCCTGGGAGCCGCAGCCCTATGCCACGCTGGACCTTGACGAACACCTTTACCACATCGCGTCCGGTCAGCAAAAACATCACCTGGCCGCCGCCGCGTTCGACCGGGCCCACGGCCTGCTGTACGTTTTGGAACCATTAACCGACGAGGACCGGCCCCTGGTCCACGTCTGGCGCGTCGAATAACCACACATCTATTGCACCACTCATCCAAAAGGAGGAACACGATGCACACCCATGTCAAAGCACTGGCACGTTACGGCTGGCCGGCCCTGCTCCTGCTGGGCCTGCTGCTCACCCCGCTCCCGGCGGCGACGCCGGCAGCCCCTATCGCCCGGCTCACCACTGGTCAGGCCATCGCCGCGGCCGTGAATGACCTGATCCGCACGGCTGATGGCTATCGCCTGACTCACCCACAACACACGGCCGCGTTCACCCCGGCCGGCGTCGAGTTTGCGCCCCGGAACGGTGGCCCGTCCTGGGCCTGGCAGTTGACGGACATCGCGGCTGCTGATGCGCCGCTGGCCGGCGTCGCGACCGGCCCGGTCAACCCGATACGCGAGACATCGCTCACTGTGTCCTACCCGCGCGGCGGACTGGTGGAGCAATACGTCGCCAGACAGGCCGCTGTTGAGCAACAGTTCGTTATCCCCGGCCCCCTGGCCCTGGCCGGGGCCGACCTGGTCATCGCCGGGGCGATACAATGTCCCGGCGAGTTTGAGGAAACGGCCACCGGCTGGCGCTGGCGTTCAGATGACGGCGCCGTTCGCCTGGGCCACGTGCGCGTCTACGACGCCGCCGGCCGCGAGCTGCCGGCCACCATGCAGGCCACGGCCACGCAGACCCGCATCACCGTGGATGGGACTGCCCTGGCCCAGGCCGCCTACCCGGTGCTCATCGACCCTGAGATTGGCAATGACTTTCGCCTGAGCAGCATGGGGCCAGACAACGATTCGGGCTACAGCGCCCTCGCCCCGGCTGTGGCCTACAACAGCCAGGATAACCAATACCTGGTGGTGTGGTACGGCAACGACACCACCCTCGAGTTCGAGATCTGGGGCCAGCGGGTGAACGCCGCCACCGGCGCCCAGATCGGTGCCGATCTCCGGATCAGCTATATGGGACCGGCCGGCGACACAGCTTATGGCGGATACTATCCTGACGTGGCCTACAACAGCGCCAACAACGAATACCTGGTGGTATGGTCCGGCGACCATTACGCCGATGGCGACCAGGAGATCTGGGGCCGGCGGGTGAACCCGGCCACCGGGGGGCTGCTGGGCTCTATGGTCCGCATCAGCGTCATGGGCACCACCGCAGACTATGACGGCTACAACCCGGCCGTGGCCTACAACAGTACCGACAACCAATACCTGGTGGTGTGGAACGGCGACGATGACGGCAGCGGCCTGGTAGACGGCGAGTACGAGATCTGGGGCAAGCGCCTCACCGCCATGGCCGAATGGGTGGATGCCGACGAGTTCCGCATCAGCGACATGGGGCCTGGTGGAGACGTCAATTATGACGCGCAATACCCCGACGTGGCCTACAACAGCACCAACAACGAATACATGGTAGTCTGGGAAGGCGATGACCAGGCCTACGACCGGGCCGACAACGAGCTCGAGATCTGGGGCCAGCGGTTGAATGCCTCGGGCGGGGCCATGGGCGCCAACGACTTTCGCATCTCGACTATGGGGCCAAACACCGACCCCGACTATGACGCCAATGACCCGGCCATCGCCTACAACAGCGCCAACAACGAGTACCTGGTGGTGTGGTCCGGCGATGACGTCGTCAACGGCCAGTTTGACGTCTTTGGCCAGCGATTGCAATACAATGGCGTCCAGTTGGGCCTCGATGACTTTTATGTGAGCAACCCCGGCGTCGGCCCAAATGGGAACTATGACGCGCTCAACCCGGCTGTGGCCTATGACCGGGCCAACAACGAGTACCTGGTGGTGTGGGCAGACGACGAGCTGGGCGTCGGCGAGTTCGAGATCTGGGGCCAGCGCGTCGACGCTGCCACGGGCAATTCGGTCGGCACCGACACGCGCCTGAGCGACATGGGGCCGGACGGCGACGCCAACCGCGACGCGCAGACCCCGGCGGCGGCGTATAGTCGTGTAAACAACAACCAATACCTGGTGGTCTGGTCCGGCGAAGACGGCGTCGACGGCGAATTCGAGATCTGGGCCCAGCGCTTTACCGGCGGCTGCAAGCTGCACCTGCCCCTGGTGCTGCGCAATCACTAGACGATACCGGCAATAGGGAGCGCGATTCGATCGCGCTCCCTATGATAGCACTATCAGGAGATTGCCATGACCATGTCTAACCTAGCATCCCCTGCGGGCGACAGCCCGCATCCCTGGACCCAAGACGCACACGGCTTGCTCGAGTTCGTTGACCGGGCCGGTCAGTCGCAGACCTGGGCCGATCTGGCCGAGTCGGTGCTGCCGGCCGTGGCAGACCTGACGTGCTCGGGCACAGCCATCCTGTACGTCGCCGACGCGCGACTGCTGGCGCCCCTGTTCCTGGCCCACGGCCTGCCGACTCAAGCCACTGCCGCGCTGGAGCGCCGGTGCGCCAAACAGTTCGAGACCGTCGCCGCCGGCCCGGGCGCGGCGCCGGTGACCCTGGACGTTTCGCCAGCGCCGGGAACTGCCCTGCGTCTGGTACTGTGGCCCCTGACCAGCGGGCGCCACTGCTGCGGCTTCCTGGGGCTGGACCTGCCGCAGGAGACCGTCTCGGCGGCAGCCCCGGTGCTGGAAAGACTCGTGCGCCTGCTGACTTGTACCGTGGACCGCCTGGTGGAGCGCACCATGTTCGAGCGGCAGATCGCGCACCTGAACACCTACCTGACCATCAGCTCCATGCTGGCCCAATCGCTGGACCTGCACGAACTGCTGGAGGGCGTGCTGTACTGCTGCATGGACGCCGTATCAGCCGAGGCCGCCTCGGTGCTGCTTTTGGACGACGACATGCAGCGCTTTCGCTTTTACCATGTGGCCGGACCAGCCCAGATGGACCTGAGCGGGGCCACCCTCCCGGTGAACGAAGGCATCGCCGGTTTCGTCTTTCAGAACCAGGAGCCAGCGCTCGTCAACGATGCCCGCAATGACCTGCGCTTTTGCGGCCAGTTTGACGCCGATTCCGGGTTTCAGACCCGAAGCCTTATCGCCGTGCCCCTCAGCATCAGCCAGGAAAAGATCGGCATGCTGGAGGTGCTGAACAAGGTCGATGATGGCTCGTTCACCACCGACGAGCAAATGCTGCTCCTCTCCATCGCCGAAGAGATCGCCCTGGCGATCCGTAATGCCAAGGTGTTCGAGTACGTGGTGAGCAGCTATTGCAAGCGACGCCAGGGAGAAACGTCGTGCCGGGGCTGTCGCCGGCCCCTGGGGGCCTGGACGCCGTGCGTCCAATATCGCAAGACCTCGGTCACCGGGTTGTGGCAGATTTCGGATGCCACGGCCCCCAAGGCATAGCGGGTTCCCTCGCGCCGCAGGTCACGCGGCGCAGGCCGGCATACGCAACCCGGCTGATGCGCCCTCTGGACAGCGTGTGATACAATAGAACCAATCCCACAGGAGATACACCATGTCACGCCAATCCGTCCTGACCGTCCTCTTGGTCGTGGCCCTGCTGCTGCCGCTGGCCGCGCGACCAGCCCGGCAGGCCCGGGCTGCCACCTACACCGTGACCAACACCAACAACAGCGGTGCCGGCTCGCTGCGCCAGGCCATCATTGACGCCAACACCAGCCCCGGCTCAACCATCCAGTTCAATATTCCCATCACCGACCCCAACTATATCGACGGCGTCTGGCAGATCCAGCCCACCAGCCTGCTCCCGGCCCTGACCGGCGGCGGCACCACCATCGACGGCTACACGCAGACCGGCGCGGTCCCGGCCACCGCCGCCACGCCGGCCGTCCTCGTGGTCGAGATCAAAGGGTCTATGGCTGGAGCGGCCAACGGACTGGCCATCTCGTCGGCCGACAACAAGATCATGGGCCTGATCATCAACAAATTCGCTCAGAACGGCGTCGGGATCGGGAACGCCGGGGCCACTGGCAACGTCATCGCCGGGAACTATATCGGGACCGACGAAACCGGTACCTACGATGAGGGCAACGGCTATGGCGGCGTGTTCATTGGCCTGGGCGCACGATACAATCAGGTAGGCGGCAACACGCCGGCCCAACGCAACGTGCTCTCGGGCAACGACTGGGAAGGCGTGGGCATCCACGGCGCGGCCACTATGAGCAACACCGTCTCGGGCAACTATATCGGGACCAACGCCAGCGGACTGCTCCCCATCCCCAACGCCATCTGCGGCGTGCGTATCTATGGCGGCGCCAAATACAACACTGTTGGCGGCGGAACGGCCGGGGCGCGCAACGTCCTCTCGGGCAACAAAGAAGATGGCGTGCGTATCGTCGACGCCGGCACGGACCACAACACGGTGCGGGGCAACTATATCGGCACCAACGCCGCCGGCACGGCCCAGTTGAGCAACCTCCTGGATGGGGTCTATATCCAGGACGGCGCGCGCTACAATACCATCGGCGGCACAGCGGCCGGCGCGCGCAACGTCATCTCGGGCAATGTCTATGACGGCGTGGGCATCTATGGCGTGGATACCATGAGCAATACCATCGCCGGCAATTACATCGGCCTCAACGCCGCCGGCACCGCCGCGCTGCCGAACCAGGTATATGGCGTGCGCGTGTATGGCAATACCCAGGGCAACCTGGTGGGCATGGATTGGGATGGCAACGGCGCGCGCAACGTCATCTCGGGCAACGGCCAGCACGGCGTGGTACTGTCGGGCGCCGGTGTGACCCGCAACATGGTGGGGTTCAACTATATCGGCACCCGCGCCAGCGGATTGGCGCCGGTGGGCAACACCCAATTCGGCGTGTTTGTCGAGAACGGCGCGCACAACAATGGCATCACCGGCAATGTCATTGCAGACAATAGCACCGGCATCTGGGTAGAAGGCAGCGGCACGGTGCAGAATTTCGTTGACGGGAACCTGGTGGGCGTGGCGGCCGACGATACCACACCTCTGGGCAATACCGATGACGGCATCCACATCAGCATCGGGGCACAGGGCAATGGCGTTTTTGCCAACCACATCGCGTACAATGGCGGGGACGGCGTGGCAGTGGATACTCCCACGGCTTTTGACAACGACATTCTGTTCAACAGCATTCACGACAACACTGGGTTGGGCATCCACCTGACCAATGGCGCGAACCACGGCATCGACGCGCCGCTCATCACGGACTTTGACCCGGAGCACCGCATCGTCTCCGGCTCGGCGTGCCCGGGCTGCATCGTCGACGTCTATGCCAGCCGAAACAATGATGGCGAAGGCGAGGACTATTTGTGGTGGGCCTTGGCTGGCCCGGCCGGCGATTTCGCCGTCACCCTCCCCCGGCTGCCCTATGCCTACCTGACGGCCACTGCCACCGGC
This sequence comes from Chloroflexota bacterium, assembly GCA_018823415.1. Lineage (GTDB taxonomy): Bacteria > Chloroflexota > JAHJIN01 > JAHJIN01 > JAHJIN01 > JAHJIN01. Next base: position 11,387 of record JAHJIN010000025.1, on the reverse strand, counting down.
GCGGCGGATGGCACGTCCGAGTTTTCGGACGTGTTCACCGGCACCATTCTCATCCATCTGCCGCTCATCGTCAAGAACTTTTAGGGCGTTGCAGTGATTTTCTTGCTCATCGAGCCAGAAAACCCACCGCAGAGCACGCCGAGGGCGCAGAGGTTTTTTATAATCTGCTCAGCGTTCTCTGCGATCTCGGCGGTTGAATTTCTCGTTCGATTCTGGTTTATCCAGGTTAGGTGACCAAAATCTATCACACAAGAGGTGAAACATGATCCACTGGTATTCCCATCGCACGGCATCCCGCATGGGCGCGCTCGTCACCGTGGCGCTGCTTCTGGCGTTCCTGATCGGGCCGGCCGCGATCCAGGCTCAGCGGCCCACAAGCATCATCTTTTTGCACCACTCCACCGGCGAGAACCTCATTAACCAGGGCGGCGTGCGCGAGGGCCTCACGGCCCGGGGCTACGAGTTCTGGGACCACGGCTATAACGGCGACGGCCTGCGCGGTCCCGATGGCTCGTCCACCGGCCGCAACTTTGACGTACCCGACGACAATACGGACCCGGACGGGTTCGCCGCCATCTTTTCTCAGCCGCTCCACAACCCGCCGGACAACACCTTTAGCTACCTGATGCAATACGACGTCATCGCCTTCAAGTCATGCTTTCCCACCAGCAACATTGGCGATGACGACCAGTTGAACCAGTACAAGGCCTACTATCACACCATTCGTAACCGCATGGACCAATTCCCCGACAAGGTCTTTATCGTCCTCACCCCGCCGCCGCAGGTGCCCGGGGCCAGCAACCCCGCAGAGGCCACCCGGGCCCGGGCCTTTGCCAACTGGCTGAAATCGGACGAATACCTGGCCGGCCATCCCAACGTCTTTACGTTCGACTTTTTCGACTTGCTGGCCGGGGCAGACAATTTTCTGCGGCCTGAATACCGCGACAGCAACGATGACGCGCACCCCAACGTGCGCGCCAACCAGACCATCGGCCCCATCTTTGTGGATTTCATCGATCAGGCCATACGCGGCTTTCAGGGCGGCGCGCCGCGCCCCACGGCAGCGGTACAGCCCACCACTGCCCCGGTCGAACCGACTGCCGCCCCGCCCGGCTCCGGCCCGGCGGCCGGCGCGCCAGCGGCTGGCGTCATCGAGGACTTTGAGCAGGGCCTGGACTACTGGTCCGCCAACGTTGACGGGGCCGGCACCGAAGTGGACCTGGAGCTAGACAGCCAGGTGACCCACAGCGGTCAGGGCGCCATGCGCGTGCAATACACCGTCGCGGCCGGCGGCTGGGGTGGCTGCGACCGCTACTTTGACTCGCGCCAGGACTGGAGCGGCACTGCCGGCCTGTCGCTGTGGCTCCGGGCCAACCCGGCTGGCCAATCGTTCCTGTTTATGGTCTTTGCTGGCGACCCCGAGAACCCCACCGGCTTTGAGACGCGGGTTCAGGCCCCGCCCGACTGGTCCCAGGTCACCATCCCCTGGAGCAGCCTGCAACGCGCGTCCTGGGCCGACGCCAGCGGCCTGGCCCAGTTCGACCCGGCCCAGGTCACCAGCATCGCCATCATCCTAGACGAAAACACCCAGGGCACCCTGTGGATAGATGACATCGGGCTGCTGGGCAGCGGAGGACAGCCGCCTGTACCGGCGCCCACCGTTCCGGTGACCACATCTGCGCCCGGTGTGCAGCCCACCAGCGCGCCCACGACGCCGGGCCAACCGACCGGGGGCCGATGCTGCCCCGGGGCCGGCGCCATCCTGCTACCCCTGCTGGGTGCGGCGGCGCTGAGCCTGCTGCGATTCTGGCGCTGATAGAACTTGGCCTGGCTCGCTGGTGCACCGCCGTCAGCGGGCCAGGCCACCCCAGGAACCATCGTCTCAGCCAGGCGGAACATCGCCATGAACGAAATGCCATCACCCGGCGCGCGCATCATCGAGGCCGGCTGGCTGCTGCTGGCCGCCGGTCTGCCCCTGTGGTGCGCGCCCTGGGGCCGGAACCCCTTCGAATTGCCCAAGGCGCTGCTGTTGTGGATCGCAATCGCCGTGATGGGCGCGGCATGGCTGGCCGGATGCCGGATACACGATGCCGGATGCACAGCACCGGATGCCAAGCATGGCGTGAGTTCTACATCGAGCATCTTGTATCCTGTATCGTGTCTCCTGGCTACACTCTTCTCCGTGAATCCCCTGCTCAGCACACAAGGCTCCTATGACCGGGTGCAAGGAACCATCACGCTTCTGTGCTACCTGGCGCTGTTCCTGTTGGTGATGGACCGGCTGCGCGAGCCGGCCCAAACCCATCGCTTGCTGGCTGCCATCGCCTGGGGCAGCGCGCCGGTGGTGGCCTACGGACTGCTGCAAGCCGCCGGGCTGGACCCGCTGGGCTGGCGCGTGGATGGCTCGCCGATCATCAGCACACTGGGCCGGAGCAATTTCCTGGGTGCGTATCTGGTGCTGGTGTTACCGCTCACGCTGGCCGCCGCGTACCTGGCACGCGACTGGCCCCGGCGCGCGGCTTATGCGGCGCTCATCGCCGGGCAACTGGCGTGCCTGTTGGCGACGACGGCCCGGGCCGCGTGGCTGGGGGCACTGGCGGCCGGTGCGGTGTTGGTACTGGCGTGGGCCTGGCAGCGCGGGTATCGACGGCTAGCGGTGGTCAGTGGGCTGGTGGGCCTGGCCGGGCTGATGGCCGGCCTCCTCGCGCTGCCTCTGCTTCCGGGGTTAGAAGATTCCATCGGGGCGCGCGCCACGATCTGGCGGGCCACGCTGCCCCTCATCGCTGCCCGGCCCCTGCTGGGCTATGGCCCGGAGACGTTCGCCCAGGTCTTTACCAGCGTCTTTCCGCCAGAGCTGGTCTACTTGCAAGGCCGGGCCGTGCTGGTAGATCGCGCTCACAACCTGGTGTTGGACACGCTGGCGTCCACCGGCGCGCTCGGGCTGCTGGCCTATATGGCCCTGGTGGGAACAGCTCTGACGGCCGGGCTGCGGGCCTTGGCTCATGCGTCGGACCGCCAGGCGCGCCTGGTGCTGGCCGCCGGCCTTGCCGCCGCCGTGGGATACCTGGTGGAGGCGCAGTTCAGCTTTCCGGTAACGACCACGGCGACCCTGTTCTGGCTGACGCTGGGGCTATTAGCAACCGGGGCACCGCCCTCCCCCTCCCAGCGGCCATGGTCCGGCCCCACAGGAGCCGGGGGGAGGGAGAGATTCATCGGTCCCCAAACACTTGACAGCCGGGACCCTCGGAGTGGAATATCTCCCCTACTCCAACCCTCTCCCGCTGGGGGAAGGAGCCGGGGGATGGGAGACCTCCTCGCCGCGCTCCTGCTCCTGATCGTAGTGCCGGCCAGCCTGGCCCTTCTGGCCGCCGACGCCTACGCCAACAGCACCGATGTCGCCGCCGTGCAGCAGGCCACGACCCTGTGGCCCACGCAGCCGGCCTATCACCTGCACCTGAGCTGGCTCCACCTGCAACTGGCGCGCCGGGGCGACAATCCGGCTGTTGCGCTTCAGGCAGCGGAGGCGGCGCTAGACGCGGCCCAGCGGCTGGCACCCGGCGATTACCGGGTCTGGGCTGGCTATGGCGAATTGTACACCGAATGGGGGCGCTGGGCCGAAGCAACAGAGGCGTATGAGCAAGCCACGGCCCTGTTCCCCGGGAGCGCCATGCTCCACACCGGCTGGGGCCTGTGCTACGTGGCTCAGGGCCGACTGGCCGACGCCGAGGCCCAGTTCCACCAGGCCATCACCCTGGACAATACTGACGCCTGGGCCTATCGCTACCTGGGCGACATGCTGCTGGCGCAAGGCGACCTGGCCGGCGCCGAGCGCGCCTACCGCGACGCCCTGCGCTGGGCGCCCGCCATGACCGAGGCGCACCAGGGCCTGGGACACGTCTACTGCCAACAGGGTTGGCTCGACGCGGCCCTGCTGGCCTACCAATCCGCCCTGGACACAGACCCAAACAACCCCGACCTCTATCTGGACGCGGCGCGCTGCGCCTGGAACCTGGGTCAACGCGACCAGGCCTGCCAGATCGCCGCACGTGGTTTGCTGCTGATCCCCAATCACCCCGGCCTGCTCGAGTTCCAGGCCGCCTGCGCTCAATAACCCATCATCTCGTCCCCACAAAACCCAAAACCAGCTCGGTTTTGCCATAGACAACGTGGCAAAGAAGCCAAGAGCAGGTACAATATCTAACTTGCTGCGGATACCCACCTACTAACCCATCAATCAGGAGGTAATGAACATGAAGAACATCAAGATCGGTGCATTGATCGGCATCGTGGCGCTATTGGCCTTCGCGGTAGCAACCGGCGGGGCCGGGGCGCAAGGGCCGCCGCCGGAGGGCGACACGCCCGGCGCCATCGTGGCAGCCGCCATCAGTTACCAGGGCCGGCTCACCAACCCGTCCACCGGCGTGCCCCTGAGCGGCACGTATGACCTGGAATTCACTTTCTGGTCGCTTGAAAGTGGGGGTTCCCAGCTTGGGGCAGATGATACCCGGCTCGCGCAGGTCATCGCGAACGGCTTGTACAGCGCGCCCTTAAAAGTGCCGCTGTCTTATGTGGATGGCCGAGAGCTGTGGCTGCGCATCCGGGTACGGGAGACCGGCGTTGGTACCTGGGAGACCCTGATACCACGTATCAGGGTGGTCCCCACAGCCTATGCCCTGAGCCTGCGGCCGGGAGCACAAATCGAGGGCAGCGAGGACGTGCCCAATGCCATCGTCATGGCCACCAACACCTCCAGCGGGTGGGGTCTGCGCGGCGAGAGCACAGAGCCCACCGGTTATGGCGTCTACGGGTACAACGGCAGCACCTCTGCGTCGGCCTATGGCGGCGGCATCCTGGGCAAAACCCAGACCGACGGATACGGGGTACGGGGCGAAGCACCGGCAACAGGCGACTTTAGCTATGGCGGGTACTTTACAGGCCGGGTCGGGGTCCGTGCCTATGGTCAAGGCACATCTACCAACGACGGCTACGCCGGCTATTTTCTCTCTGGAAACTACCGGGGCATCTATGCCTATAGTGCAAGTGGCTGGTACGACGGCTACTTTCCCGGGGTGGGCGGCATCTACGTCGCCGGAGGATACTTTTCCCTGCGCGCCGGTCGCACGCTGGCCGTCAATGGCAGCAACGAGACCCTGGAGCCGGGAGACGTCGTCGCCATCGCTGGGGTGGCCACGCCGCTGATCGTGGGCGGCGAACCGCTGCTGGCAGTCCAAAAGACCAGTGGGGCAACAGACACGGCGGTGGTCGGTGTGGTGGTTCAGGCCATGCAGGTACAAGAAGTGGAGATGCCGGACGGTTTGCCAGGGCAAAAGTCGGTAGACGTTCAGCCTGTCGAGGGCAATATTCCCCCTGGCGGCTACATGGCCATCGTGACCAATGGGCTGGTGCCGGCAGTCAAGGTGAGCGCCACGGCAGCAGAGAACCTGCGCATCGGTGATCTGGTCAGCCCGGCCGTGTCGGGCAAGGTCCAAAAATCGGATGCCCAGTACCCGGCCGGCACCATCCTGGGCAAAGTCGCCGGGCCTTACGATCCGAAAACCGGCACCGTGCCCGTGTTCGTAACCCTACAGTAGGAGGTGATGCCATAAATACTTGAGTGGAGAGGAAACACACTAACCACAGGAGGAAAATACCATGAAGAGCCTGAAAATCATTGCGTTGATCGGGACGCTCGGCGTGGCACTGCTGGCATTCTCGTTAGCGGCCGGCGGGGCCGGGGCGCAGGGACCGACGCCGCCAGAGTGACACGCCCGGCGGCACCGTGACAGCCGCCATCAGCTACCAGGGCCGGCTTACCGACCCGACCACCGGCGCGCCCCTGAGCGGCACCTACGACCTCGAGTTCACCTTGTGGTCGCTCTCGGGTGGTGGCGTCCAGGTCGGGCCGACTACCACACGGAACGGCCAGATCATCGCCAACGGCCTCTATAGCACGGACATCAACGTGGATCACGAACTTGTCCACGGCCAGGAGTTATGGCTGCGCATCCGGGTGCGTGAGACCGGCGTCGGGACGTGGGAGACCCTGATCCCCCGCGTGCAGGTGCTGCCCACCATGTACGCCATGAGCCTGCGGCCCGGGGCGCAGATCCAGGGAGAGCCCCCAACGAGCGATGGCGCGGTGTTAAGGGTGGAAATGGATGGCTTTTATACCAATGGCAACGCCGTGTGGGGCACCAGTCCCGCCACCGGGTATGGGGTGCGGGGCGAGTCCACCAACGGCTACGGCGTGTACGGCTACAGTTCCAGTACCTGGGGGGTGTGGGGCCACAGCGACGATAGCTGGGGCGGCCACTTTACCAGCAACGAAGGCGATGGCATCGTGGTGGACACCAACGGCACCGCCATCTACGACCACGCTGGCCGTTTCACGGCCAACTGGGGCTGGGGTGTCTATGCCACGAGCGAGCACAACCAGGCCTTGCGCGGCGAGGCCGGCGACGTCACCGACAAATCCATGCCCGGCGGGGCCTGGGGCGTGGTGGGCATCGGCCAGTCCGGGGGGACGTGGGGCTCCAGTTGGAACAACTGGGGCGTGTATGGCGACAGCCATAATTACCGAGGCGTGCAGGGCAACACCGATCGCACCGACCGGAATTACGGCTTGCACACATACGACAATCTCTACTCGCTCAACTATCATCTGGCCGGCGCGATCATGAACGTGGCGCAGAATGGAGGTGGCGAGGCTCTGGAGCCCGGGGACGTGGTAGTCTTTAGCGGCATGTTGGCGCCTCGGGAAGAGGTGGGCGCACCGCTGATCCAGGTGACCAAGGCCGACTCTGCCAACAGCACCGCCGTGGCCGGGGTGGTGTACCGGCGCATCAACATCAAGGCCCTGGCCGAGGACGCAGAACCAGGCCTGGAGGTGACGTCCGAGAAGCCAGCACAGCCCGGCGAGTACCTGCTGCTGGTAGTGCAGGGGCCGGCTCAGGTAAAGGCCAGCGCGCTGGCCGGCGCCATCCAGCCCGGCGACCTGTTGTCCAGCGCCGGGCAGCAGGGCTACGCCGCCAGGGGCGCCGAGGTGATTATCGAAGGCATCAGGACCACGGTGCCGGGCACCGTCTTTGGCAAGGCGTTGGAGCCGCTGGACAAGGGCCAGAAACTGATCTATATCTTTGTAACCTTGCAGTAGGAGGTGACGTCATGAACAAGCAAATCCTGCTCGGTGGGCTGGCCGTCTTGCTGGCGGTGCTGCTCCTGGCCGGCACCGCTATGGCCCAGACCTCGACCAGCTTTGACCTGTCGTGGTACGTGTTGGCCGGCGGTGGCGAACGGGCCGCCAGTGCCAGCTATGCCCTGGACGGCACGCTGGGCCAATGGGCGGCCGGTCCCGCCACTGATACGGACTATGCGATACACAGCGGCTACTGGCAGAACTGGCTTGACCAGATGCTCTACCTGCCGCTTGTCCTGAAGAACTGAAGGGCTGGCGTTCAAGTCGTTCCCGTAGCAGTTATCGTCCTACACAAAAACAGGGGCGCGACCCGCGGGTCGCGCCCCTGTAACGCACTGGTGTCGGTTCAGTGGCCACCGCCACCGGAGCCACCAGATTGCGGTGTCCCCTGATTCTGCTGGCCGGCGCCCGGCTGGGCCTGGGTGCCCTGCGGGTTGGGCGTGGCCTGGGGCGTGCCGTCTCGATCTCGGTCACGCTGCTGGATCGGGGTGGACGTGCATTCCCGGTCCTGGTCGCGCTGCTGGGTCTGCGTGCCCTGGGGACCGGGTGTGCCCTGCGGTCCCTGTTGTTTTTGCGTCTGGGTGCCCTGCGGGCCGGGTGTGGCCTGCGGTCCCTGCTGCTTTTTCGTCTGTGTGCCCTGTGGTGTGCCCGTTCCGTGCGGGCCCGGGGTGGCCCACCCGGGGCCTTGCTGGGCCGGCGACCCGTTCTTGACGGTCAACTGGCTGGCCTGGATGCTCCCATCCTCCTGGGTGATGCCCAGCACGTGCACCTTCAAGCCTATCTCTGGCTCGCCCACGATGCGGGTCTGGCCGTCTACCAGGACCGTAAAGCCGTCTACCACCCACTGGGCCGCGTCGAACGACTCGATGGTGCCCCAGAACTGCACTTCTACCCGGCGCTGCTGTTGAAGTACTGCCTGCACCTCGTACCGGCGGCGGACCTCCAGCTCGATCTGGAACTGCTGCCGGGCACCCTCGCCCGGTGTGAGCGTGAGCTGGACATCCTCGATGGCGCGCTTGACCGGGTATAGCGCATCGCCCGGCAGACTGTTGGTTGAGGCCACGGCTGCAGCCCCCATGCTCATGGCGCCCAGGCTCATCATGGCCACAATGGCCGCTGTGGCGAATTTCATCGCGAAAACCATACCTTTGCCCTCCTTTTGGCCCTTGAACAGGGCCGAGATTCGCCTTGTATAACGAGAAAGGAGAGGCTCGGATACGGGTATGGGCAACACCGCCGCAACCGGGGCAGTCTGCTGGCGGCGCGCAACAGCGGCCATCATGCGTTCGCGGTTGGCCTGCACCGCGTCGGGCCGCGGCTGCGGCGCGGGCAGAACCTGAATGGCTGCGGCCAGTTCCAGATCGGGCCGGAGCGCGGCGGCCAGGGCCGGATAATCTGCCAAGCAATCGTCCACGCTGGCGCCGGCCTGCAGGCGGCTCAGGCAATCACTCAGGACCAGGTCCAGATCATGGTTCATAGCAACGTTCCTTTTCTATCGCACGCCGCAGGGCCGCCAAGGCCCGGTGTTGGAGCGATTTGATGGCCCCCTCGGTCTTGTCCAGTAACGCGGCGATTTCGGCATTGGATTGACCTTCGATGAACTTGAGCACGATCACTTGTTGCTGTTCTTCGGTCAAATGCTGGAGCGCGGTGGCCAGGCACTCCTGGTCCAGTCGCTGCTGCACGACCGCGGCGGGCTGGCTGTGCTCTCTATCGCACAGCGAATCTGACAGCGGCGCAATCGTCACCCGGGCCTGGGTCCGCCGATGGTCGGTTACCAGGTTGCGGGCGATGGTATAGAGCCAGGCCCGGATCGGTCGCCCCTGGTACGTGAATCGATCAATGTGCTCCACCAGCCGCACAAAGACGTCGCCGGTCAGGTCCTCTGCCACCGGCGCGTCACCCCCTACGCGATAGTACACATAGGTATAAATAGCCTCGTGGTGGCGGTCGTACAACTCGGCAAAGGCAGCCGGGTCTCCCTTTTTGGCACGGGCGATGAGGCGGGCTTCGTCTGTTGATTCCATGGCTCTCACTTGGTTAACGCTCAAGGGCAATTGGAGATACGGGTCGACACTGGCAGTATTCTACACCGGTCTGCCTGGCCGCGCAAGCCCCCCCAGGCCAGCGCCCTTGACACCGCGTCGCTGCCCGGCTATACTTGAACCATTGGTAGTACGCCGGGTGAGGGGTGACATGACAGAACGCTTTGGTGAGGTACTGGAATCCAGCACCACCTTGTTCACGGTAGGGTGCCTGGAGTTGTATCGCGCGCCGGCCCTGGGTAGCCTGATCAAGGCCCGGGCCCGGCTGCGGCACCGGGTAGAAGAAGAGCCGGTCGAAGGCTGGATCTATGGGCTGGTAGCCCAGGTCGAGACCGGGTCTGATCCGCCGGGCGGTTACGTGTCGGTGCGCAGCCGCGAGGGCCTGATCGACGAGGACATCTATCGCGAGTTCCCAGACCTGACCGCCGTGATGCGTACCCGGCTTCAGGCCCTGGTGGTGGGTTTTGGCGATGGCGCGGCCATCTATCACTATTTGCCGCCGGCGCCCCCCCCGCTGCACTATTCGGTATTCCCCTGCACCGATGACGAGGTGCGCGCCTTTACTGAGCGCTTGACCTATCTGCGCATGGTGTTGGCCGGCCTGCCCGAGCCCCAGGCTGACGAGGTGCTGGCCGCCAGCGTGCGCGCCGCGTGCCAGGCCCGGTCCGACCCGGCCGCCTGCGCCCTGCAAGCCGGCCGCGAGGTCGCCCGGCTGCTTCAGGATGATTACGAGCGCCTGCGAGCCATCTTGCAGCGCATCCAGCCGGTATAAATACCAGGGAGCTACGTGAGGCAGATGACGCGCGTAGCGTGGCCCACAACTTTACAGGGAGGGAGCATCATGAAACGGCGTTTTGTGATCTGCGGCGTATTGTTCGTATTCGTGCTCGCCAGCGCGGCCTGCGACCTGACCATGGGCGGCCAGGCCACCCCGGCGGCGAGCGCTCCGGCCGGCTCGCCCACGGCCACCACCGATACCCCACTGCCCACCGAGGCCACCCCCACCGTGGCCCCATCATCAGACACGGCCACGCGCATCCAGTTTCAGCCCGGGGCCACCATGGCCGTGGTGCAAGGCACCGTCCCGGCCGGCGGCATGACGCGCTATGTGCTGACCGTGTTGGCCGGCCAAACTCTGTCGCTGGCCCTGCGCGTGCCGCAACGCGAGGCGGTTTTGGCCGTGTGGGGGGCCGATGGGACGGTGCTCCTGTCGGACCACGTGGGCGCCACCCATTGGAGTTGGCCCGTGCCCACCACCCAGGACTATGCCATTGACGTCAAGTCCATGTCCAGCGCCGACGCGGCCTACACGCTCGAGGTGACTATCCCGGCCAGCCCGGCGCCCAACCCCCAGCCCGGCGTCAAACGCATCCAGTTCCAGGCCGGCAGCGCCTCGGCCACCGAATACGGCCGTGTGGCAGCCAATCAGGCAGACCATTACGTGCTGCGGGCCCAGGGCGGTCAGACCATGACCGTAAACGTGGTGCCCTCGCAGGGGCAGGCCATCCTGATCATCTGGGGCCAGGACGGGACGGTGCTCATCTCGGACCACGTGGGCGCGGCCCAGTGGAGCGGGCTGCTGCCCACCACGCAGGATTATTTCATTGACGTGCGCGCCGTGGGCGGCGCCACGGTCGAGTACATGCTCCAGGTGAGCATTCCGCCCGGCCCCAACCCCACGCCGGTGACCCGGCGCATCCAGTTTCCGCTGGGCGGCACCACGGCCACCGAGCAAGGCACCACGGCCGGTGGACAGATGGATGTATGGTCGTTGCGGGCGATGGCCGGCCAGGCCATGACTGTGAACGTATCGGCGCAAGGCGATAACGTGATCCTGGTCATCTGGGGCCAGGATGGTACCGTGCTCATCTCGGATCACGCTGAGGCGCGCGATTGGTCGGGGACGTTGCCATCCACGCAGGATTATTACATCGGCCTCAAGCCCTACACCGGGGCCACGTCCAGCTATATCCTCACCGTCACGATCCCGCCGGTGGGCTAGCGTAAGGAGTTGTCCAAAAACAACTTCGGACATTGGCAACCCGATCATGGCGACGCCACCCGTGGCTTGATCACATAGTTCCAGGTTGGGCAGATGCGACGGCGGTGGAGGTTCAGGGCTTGCATCTCTTGATTCGAAACCTTGA
>JAHJIN010000205.1 GCA_018823415.1 Chloroflexota bacterium | reverse complement strand
CGCGAGGTGGTGGCGGTGGGCCAAGTCTCGGGCCGCGGATGCCGGGCCTCGAACTCCTGGCACCAGGCCACGACCTGGCGCAGCACGACCACGAGCGCGTGATCACCCCGCAGTTGTGCATGGCGGCCCTCGCTCGCGAGAGCACGTTCGCGTGTGCGCTCGCTGACCTCCAGCCAGTAGTCGATCTGGTTGTGCTGGCTGCTCCGACTGCCATAGACGCTGCTGTAGTAGCTGACCGTGTCGATCTGGCCGGCCGCGTTGGTCCGCGGCAGGTAATCCAGAGCATGGATGGCATACAGCAGCGATTCTGGTGGCACGTGGCTCGCGACGCCGTAGGATCGGGTGTGTTGCGCTTGCCAGATGAGCAGGCACAGCGCGATCTCGGCTTCGGTGAGGCCGATCTCTTGCAGGGCCAGCACGTCAATGTGTTTCTCGCCCTGCAGCCGGCCGACGACATAGGCGCGCTCGGCCTTGGAGAGGGCCAGTTGCAGCGTGTGGTGCTGGCTGGCGCCGGTCCCGATGAGGGCTGCGCCCTGGGTCTGGTTCTGGCACGTTACCACCGGCAGCAGTTCCGGCGGATCGGCAAAGAGTGCCTGTTGCATGTTGTCCTCCTCGGTCTTGATGAGGGGGACGCTGGTGACCCGGCCGGGGCGCAGCGTCCCCGGTTCGGGTTTGAGATGCACGCGGATGCGATTGCCCGGCCGGGTCCTCGCGCCGGGTCCTTTTGGTCCCTACGCATCGTAACGCACGTAAGGGCCAGCGATCAGGCGCGTCTCTTCGTACAGCCGCCAGGTCAACTGGTCCAGCAACGTTTCTCGGGCGGTCGGCAAGTCAGCAGCCAGGATGTTCAGGGACCAGACCAGATGGGCCACCGGCGTGCTATACGCCAGCGCCCAGCCCGAGACCCCAACCATCTGGCGGGTTGTGGCCGGCACGTCCATAGCTCACGCCCCGTTGCGGGCGTACCGGTCCAGGTTCAGGGCCGCCATCACCGCCTCGACGAGGTCGATACCGTTGACGGTCACCGGATACGGCCATGGCTCGCCGGGCAGGTAGACGTCGATCCACACCTGGCCGGGCGCGTCATCTGGGGCTGAGAGCGGTTGCCGCACCTCCAGGGTCAGGGCGTGCTTGCCGCCGCCCTGGAATACGTGGGCATTGTTGATCGTTATCTGGCCGGTTGCCATGAGACACCTCCCTCCCGGGCTGCGTACCAGAACGCCCGAAGCATAACCGGCAGCGCTGCGGCGATCTCGGCGACGACGTTCCGTCGCGCCGTGCGCACCGCTGCGCCGTATCGCCCTTCCAGCAGGTAATACTTGCTGTACAGGGCGCGCACGGCCTCTGCGCCGGGCCACTGCTTCAGGATGGCGCGCATCGTCGGGTGATCGGCCCACCTGGCAAACTCGGCCGCGTCCATATAGTCTCGCGCCCGGTTCTGGGCCGTGCCCAGGTCGGGCGCGGCATAGTAGGGCGTGTGGCGCAACAGTTCCCAGGATTCGGGCGTGATGACCTGCACCTGGGTCGGACTGCGCTGGATGATCAGATAGTAGCCAGCCTGTAGCAACAGCAAGCGCTGGCCGACATAAAAGCACCCCGGGCGCCGGTCGATAGTCTGGGTCGGCATCAGGCGCTCGACCAGTGCCAGGTCCTCGCCGTCTGGATCGGGGAACACCTGATAGTGCTCCCTATCTGGCGTGAGGACCAGGCGCACCACCGGCTGGCCCGTGGGCCGCTCGAACAGATAGCCCGCGAGCATGGCGGTGTCTGACCCCACGCGAGGCGACTCGGACGGTCTGTCCCAGGCCCATGGATGCACTACCATGGCGGCATCCTCGCGACCACCATAGTGCCGGCAAATCGCAACCGGCGCGTACTGCACCGCCAGGCGCGCCAGCAGGGCCAGCTCGTCCATCTCGGACCATCGGGCGGCCGGGATGAGCTGGCGCACGGTGGGGTCGGTCTGGCCGGGCTGGATGATGCTGCGCACCGTGGTGCTGGGCACTCGCGGGTCCCAGGTTTCCAGGCGGTCGCCGACGCGAAAGAAGCAGCTGGCGCCCGGGTACCGGACCTGGCATTCGCGGACCCACTCCGTGGGCGGCAATTCGTACGTCCCATTTCCTTGATGGATATCCGGCCGCACCCAGTGGCACGGCAAGGTGAGGATCTGCTCCACGCTCGGATGATTGTCCGGGTAGACCACAACCCTGACCTGTATCTGACCGTCTGACGCCCAACTGTGAAAGCGGGCATCCAGGCCGGCGAACCCGGTCGGTTCGGCCTCGGCGATGGATAACGGCGTGGACATATAGTGTCCATGGATCCGCTCGCACTTGAACGGCTTGTCCGGCAGCAAGTGGTACTCGACAAACGCCGCGGTGTCCCAGCAGCGCACGCCGTGCGCGACCAGGGTCTGCCGCAAGGCGGCGCGCAGGTCCCGGCGCGTCTGCCAGTCCGGGTTGGGCGGGATGGCCGCGACCTGGGTCAGCACGTCGGCGACCAGCGCCGGGATGCTCGTTTCGGGCACGCCGTGCGTGCCCAGCAGGGCCGCTAACGCGGCCGAGTTATCAGTTGTCGTTGTCACAAGGCACCTCCTGTAAGTAGTGAGGCGCCGCCATCCCCTTCCAGGGGCCTGGCGGCGCCCTGATGTGGGACGGTTAACAGTGAATTGGTCAAGGTAGAACTGCGTCAGGCCCGGGGCGGGAACTGGGCTACTGCCACGGTTGTGCCGGGCGCCAGGTCCAGCACCGTGCCATCGGCCAACTGCAACGCGGGCATGGTCGGGACCTGGTCGTAGCACCGCATCTCGACGCCCTGCCGGTATTCGTCCGGGTAGTGCTCGGCGAACCATGCTTCGGCCTCGGCGGCCGCCGCAAAGTACCTGCGGCGGCCGATGCGTTGCTGGCCGTCGCGGGTCCAGAACTCGTAGGGCTGCGTGAGTAGTCCAATCACCGTGGCGTCGACGACTTCCAGATATGGGTCTATCACGGTCGTCACCTCGCCAGGTCCTGGATGCTCCGTGGATCCACGACGCCCAGGACGATCTCGACGATCTGCATCGGGGTCGAATCGGGCAGTTCGGCCATGAGTATATGGAGTCGGCGCCGGGCCACGGGACTGAGAACTAGCTCTTCCGCATCGGATAGGTGTGCTTCGCCCCGGCCACATTCTGGGCACCGCAGGTGCCCGGGCCGGGCGAATTCGTGCTCACTGGCCGTAAAGCCAATACCCGTGAATGAATACCCGTTCAGCGACTTTCAAGCCCCACACCCGTTAAAGAAGCGCATCACTACCGTGCAGGGCGTTGAGAAACACCCTGCTGGCATCCGAAACCTGTCAGAAACGGGTTCCAGGCCAACAAATCAGTGCATTTCCAACCACTTCGCGGTATCGGGCGATGATCTCAAGCGTCGAAATGCAGATTGTGCACTGAATAGGCGTTCATTCACGGGTATTGGCCGTAAAGCCGCACGCGCACTGGAGCAAGGTCTCCGAGGTGTGCGGGAGCGGCGGCTCTGGCAACGGAGCCAGCAGTTCGACCAGCCAGTCGGCCAGCGAACTGTCGACATCGGCCCGTTCTTCGGCCAGATCAACGGCCTCAGCCGTGGGTTTGGTCGCCGCTGCGTCCATGCGCTCGGTCAGGGCCTGACGCTCCGCGAGGAGCTGGTAGATGTCAAGATACTGGTCTTCGGTGAGAGTCAGTGGGGGTGTCATGCGAGCACCTCCGCATCCAGGAAATGGAACAGCCGGTCGTGGAGATTGACGACCACGTCGTCGCTCAGGTCCATCTCCTCCGCGATCCGGTCGGGCGCGATCAGCAAGCCAAGTCGCGCCATCTCCAGGAAGGCGAGCAGGTCGCCTTCGCCAAACTCGGTGAGAAACGCTGCGGACAGCGTTTGGGCCATGCTGTGTGTGCCTCCTTTCAAGGTGTTTTTGAGGGAGGGGCGCCCGCTGTGGGGCAGCGCCCCCAGCGGGTTATGGTGAGTCAGTGCGGGTCCTCGGCGATCCTTTGACCGTTACCTGCAGGGTTGGCCCGCTGCCGGTGATGATGATCTCGAACCACAGGATGCGCTGGTCCGGGCAACAGTCGCCCAGGAACTCGGCAAAGCTCGCGTACCCGGCTGCGTCCGCCCACTGCTTCAGGCACTCTTCCAGTTCTTCGTAGGTGTTCAACACTCGCGGGGCCTTGATGCCATCCGGATCGGCGACCAGATAGCGCTTGATGGTCTGACACATAGTGCTCATGCCACCACCACCCTTGCATCCGGGCTGAGTTCGCCAGCCTGGATCACCAGCTCGTGCCATGAGACATCGCACCGCGGATGATCGTCGGCGCAATAGTCGTCATAGCTTTCGTAACCGTGTTCTTTGGCCCACTGTTGCAGGTACTCGTCCAGTTGGGCCTTGGTGTCCAGCACTTGCGGGGCGGTCTCGTCATATACACCGGCGTCCGTTTCGACCACCAGGTACTTGAACATGGCCTTGTACGCGCCAGCCAGGCGGTGCAAGGTCTCCATGACCGCCATGCCGGTCGTGCCGGTGATCACCTCGGTCGCCGTGACTACAGCCCAACCGCCGCCAAAGGAATCCGTGCGCGGCGTGGAGCAGGTGTCGGCCCACTCAATGCTGAACCGGTAGTCCGGCCGAAACCGGCGGATGAACCGCCGGGCCAAGCTGGCGACGTGGTCCAGGTTGAACTGCTCGTCGGCGTGCAGCCAGAGAGAGTTCTGCAGTATGTCGAACTCCCACGCGAAATCCGGCCATGGTCCATCCAACTCGGGCAGCTCGGTGCGCTCGCGCAGGGCTGCCGCTTCCTCTTCTTCCAGGTCCCAGATGTCAACCGGGGCCAGGTCCGCCTGGATCCACGCCGTCTCTTCGGGTGTGAGATCCGGGATCTCGGT
>JAHJIN010000204.1 GCA_018823415.1 Chloroflexota bacterium | reverse complement strand
GGGTCGGGATCGGGCGGCACTGGCGCAGTGCAGCCGACTGCCGCAGTCAGCGCGCCTGCCCCAGCTTCGGCTGCTGCAGCGGGGGGTGCCATGCGGGTGGGCGTGCGGGCCAACCTGCTCATTGCCCCGGCCGACCGGGAGCGCACCCTGCGGCTGGCCCAGGAGCTGGGTGTGACCTGGCTCGGCGTCCAGGTGCCCTGGCGCGACCTGCAGGGCGACCCGGACCGCGCCATCGACTGGCGCTTCCTGGACGACGCGGTGCGCGAGGCCCACGGCCAGGGCTTCCACCTGCTGCTCAGCGTGACCAAGGTGCCCCTGTGGGCCAGCGCGCCCGACGTCCGGCCGGCGGCCTACGGGGACTTTGTGGCGGCCCTGGTGGGGCGGTATAACAATCCGGCGCAGCCGGGCCAAGGCCAGGTCCAGGCCATCGAGGTCGAGAACGAGCCCAACCTGGAGGCCGAATGGTACGGCGGCGCGTGCGACCCGGCGACCTACACGGCCCTGCTCAAACAGGCCTACCGCCGCATCAAGGCCGTGGATCCAGCCGTGGTGGTGATCAGCGCCGGCCTGACGCCCACCGGGGTCGGGGACGGGGTGACGGCCATCGACGACGTGACCTTTCTGCGGCAGGTCCAGGCCGCCGGCGGCCTGGCGTACTGCGACGCGGTGGGGGCGCACGCCAGCGGGTTCAACAATCCGCCCGAGGCCCAGCCTAACAGCCGCTGCGCGGACAATCCCACCTACGGCTGCCACGCCTCGTTCTACATCCTGCGCTACCGCGAGCTGCAGGCCATCGCCCGGGCCGCGGGCAAGCCGCTGTGGGTGACCGAGGTGGGCTACGCCGCGACCACCGAGCCGCAGCCGGGCTACGAGTACGCGCGCGACAACCGCGAGGACGCCCTGGGCGATTACCTGGCGGCCACGCTCAAGCTCATGCGGGCCGACGGGGTTGGGGCTGCCTTCCTGTGGAACCTCAACTATGCCCCGCTGGCGCCGGGCAGCGAGCAGGCCGCGTTCTCGCTCGTCGACCAGAATTGGAGCCCCCGGACGCACTATCACCGGCTCAAGGGCGAGATCGGAGGCTGACCCATGACTGACCAGCATTCCAACCCCACCAATTGGGGCGCTGCCCGCGCCTGGATTGCGCGCGCCTGGCACGTCACGTTGAGCTGGCTCCTGCACGGCGATCCGGTCAGGCCGGCCACCCGCGAGGCAGTGGCAGTGTTTGTCACTGCCCATCCCGATTATGGTCCTTATTTTGACCAAGCCTACGCTTGCCACTTTGCCGACGCCCAGGTGCAGCGCCTGCTGCACCTGGGCCGGCGGCTGGAGGCAGAGCAAGATGCCGGCGCAATGGATAGCTTGATACTGGCTTACCAGGTCAACCAGGCCATCCGCCGGAATATCTACGTCGCGGGCTGTGGCCTGGGTGTGGCGATGCTGGGTTGGCTGGTCTGGACAGACTGGGGCGGGCTGGTGCTGTTTGCGGCGCTGGGCCTGGTCATGCTGCTGAACTTGGCTGAGGGACGTCGCTGGGGCAAGATGCACGTGGTCTTTCCCGACGGTACCCAGGTCGCGACCTGGGAGAAGACCGCGGCCTATGCCCAGCAACTGGTAGCAGCCGGGCAGCCGAACCCACTAGCACAGGCCGTATTGCGGCCGGACACGCCGCCCACTCTCGGCCAGAGGGTGGTCATTACGTGCTGGGGCCAGAGTATCGTGACGATAGGGTACAGCTTTGCGGTCAGCCTGTGGGATAAAACGGGGTACGGGGCCGTCCTGGTACTGGCCGGGGGCCTGGCGCTGGTCCTGCTGTTGAACCTGATCGCGCTCTGGTATTCCGGTAAAGCGAGGTGAGGTGGCTAGTATGACTCAGTTACACGTGACCCTGCATCCTGCTCAGTCTGCCGCTGCGCCCTACATCAGCGATTCAACGGGCCGTTACATCGGCTATTTTCAGGATGACCAGGGTGGACAGTGGGTGTACGTGCAAGACCTGGATAGAAAGCAGGGCCTGTGAACAGCGCCACGTCCGAGTTGGGAACATTCGTGAAACAGCGGCGCGTAGAGTTGGGCTTGCCGCAAAGTGCGCTGGCCCGTGCTTGCTGTGTAAACCCGTCGTATATCGCGCAATTGGAGCGGGGGCACATTCGCCGGCCGTCTCCATTGATCATCAAGAGCCTGGCCGTCCAGCTGACTGATATCGAGCATGGGATATACACGTTCCCGGAGGACCTGCTGATCGCGGCCGGTTATCTGACACCAGCCGAAGCCTGGTCAGACCCACTGGGGCCACAGAAACGGCTATTGCTCCAGCAGCTCCAGCGGTTGTCAGAGTGAGAGCGTGCGCTATTTGTCGACTTTTTCATCTTTTTCATCCTCACCATAAGGACATTTATTCAGTAACAGGAGAGGCAACTCATGGAACTGGCGCGCCGGATCAGAAAAGCGGTGCTCTCGAACTTTGCTATCGCCAGTGCAACCCTGGTGGTGGCGGGTGGCTGAACGAGCGTAGAGAAACGAGGAGAATACGCCTGTCGGCACGGCGACGTACCGCTGGCCGACCATGCAGCTCACGCTGCAGGGCTTGGTGCAAACCGACACTGCGCTGGCCCAATTGCGCCGGCGCCGGCAGTCCAACAGCAACGGTCGGGTCGTGTTTACCGATCAGGCCTACGCCGATGACCCAGCGGCCCTGGGCGAGACCCTGACCGAATTCTTACGGCGTCACCCCCGGGTGGGGTAGAAGGGATGGTACCGAGATGCACCTACTGATAACTCTGGCGGCCATCGTGTTCGTGTTGGTCCTGTTCCTGGCCGTGGGCTATGCCTGGTGGCTGCGGCGCCCGGACGACGACTTGCCCACGGTCAGGCTCCAACCAGACCCCGGGCCGACCGAGCCGCCCGCAGCGGCGGCGCTGGTCAGCCTGGTGCTTGACCTGCCGACGGCAGCAGTTGGGGGCGCCGGCCAGTGGCTGCTGGCGCCGCCGGGCCCCTATGTGCTGGGCCGAGGCGTGCAAGCCACGGTGCCGGTGGTCGAGCTGCCCGGCCTGGGCTACGAGGCGGTGATGACCGTCTCGCGCGCGCACGCCCAGCTTGCCTGGGAGCGCGGGGCCTGGGTGCTGCGGGATCTGGACAGTCGCAACGGCGTGTGGGTCGATGGCCAGCGTTCCGGCGTGAACCGCCGGCGCCCGGGCTGCCGGGTCCACCGGGGCCAGGTGTCGCTGCGGTTCCAGCCAGCCCAGGCGGCGTAATCGGCCGCCGTTGGGGCAGCGCTACCTCATTTAAATGCCACTGATGGTCTATAACAACACTAGAACTTGTTATGTCACCAAAACCAGCCGGGGCCAGGTAACGAAATTGGCCTAAACCGTTACTCATCTAGGGCCCCCGGATCGGTTAGAATATAGTCAACAGCAACTCAGCAGTCCCGGGATGGAGGTCACATGCGCCGCGCGCTGCTCGTCATCACCCTGATCGCGACGGTCCTGGCCGTGGGCGTCGGCTGGTACGGCACCCGCCAGTACGAGAGCCTGGTCGTGACCCGGCCCTTTGTGGTGGCCCGGGTCGCCATTGCCCCGTACACGGTGATCACGGCCGACATGCTCACCACCCAGGAACTGCCGGCGGTGCTGGCCCAGGAGCAGCCGGTGTACGTCGCCCCGGCCGAGGTCGTGGGGCAACTGGCGACGACGGCCATCGCCACCGGGACGCTGATCTACCAGGCGCAGGCCGTGTCGGCTGCTGACTGGCGCTACCCCGCAGACCCCCGCGCGGAGGTCCTGGCCCTGGGCCTGCCCCCGGCGCAAGCCCTGGCCGGCCAGGTCCAGCCCGGCCAGCGGGTCAACGTCTACAACGCGGCGGCCCTGCTGGTGGAGCGCGCCCCGGTGCGCGGAGTCTACCCGGCCAGGACCTCGGCCGGGCGGGGCAGCCAGGTGATTCTGCTGTTGGAAGTCCGGCCCGCGGAGGCGCGGCGCCTGGTGCAGTGCCTGGCGGAAAGCGGGGAGGACCTCTGGGTCTCGCTGGCGCCCCTGGTCGCCAGCCCGGCGCCGGCCACCACCTGGCCGGCCGAGCGCGGCCGGATCGTCACGGGAGGGATGTAGCATGACGACGAGTTTAGCAGCGGTCTTTGGCATCTTGCTGGCGGTGGCGGTGGGCGCCGGCCTGGTCGGCGTGGTCTGGTCGGCGGCCCTGTGGTGGGGCCAGCTCTGGACCCGGCGGCCCTGGTCGCGCCGCGGGCGCCTCACCCAGGCCTACCTGGAGGCCCGGGGCCTGGCGGCCACGTCCCGCTTCAGCCTGCTGGCCGCCACCGACCTGGTCAGCGCCATCGTCGTGTTGAGCCTGCTGCTGGGCGGGGCCTGGCAGTTCGGGCGGGCCTGGCGCGTGCAGGCGGCCCTGGACGCCGGCTGCGCCCAGGCGGCCCAGTACCTGACCCAGCATCCCGACGACCCGGCGGCAGCGACCGCCCTCGTGCGCGCCGCAGCCGAGCCGGTCCTGGGCGCTGAGCCGGCCAGCCAGGTCACGGTGACGATCTGGCGGGCGGCGGGCGAGGTAGCGGTGC
>JAHJIN010000203.1 GCA_018823415.1 Chloroflexota bacterium | reverse complement strand
ACGGCGTGCTCTGGTATGATAACATCAGCAACACCGTATCCGTCACGGCGACGATCCAGGTTGACCAGGCCCACACCGGCGCGCCGGCCTTTGCCGTCGACGGCTATCACATCACGGCGGCCTCGCAGGCCCGGGACCGGGGCGTGGTCAGCGGCGTACCGACGGACATCGACGGCCAGCCGCGGCCGGTCGGCAGCGGCTATGACCTGGGCGTCCACGAGTACGCCGGCGCGGTGGACTACAAGCTCTACCTGCCGCTTGCCCTGCGCCAGTCCCCGTAGGGGGAAGAATTGAAGGGCTGGTGTTACGGCAATAGGCAGTAGCGAACAACACGAAGAGAATATCCTAACCTGGATGAACCAGAGCCAAACAAGAGAGTTAACCGCCGAGATCGCCGAGAACGCTGAGCAGATAACGGACAACCTCTGCGCCCTCGGCGCGCTCTGCGGTGAAATTCTTGTTCGTTGTGCAAGAATTTCACTGGTACGTAGTCAAGCGCACCATCGATCTGGCATTGGCAAAGGTCCGAGTCTGCGGGAGGCTGGGCTTGAACGCAAGAAGGTGCGGATGAACCGAGTCCCCAGCGTGACATTCCCGAATATGCCGGACCACCTCAGATTGCTCGAATGTCAAGGAGGATACCATGACACCGACATCCAGAACCAGCGTGACCGCGGGCCTGACGGCGGCCCTGATCCTGACCGTCCTGGCCGTCATGAGCCTGGCGGCTCCGGCAACCAGCGCCACCCCCACCCAGGCCGAGCTGCGCGTGCCGGCCGACTATGCGACCATTCAAGAAGCCATCGACGCGGCGCAGCCCGGCGACACCATCCTCGTGTTGGGTTGGACCGGCGACCCCTACGATCCATACCCGACCTATGCGGAAAACCTGGTCATCACCAAGAGCCTGACCCTCGTCGGCAGCGTCACTACGACCTATGAAATCCACTCGGGCCTTTATGCCATCGTCAATGCCAACAGCCTGGGCCGGGCCGTGACCATCCTGACCGATACCGGCGCGGTGACAGTCACCATGCAGGGATTCATCTTGACCGGAGGAGATGCTTCCGGCCTGGGCGGCGCTGAGGCGATTGATATCGGAGCCGAGCCGCTGGGACCGCCCCCGGCGTCCTACCACCCTCATTATACCGCGCTGGATGCGTCAAAAGCCACCACGCTGGACGTACAGGCGCGGGCGGCCGAGCTGCGCAGCCACCTGGACAGTCTGCATCAGCAGGGCTTGGTGCCCGGCGGCGACGCCGGCTATGCCGAGATGCTGAAACGCGTCGACGACCTGACGGCCACGACGCTGCGTGCCCAGCAGGCGGCGGCCGGCCAACCGGCGGGCGAGGCCCGGCCCCAGCGCATGGCAGCCACCGCCGATGGCGTGGACTGCGGCGGCGGTCTCTACAGCCGGGGCGCGGCCGTCACCCTCACCGACTTGATGGTGGGCGCCAACGTCGCCAGCCGGTCTGGCGCTGGCTGCGGCGGCGGCATCGGCATTGTCCAGGCGCCGCCGGGCTCGGTGCTGTTGGATAGCGTCCAGGTCCAGCAAAACGTCGGCAGTGCCGGGGCCGACGGATACGGTGGCGGCGTGTTCCTGCAACAGTCGCCGGGCGCGAATATTCAAACCGGCGTATTCCTGGCGAACGTGGCGTCTACCGCCGGTTCCGGGTACGGCGGGGCCGTGTTTATCGATCAATCGCCAGGCGCCCAGATCTGGGACTCGGACCCGTTCCTCAACAACGTCGCAGCCGGCGGACCGCTCGGGTCGTCGGGCATGGGCGGTGCCGTCATGGTCAAGGATGCGAACAATGTGGTGCTTGGCAATGACGCCTTTGTCGGGAACGTGGCCAGCAGCAGCGGCGCCGGTTGGGGCGGGGCGGTACTGGTGCTGGACTCGCAAGATGTGCAAATCGAATCGGCGCATTGTGAAGGCAACTCGGCCGCCCAGGGGCCAGGACATATGGGCGGCATTGGCGGGGCCATCGTCCTGAACAACGTGTCGCGCGGCACGATTGCGCAGAGCTACCTGGGCGCCAACTTTGGCACGACCTTCCCGGCGCAAGCCGGGGGGGCAGGCGCCCTGTTTGTGCTGCAATCGGCAGACATCGCCCTGACGAACAATACCTTTGAGCAGAATGTGGGAAGCACGTATGGCAGTGGCTATGGCGGCGCCATCCTGGCCGACAACAGCAGCCGGATCACGCTCGACGGCAACACCATCACCGCCAACTGGTCGTCGCTGTTTGGACTGGAGACTAACTCGGGCGGCGGCGTGGAGCTGGGCGGCTGCCAGGCCGTCACCGTAACGAACAACACCTTTGCCGCCAACGTCGCGGTGCTTCATCGCGGCGGCCCGGATGTCCTGACCTTTGGCGAGGGCGGCGCTCTGACCGCCTACACCGTGGCGGATCTGTTGGTGGCGACCAATACTTTCACCGGCAACGTGGCGGCCATGCAAGGCCAGGTCACTATTGGGAGCGAGGGCGTGGATGGCGGCGCGATTGCCGTCAATCGAGGCCGAGAAGGCCCTTCGCAACGCATCACCATCCGCCACAACGAGTTCGCCGGCAATACCGCACTGCTGGACGGTATGTCCCGTGAGTTTGTGCTCGGCGCTGGCGGCGGGGTGCGACTGACCGCCCTGGGGTCAGAGGTAGCGTACAACCGCTTCACCGGGAACTATGCCTGCCGCATAAACTGCGGCAACAATCAGAGTACGGGCAATGGCGGGGGGTTGCTCGTCTTGCTCGCCATCGAAGAGACCCATCTGACCAGCGCCCACGCCACCGTGGACAGCAACCTCTTTATCGGCAATGATGCCTCCAGCGGCGGCGCGCTGTACATCGGCGAAACGGACGGTTTTACCGTCACCAACAACGTGATCGCTGGTAACCACTCCCGGTTTGGCGCGGCCCTCCTGAACGCGGAAAGCGCTTATGGCAGCAACGATGTGCCATCCCCGGTCACCAACAACACGTTCTACGCCAACGACGCCTCCGCCATGAGGCTGGACTACTGGAACCTCACCCCGGCGCAACTGACGAACAATATCATCGTGAGCCACACGGTCGGCGTGGATATCGGATTGGTGACGCCGACCCTGAGCTACAACCTGTTCAATGCCAACGGCGTGGATATCACGGCGGACGGCCTGTTCACGAATACTCACGCCATCACCGGCCCGGTGCAGTTTGTGGCGCCGGCGCTCTATGACCTGCACCTGCTCCCCGGCTCGGCGGCGCGCGACGCCGGCGACCCGGCCGGCGTGCCTCCGGCCCCGGACCACGATGCGGACGGCGTGCCCCGGCCCCAGGGCCTGGGCATAGACATTGGCGCGTACGAATGGCGCGGGTATT
>JAHJIN010000202.1 GCA_018823415.1 Chloroflexota bacterium | reverse complement strand
GCCAGCTATGTCTATGACGGCGACGGCACCCGCGTCAAGTCCAACAACGTCTACCAGAACCTGGCCGCCGGCGTCAAGGCCACCACCAGCGGGACGACGCTGATATACCCCGACGTGATCACCAACGGCGACGCCTGGGCCGACAGCGGGGACAGCGCCAGCCGGGAGTACGCCTACACCACGGATACGGGGCTGCGCTACGTCCAACTGGACCTGGGGGCCGCCTACAGTGTGGACCAGGTGGTGGTCTGGCACTATGCCGCCGACGGGCGCACCTACCACAATACCAAGACCCAGGTCAGCGCCGACGGCAGTACCTGGTACACGGTGTTCGACAGCGCAGTGTCGGGCGAGTACGCCGAGACGGCGGCTGGCAAGACGCATAGCTTTACGGCCCGCAGCGTGCGCTACGTGCGGGACTATGTGAATGGCTCCACGGCCAACATCTACAACCACTGGGTCGAGATCCAGGTCTGGGGCCGGGCCAACGTGGCCTACGTGGGGAACTATTACGAATGGCGGGGCAGCACCAAGACCCAGACCAAGTATTACACCCTGGGCGGGCAGCGGGTGGCGCTGCGGGCCAGCAACGGCACGAGCACGGATGGCCTGGTCTACCTGCTGAGCGACCATCTGGGCAGCACCAGCCTGACCCTGGACCCGGTGGATGGGGACAAGCTGACCGAGCTGCGCTACCAGGCCTACGGCCAGACGCGCTACACCAGCGGGACCACCTCCACCGCCCGGCGCTTTACAGGGCAGCTTGAAGAGAGTACAATTGGCCTGTACGACTATGGCGCGCGATTTTACGACCCGCTGCTGGGGCGCTTTGTGAGCGCGGATACCATTGTGCCGGGGGCGGGGAACCCGCAGGCGCTGAATAGGTACAGCTATGTGTTCAATAACCCGCTCAAGTATACCGACCCGACGGGACATTGGGCCTTTGAGGAAACCCCGGACGACCCGGTGATGGTATGGACCCAGCCGAATGGCGACGCCGTTCGCAGTACCTGGGAAAGCGTGTGGCAACAAACCGCGCCTACGGATGCTCGCTATCAGGACTCGAACCCTGGAGATACCAGTTTCTATGGCGGGAGTGTCAATTTCACAATCGGCGCTGGTCCGTGGTTTGCGAACTTTGGTCGTGATGCCATCTACTCCCCACGTACAGGGCAGGCCGGCATTTTCAAGTTCGGTTTCGATAATGGATACCAAGAGGGTTGGGTCTGGCCGCAAGCCGGGGTCACGCTCTCGGTTATCGGTGGCACGGGTATCAAAAACGATATTTCCGAATACGCGGGCGAATGCAATACCAAGTCCGTTGGCGTTGGCCCCGTATCGATCAGCTCTTTCAACGATGGCAAAGACGTAATAACTGGATACGAGGTCGGTCTAGGCATGAGTCAAAGCCTTCCATTGCTAGTTGTTGCGGGTCCACCTGTGTCCGCCTCCGACATCACGACGGTGTGGACACGGGACCAGGACACCGAACAAATGCTTGCGAATATCTTCGTCAATTACCAAAGAACTCCGCAGTATATTGGACCCTGGTAATCTGGGTGCTCGGGAGATACTTGCATGAAGTCGATCTCTGGGTTTGAACTCTTGATGATTCTTGGATGGCTCTTGTCGGTCATCACCTTCGCTAAAGCTGGATTTGATGGTGTTGTCAAGAGACGGATGTCGTTCCCCAGTATGAGCTCATGGGACCCCTGGAAATGGCGTCAGTACGAGGGTGATCAAGCCCTAGGTCTGGGTTTGATTTGCTTGCTGCTCTCGTTTTTGTGCCTGCTGACCTGGGTGGGAACCGTGTGGTGGTTACTGTTCTTTCGCTGAACAAGCAAGTAGGATGGGCTGTGCCTATCAATGCCCCGCTACGGATAAAGCCGGCCTCATGGCCGGCTTTTCGTGTGCGCCTGGACCACCGAACCGCCGCACACCTTGCAGGCACTGAGGAACCTCTCAGTGCCTGCAGTCATGTCAGGCTTCAGTGGTTCACCACTGCGCCTGGGGCACTGTCTCTTCGCCTCGGCGATACCGGCCTCGGCCGCAATGCATGGCTGGTCCAACTGAGCCGCGCCAGAGCTGTAACCTGATCACCCGCAGCGTCCGGTGGAGGTACAGGGTATGACCTCTGCGCGGGTGGCTTCGGCCCGATCCTTCTTCGGTGCTCTGAAAAGCTCCCAGAATATGGGCAGCGCCAGAAACAGGGGCTGGGCTCCGCCTGGCCGCCCCGGAGCGGGCGCTGGGCTGGGGCCGCGTCTTGTGCCTTCCGGTGCTGGCCCTGGTCGGTGTAGCTGGGGCTTACAGCCGTAGCTACCAGTACAACCCCATTGGCAATCTGACCCACAAGGCCGGGGTGGCGCTCACCTACCCGGCGTCTGGCCCCGCCAGCGCGCGGCCCCACGCCGTGACCAGCACCAGCGGCGGCGGCAGCTTGAGCTACGACGCCAACGGCAACATGACCAGCCGCCGGGAGGCGACCGGCCAGCCCACCTACAGCCAGGTCTTTGACGCCGAGAACCGGGTGAGCCAGGTCTCAGGCAACGGCCAGACCACCACGTTCACCTACGACGGCGATGGGGCGCGGGTGAAAAAGGTCGATGCCAGCGGGACCACGGTCTATGTGGGCAACCATTACGAGGTGTTCACCCCGGGGGCGCCGCCCACCCCCACGCCCACGCCTACCCCGGGGGTCTATACCTGGCAGTTCACCGGCCAGGTCCAGAGCCCCTTTGGGGGTCCTGGAGTGGCCGGCGCCACAGTACGGCTGTATCGTCTGTCTGGCAGCAGTTGGGTGCAGCAGGCCTACCAGGTCACTGGTAGCAGTGGGTCGTTCAGCTTGAGCTACACTAGCTCCTCCTCCAGCGCGCAGAGCTTTCGCCTGGTCAAGAGCAACCCCAAGGGCTGCTCGTCCATCTCGGCAACCAGCCCCCAACTAACGGTCATCTCAGCGAACGAGTTGCGGGGCGACAACCTGGCCCCGGGGGGCTATGGGAGCAATGTCTTTACCGTGTGGTGCGAGATGTACTGGAATGTGGGCCGGGCACCCGCCACCAGCCCGGGGCGGGCGGCGGGCCTGGCCGCCCCGCTGGCCCAGACCAGCACGGTCACCAAGTACTATTACTTCAATGGTCAGCGGGTTGCCATGAGGCAAGGCAGCACGCTGTACTTTCTCCACGGCGACCACCTGGGCTCCACCTCGTTGCTCACCAATAGCAGCGGCCAGAAGGTGACCAACTCGGACACCTGGTATTACCCCTACGGCGAGATGCGTTCGGGCGGCAGTAACCCTATCACCGACTACCGCTTTACAGGACAGCGCCAGGAGAGTACAATTGGCCTGTACGACTATGGCGCGCGCTTTTACGACCCGCTGCTGGGCCGGTTTGTGAGCGCGGATACGGTGGTGCCGGGGGCGGGGAATCCGCAGGCGTTCAACAGGTACAGCTACGTGCTGAACAACCCCCTGCGGTACGTAGACCCAACGGGGCACCAGGGCGAGGAACCTGAAAAAGGCACCAAGGAGTGGTACGAATGGTATTTCACCAATTACGGTATTGCGTTCACCGGCGCAGACTGGGGTATCGACGAGTACAAAATCGTTTTCGAGGCTATACAGCGAGTGGATGCAGCTTTGAGAGCGAACGGGTATGATCCGAAAGCGGTCCTTGGCATCGGGGGGGACCAGAAATTGACCTTCGAAAGAGTTATGGGCAGCGAGTCATCCAAACAGATATCGGAAACTGTGATACGATTGAATTTTGGTGCTGTTGGCCATTATGATGTGGAGGATGGAATTAGAACAACTATTCACGAGATAGGACATCTCATCGACGACAGAGCGCTGCCTGGTCCTGGACATTACTCGGATGCACCGGGCGTTTGGCGTGCCGCCACTGGCTGGTGGCAGGTCGAACCACACCGGACTTGGGTACAGACTGAAGCAGGATGGAAAGGAATGCCAACTAGCAATGCACAGCAAAGACACAGTCCACTCGAGGACTTTGCCGACACCTTTGCACTGTTCGTTGCACTACATCCTGTGAATTCTGGTGGATATCGCCACCGACGCGGGTGGCCTGGCGATGATCAGGCTGCGGCTCGGCTAAAGATGCTAGGTACAGTTTTGAGCAAGTTTCCGCTAATAATTGCTCAACCTTAGGGTCCGTAAAAGAACAAGTTCTCCATTCCCCGCAATTTTCCCAGGGGAAATCAGCCAAAGTGGGTTCTGCGCGCCAGCATGGTCGGTTAGTCCAAAAAATGCGGTTGTCAATTAAGGCTTTTTGAGGCCAGACAACGTGCGTCGTTTATGTTGCGCTTCAGATGTCAAAGGCAAGTCACTGGTCGCGCCTGGGCTTTACACGGCGGGATGTCCAATGCTCCCTCCGGAACGCCTATCTGGCGAACTGGAGTGCTTATGAGCGAGTGGGCATCATCTCCCCTCGCGGATATCCACCAAACGTTTCTGGTGGGCGAGTCCGCGGCGATGGCGTTGATCCTGGACTCGGTGGCACAATCACGAGCAGGAAGACCTCTGATTGAAGGCCAACCTTAACACCAATCTGAGGAGAAGGCAAAGATGTTGCACATTGTTTCCTCGTGTAAACAATGGATGGGTTTACACAGTTGCAGTTATGCCATTGTACTAGCTCTGGCACTGATAGGTTTGGTAGCTTGTGTACCCCAGCCGGGGCCTCCCAGCACCGCTACGCCGGTCATACCTACTTCACCAACAAAGCTACCCTCGCCAACGCCCTCGCTGCCGCAAGACTGGCAAACTCGGTGGCTGAAGGGGGTTCCTTGTCGTCCGCCTTGTTGGGAGGGGATCACGCCTGGGCAGACCACCGTTGAGGAAGCGGTTGAGATTCTGCGTCGTAGTCCCATTGTCGCTACAGTAGAGGTAACCACTGTGCCATTGCTCCCTGAAAGGGGTGTGGTGAAATGGAAATGGGCGAACACAGGAAAAGAAGGGGGAGTGGCGTCATTCCACGCAGGTACGCCGCCTAGCCCAATCTATGCTATCTATCCATCCTATCCCGACACATCCTTCAGATTGAGCGACGTCATCCAGGTCTATGGAGACCCCAGCCATATCATGGCTGATTCTTACCATCCTCCAGATAGCAATGATGTCCTCTATGATCTCAGGATTCTTTACCTCTCTCAGGGTTTCTGGCTCGAGGGCTATGGTGGATTTGCGAAACCCACCTTGAGTGCGGATACAAGTTTTGAGTACGTGTCGTTCTTTGTTCCCGGCGAAGAAGGCTTGCTGGTCGCTCTCGACGGATGGGCTGCATTTTCGGACATGTTTGTCCTTTGGCAAGGCATGAGGGATTTTGATTACTACTGCCGGGATGAGCGAGGTAATCCTTGTCCTTGAGAGCGAGTTCCGCAAACTCGCGTCGCGCCTGGCCCAGCAAGTAGGATGGGCTGTGCCCATCAATGCCCCGCTGCGGATGAAGCCGGCCCCGCGGCCAGCTTTTTGTTTGCGCCTGGACCACTGAGCCACTGAACACCCTGAAAGCACTACGGCGGTTCTCCTGATGATGAAGTGCCCTCCACGAATCGGGTCACGAATGCACGAATGTGGAACCGCGCATTCGTCGCCGGCGTTCGTGAGGCATTCCTGGACGGCGTCTGGTCCCACCTGCCCACCAGCCACTGCGCCCCGCCCCGGTCTCGTGGGGTGAGCCAGCCGGCCCCAGGGCCGGCTTTTCGTTTGCGCGTGGAACACTGGCCACTGAACACCTTGAAGGTGCTGCGGTGAGTCTCCTGATGATGGAGTGCCCTCCACGAATCGGGTCGCGAATCCACGAATGAAGGGCGCAGTATTCGTGGATTCGTGAGGCATTCGTGGACGGTGCCTGGCCTGGTCTCGTAGAAGGAGCAAGCCGGCCCCGCGGCCGGCTTTTCGTGTGCGCCTGGACCACTGAACCACTGCACACCTTGCAGGCACTGAGGAACCCCCTCAGTGCCTGCAGTCGCATCAGGGCCTCAGTGTTCATCCATGTGTCCCACTGTTGTTTTTGTCAATCCAAAACAGAGCCACTTGCTAATCGAAAAGAGGACCACTGGGGTCTTGGGGTAGAAAAACTGCCGGTCGAAAACAACTGTGCCTGGACCACTGAACCACCGCCCCAACCCACCGGCGGTTCAGGCCCCGGCCACAATGCGCGGCTGGTCAAACAGAGCCACGCCAGAGCTATAACCTGATCACCCGCAGCGTCCGGTGGAGGTACAGTGTATGACCTCTGCGCGGGTGGCCTCGGTCCGATCCTTCTTCGGTACTGTGAAAAGCCCCCAGAATATGGTCAGCGCCAGAAACAGGGGCTGGGCTCCGCCTGGCCGCCCCGGAGCGGGCGCTGGGCTGGGGCCGCGTCTTGTGCCTTCCGGTGCTGGCCCTGGCCGGGGTAGCCGGGCCCGCGCCGGGCCTGAAACTACATGGTCCGTAGCGAGCCAGATAACGATATGTGCGGCGCGTTTGCGCTGTGAGAAGCCCCCAGAATGGTTGAAACCGCGATAGTGGACCTGGGGGCCACGTTTTTTAACCCGGGCTGGCTGGCCTGGCGGCGGGCCAGTGGTCCAGCGGGAGCGGTCATATTCACCGGCCGGGCTGGTCTGGGGGCAGATTAGCGCCGGCGGTTCTGGTCTGGGCGGTGCTGGTGGGGCTGGGCTTAGTTTACCAGAAGTTACCTTCTCATAAGCTATTAGGGGCCAGAATTCGGCCCCGGTCCAGCCCCCGGCGGCGTGGGCCGGGCGAAGGCCGGAAGGCTATAAACTGACCATAGTGATTTTATGGTCCGGGGCGTCG
>JAHJIN010000201.1 GCA_018823415.1 Chloroflexota bacterium | reverse complement strand
ATTGTATCACGAATCCCCATGAGTGGCAATGCCCGGCAGACGATGGGCAATCTACTCGACGGAAGTGAGTGTAGCATGGGGAGATAACAGGACAATAACAGGGGAAAAGCAATCTCCCGCAGGTTTGAACCCTGCGGGAGGCTCGGGACTATGCTTTGAGTCGCTCGTGGAAAGAAGCCAGGTTTTTCGGAAAAACCTGGCTTCTGGCCTTGCGGGTTTTTTTATGCCCTGAGCCGTTCGTACAAGGCGCAGGTCTCCGGAGACGGGCCGACGTCCAGTTCTGCTTTCAGGGCGCAAACGCAGGCGTGGTAGGCGTGCAGGGCTTCGCTGCGCCGGCCGAGCATGGCGTAGCACTGGATCAGCGCCCGCCAGACTTCCTCCAGCCAGGATTCTCGGTCCAGGACGCGGTGGGCCAGGTCGGCTCCCTCACGCCAGGCCCCGGCGCGCACGTACTCCGCCAGCCGGGCCATCAGCGTGTTCAGGTAGAGGGCGCGCAGCCGCTCGCGCTCGCGCAAGACCCAGTCCTCGTAGGGTTCTTCGGGCAGGAAGTCCCCCCGGTAGAGTTCCAGGGCCGGTTGAACTGTTGGGCCGCCGGCCTGGACCGCCTGCTCGAACGCTCGCACGTCGTACCAGGCCTCGCAGGTCAGGTCAAAAGCTAGTGTCTCCTCGCTGCGCCGCAGGTAGCGGGAGGGCTGCCCCTGGCCCAGATACGGCTCCAGGATGTGCCGCAGGTCGGAGAAGGTGGTATTGAGGGCCAGCCCGGCCGCGTCCGGGGGCAGGTCCGGCCACAAGGTTTCCAGCACCTCGTCGCGGGGCACCGGGTGCCGCTGGGTCAGCAGGTAAAGGAGTAGCAGGCGGGTCTTGCGGCGCGGCCAGGCTTCCGAGGGGATGGGCAGGTCGCCGCGCCAGACCTGGAAGCCGCCCAGGGCCAGGATGCGCAGCGGCGGCCGGGGAGCGGCCGCGATGCGGTCCAGGGCGGTCTGGACTGACTCTTTTAGCCGGCGATCCCGGCTTTGTCCCCGGAGAGCGCGCAGCGCCGGGATCGCCCGCTCGTCACCGATCTCGCCCAGGAGCCGGATGACGCGCTCCCGCACCGAGTCCGGAGTACTGTCCAGCAAGGCCAGCAGTGGCTCCACGGCTTCCTGGCCGATGGCGGCCAGGAGCCGGTAGACCTCCGGGGTCTGCGAGAGCTCGGAGGTCTCTCGCAAGGCCGCAACCAGGAGGGGTAGTGCGCGCCCGCGCTCGCGCACCGTGTAAAGGAAATCGTATCCATATTGGGCAGAGAGGGCCAGGGAGTGGTCCAAGTGCGCCAGGGCCTCCTCGTCCCGGCCCGCGCGCCGGTAGAGATCGGCCAGGTAGAGGTGGAGAATCGCCTGGTCATAGTTAGCCCCCAACGCCTCAAAAAGCCGCAGCGCGTCGCGCCAGTGCGCCTCGGCCTGGGAGACGTTGCCGCCCTGGTCCATGACCAGCCCCAGCGCCGTCAACGCCAGTCCTTCTTGATAGCGGTTGCCGACTGTCTGCGCCTGCTGCCGGGCAGACTGACCGTGCCGGTGGGCCTCTCGTAGGTCGCCCTCGGTCAGGGCCAGCAGCGCCAGCCCCAGGCGCGGCTCAAAGAGCACAAAAGGTTCCTGCAGTTCCTCGCCCAGCAGCCGTGCTTCGTCGTAACAGGCGCAGGCTGTTTCCCGGCGGCCCTGTTCCCGATGCAGGTGGCCCAACGCGTACAGCGCATACCCGCGCATCATGCGATCCTGGTGGGCGTCGGTCAACTGGAGCATCCGTTCCAGCACGGCGCGGGCCGCTTCGTATTCGCCCCGCAGCCGATACGCCATACCCAGGGCGGTGAACACATAACAGACCCGGTAGCTGCCCAACTCGTCAAGGATGCGTTGGGCCTGCTGACCGAGTTCGATGGTTTCCGCCAACCGGCCCTGGATCACGTAAATGTTGCCGGCGATGTTGCTCAACGTCGCGGCTTCGAGGAGACGATCCCCCAATTGCCGATAGAGTTGGAGCGCCTGTTGAAAACACTGCTCCCCGCGCACCAGGTCGTCAGTTTCGGAGTAGCATCCCCCCAGGAGGTTGTAGACTAGAGCCCGTTCTCGCAACAGATGATCGGCTCCGGCGCTGAGCAAATAGGCCAGGGCTTGCTGACAGATGTCCCGTGTTTGTGCATAACGACCCTGTCGAACATGCGCCCAGGCTTGCTGGTACCACACCTGGGCTAACTCGTCCGATTCACTGTCAGCTAGGAAGAGTCGCTCCGCCTGCGCCAGCGCCGCCAATGCCTCGTTCCACCGGCCCTGCCCGGCTCTCAATTGCCCCAGCGCCAGGAGCAGGTGCGGGCGAGCAGCCACCACGTCCGCCGGCAGGCGGCTGAACCAGGCTTCCATCCGGGTAAACTGCCCCAGGTCCAGCCGCCGAGCCACGGTTTCGATAGCCTCCGCGGCGGCCGACCAGTCACTCGCCGCCAACAGATGATCCACGGCGGCGGCCTCGGCAACCGTCGCCTCTTCCAGGGTCGGGCGTTCGAGCAGGCAGGCCGCTGCGCGTCGATGCCAGACGTTCACCGCCGTGGCCCCCTCCTCCTGCTCCAGATCGCAGCAGAGGAACTCTTGGAAGAGGGCGTGATAGCGATAGCGGCGGCCCTGGCCCTCATCCAGCCGGGCGATGAACAGGTGCTGGCGCTCCAGCGCATCGAGTCGCGCGGCCGCGTCGGCGCTGCCCAGGAAGGCGTTGCACAGCTCGGCGCTCAGGTAGGGCAGCAGGGCTGTGCGGCGTAGAAATTGCCGCACGTCGGCCGGTTGGTCGTTCAACACCTGCCCGGCCAAATAGTCGAACAAGGGCCGCTCGTCGGCCAGGCGATCGAGGATGCCCAATAGATCTGGACTGCTCTCGCGCCGCGCCGCTTGGCGCGCCGTCTGGCGGAGCAATTCCAGTGCCACCGGCCAGCCTTCGGTACGCTGGACGGCTCGGGCGAGGTCTGGTTCTTCTGGGGCCAGGCCGCTCGCCTCGAAAAGCTTCCGGGCTTCGGCCGTGGTAAAGCGTAGGGCTTGTTCATCCAGTTCCAGCAGACTGCCTGCCACGCGCAGCCGGGCGATGGCAGTCAGGGAGGGCTGGGTGCGGCTGGCAATGGCCAGGTGAACCGGCCATGTGGGGAGGTTCAGCAGGATGTCCAGGGCCTGGTGGATGGCCGGGTTGGTAATGGTGTGAAGATCGTCGAGGACGAGAAGCCAGCGTGAACGCGCGGCCCCGGCGGCCGGTGCAAAGAGCCGCGCCAGGGCATATGAGAGCGAGGTCTGGGCGTCAGCCCCGGCCGGGAGGGGCCGGCGCGCAGCGGCAGCCAGGCCGGCCAGGAGGTGGGCTGGGTCGTTGTCCAGCTCGCTCAGGGTGTACCATAGTAGGGGCGAGGTGATCTCGCCCCTACTGTGCGCCCATTCGCGCAGCAGGGTGGTCTTGCCATAGCCGGCCGGGGCCACGACGAGGGTCAGCCGGCGCGTGGGCGCAGCGGCCAGAGGCGCGGTCAGACGAGGGCGCGGCACCAGGTTGTGGGTTGACTGGACGGTCGGAAACGACATGGTCAGGTGTCTCCTGGTTCCATCTTAGCACATCCGAAGCGTTCCCGCAATATGCTGAAAACCAGAAGCGCATCTTGGGTTTCCTCCTCGACCGCATCGACATCCACGTGGACGTGCCCAGGGTAGATTATGAAAAGCTGTCCGACGACCGACTGGGCGAGCCGTCGGCGCGGATCCGCGAGCGGGTGGAGCGGGCCCGAGCCGTGCAGCGCGAGCGATTTGCCAATACCCCCTTTACCACCAACGCTGACACACCTGCGCGTGCGCCGCAGGTGCACGTGTGGGGCCGGCCGAGGTGCGCGACTGCGAAGCGTGCCCCCTCCCTGCGGGCTCCACCAGCAAGAGCCTGCTCAAGGCGGCCATGACCCAGTTGCACATGTCGGCCCGGGCCTATCACCGCATCCTCAAACTGACCCGGACCATCGCGGACCTGGCCGGCTCCGAGGCCATCCAGCCGGCCCACGTGGCGGAGGCGATTCAGTATAGACCAAGACAGTTTGCGTGACGGTGGCTGCACATGTCAGCGCGGGTGTATCATCGCATACGAAGCGTGACGCTTCGCGTAGCCCGAACCATCGCGGACCCCACGCGAGGCCTGGCGTCGTGGCCGGCTCCGAGCGTATCCAGCCGGCCCACGTGGCGGAGGTGATCTCCGCGAGCGTGGGCCCTGGCAGTTTGACTGATAGCGATGGAATCAGGGCAACCGAGTTCCCCTCACGGGGACTGGCTGCTGCGCAGGACCAGCGGCAGATAGAGGTGATGCACGTCTTGGGCCACGATGAGCGTGACAGGAACGGTTGAAGGTGCCCCGTTCACGTCGTTCGTGACGACCAGAGTGGCAGTGTACCGGCCCACTGCCAGGCCGGTGATGTGGGCGGTAACAGTGACGGTCCCCGGCGTAGTGTCAGAGAGCGGTGCGACCGCCAGCCAGCCGACGGTGGGGCTGATGGTAGCTGTCCAGGTGATGGGTCGCCCGGTGCTGGTGAGCTGCACCGCGTGCGGCGTGGGATCGTCCCCGTCTACCTCCGCCAGCCAGGTGACGGACGCGGGCGCGGCGCGCAACTCGGCCTCCGCCAAGGCCACCAGCCCGCCGGTCCAATCAGCGATAAAGACGGCATCGTCGCGCACCGCGACATCTCTGCCCTCCACGGCAGTATCGGCTTCCACGAGTTGCGTCGGGTTGGCGGGATCGCTGATGTCCCACACTGTCATCCCCCTACCGCCGTAGGCAAAATAGGCGTCGTTGCCAGCAATGGCAACGCCTTGATAGCCTCCGTTATACCCACCAGGTATATTCAGCGTCAGCGTCGGGTTGGCGGGATCGGTCACGTTGATAATGTTCAACGGATAGCCATCTGCCAGGTAAATGTAGCGCGCGCTGCCAGGCCCGTCCACCACCGCCAGGTCGCTGGCCGCGCCCCCCCAGTTTTGCAGCATCCCCACGCTCGTCGGCTGCGCCGGATTGGCGACATCCAGCACGCGCAGATAACTGTTCGACCCGATGGATTTCTGCTCGTATTCGGCGATGTAAGCATAGCGCCGCCCATTGAACAGCGTCTCGCTGACCGCGACGGCTGTGACCGGGAAGGGCGCAACGTACACCCCCACCGGGGTCGGATTGGCTGGGTTGCTCACATCCACGATGCGCAGGGCGTTGTGATCGTGATCGGCGATGTAGGCATAATTCCCGGCCAGCGCCAGACGGAAGGCTTCGGCTGTATCGGGATCGTAAACGCCCACCTCTACCGGTTGCGTTGGACTGCTGATGCGGATGATGCGCAGGCCGCCGTTATGGTCGGCCAGGTAAGCATAGTCGCCCCGCACGACCACGTCCAGCGCGTTGCCCGGCGAGTCGTAAAAGCCCACCTCCGTCAGCGCGGCGGGATCGGCGGCCTGGATGATGCGCAGGCCCAAGTAGTCATCGGCAACATAAACGTAATCCCCTGCCACAGTTACGCCGTAAGCGAAAGGTGTCTTTTGGTACAAGGCCGCCACCGTTGGCTGCGCCGGATTGCTCACGTTGACCGCCAGCAGATCTTGGTCATCGGCGATCAAGACATGATTGCCGGCGACGGCCACGCCCACCGGGACGCCCGGCGTATCCACATAACCTGCCTCGGTGGGCTGGGCCGGGTTGCTCACATTGATGACATTCAACGAACAGCCGGCGGGACTGTACCCGCCCACGTAAGCATAGCCGCCGGCCACGGCCACGCTACGCGCCGTGCTACCTGGTATCGTACAAGACCCCACCGGCGCTGGATGAGCGGGGTCGCTCACGTTCACCACTAGCAAATCGTTGTCCGCAATGTAGACGTATTGGCCCGCCGCCGCCACGTCGCGGGCCATCCCCGGTGTGTCATAGACGCCCATTTCCGTCGGATGGGCTGGGTCGGCGATGTGGATGACGTGCAGGCCGCCCCAGCCTGTGGCGTAGGCATACTCCCCGGCAATGGCGATGGCCCGGACGACTTCTGCCGGGGATGGCGTCAACGCGCCGACCTCGACCGGATTTGCCGGGTCGCTCACGTCGAACACGCGCAGATCGTACCCGTCGCCCACGTAGACGTGGCTCCCCGCTGGCGCAACCGCCACGCCGCGTGCATAGTTCGGCGTGACCACCGTCTTTACCACCGTTGGGCGCGTCGGATTGCTGATGTCCACAATGTACAGGTCGTCCTCGTCAGTGACGTAGGCATAACTGCCTGCCGCCGCCACTTTGTACACCAGCCGGGGAAAGACGGGCGTCTGGCCCACCGGTGTGGGGTTGGCCGGGTTGCGGATGTCGAACACCACCAGGCGCGGCCCGACGCCCACGTAGGCGTAATCGCCCTGCACGGCGATGGCGCAGGTGATACCGCCGATCTGCCCGACGATATCGAGCGCGGCGGGGTCTGGCATAGCGGCCTGCACCAGGCCCGCTGGCAGTGTCAGGGCCAGGCTCAACGCCAGAGCCAAGATGACGAGCCCGAGATTCACGGCTTTAGTTTTTGGAAACATGAAGGGTTCCTTTCTCGTCGATTCAAGATTGGGAGAGATTATCCGCTCTCAGTTAGCTGCGCAACACCAGCGGCAGGTAGAGCCGGTGCCACCAGGGCGGCAACGGCGGCGCCACCCAGTCTCCTACCCACAGCAGATCGGCGGCCTGCTGCCAGGCGGGGAGTGCGTCATCGGTGCGGGCGGTGACAAACAGGTTATATGCGCCGGCGGCCGTGCCGGCCGGCGCCTGACCGAATACCCAGAACTCGAGCACGTCGTCCACCCGGATGGGGCTGACCAGCGGCGTCTGCCCCTGCTCGTCGGCGTAAAAGGCCCAGCCGGCAGGGAGCGTGGAGGTGGCTTCGAGGGTAAAAGTCAGCGGTGGGTGGGGGTAGGGCGTCCAGTTGTAGATGGTATGGGAAAAAGAGATGGTTTGAGTAGGCGTCACCCAGCCCATCCCCTGGCCGGCCAGCTCCCAGTCATCCGGGCCATCGCGCAGCGTCAGGTAATGCGGCCCCAGGCAGGTGATGCCCCACCCCTGGTACGAGGTGGTGTCAGCGCCCGGCGGGCTCTGGCCCTCGTAGCAATAGTACAGGGGCAGGGTCGCACCCCGGCCCGCATCGTGCGCCCCGCCAAAATCCAGCCACACGTTGGTTTGGAACTCCCACTCGTCGGTTGGGAGGGCCGGCAGGGCGGCGCAGTCGATGGCCGGCGACGTGACCGCCCCCAGCGCCAGCCAGTGCTCGCCTGGGGCGGCGGGCAACTCGTTCTCTGCAAAGGTGAGATACTGCGGCTTGTATTCCAGCGACGTGGTCAGGACCGGCACAGCCGGGAAGGCTCGCTCGTCCAGCAGGTTCAGGTACGGCGCATAGCCGTCGTCAAAACACACGGGCAAGGTGGACGAATAGACCGGGACTCGTAGCGCGATAAAGGTCCTGCCGGACTGTAACAGGTTCATGTCATCCTGGCACAGTTCGGCCGTCATGGTCCGGTCAGGCACGCCATACAACACGGCAGTCTGCCACAGATAATAATCGTCCAACCGTATGGCGGCGGCCCGGCCCTGGCTGGTACTCTTGACCACCTGGGTTGTTGCTTGCGAGGTTTTGGGTGGATCGTAATATGGCGCGAACTGGCACTCGGCGGCACACAATGCCAGCGCGATC
Source organism: Chloroflexota bacterium (assembly GCA_018823415.1). Classification (GTDB taxonomy): domain Bacteria; phylum Chloroflexota; class JAHJIN01; order JAHJIN01; family JAHJIN01; genus JAHJIN01. Next base: position 29,200 of record JAHJIN010000201.1, on the reverse strand, counting down.
ACCATCAGGCCCAGCAGCAGCCACATTTTCTTGACAGGCAGCCATTCTCTATGGGGTTTCGACATCTGGGGTCTTGTGGGGTTCATGGGGTCTACTCCTTTTCAGATTGCAGATTCACGCCACACTGATCGGCTTCTTGCACTCGGAGCCGCAGAAATTCGACCGCTTCTTCCAGACTACCAAAGCCGCGCCGCTGGCCGGTGCGGGTGTCCTCCACGCTGCACCGCCACACGGCCGGGCGCTCCGGCGTCGCCGGCCGCTCGCGCCACAGGCGCAGCAGATAGACCTGGTAGATATCATCTCGGACGAGTTCCATTGGAGTCCAGCCCACTTTTCTTTCGCGGCAGGATGTGATACTATTGTACTCGACAAGCGTTGAAAAATCGTTGAAGACGACCGATTCCCCCCGGTGAAACGATGAATGAGGACCAGGTGGCTATGACACCGCCCCCTACGCCCTGGCTGCGGATACGCCTCCTGGGCGGCTGCGAGTTCCAATGCCCCGCCGGCCCGGTACACCTGGAGACCGCCAAGACCGGGGCGCTGCTGGCCTACCTGGCGCTGCAGCCCGGCCCCCAGCAACGCCACAAGCTGATGGGCCTGCTCTGGGGCGATTTGCCGGAGCCCAGCGCCCGCCGCAACCTGCGCCGCGCTCTGTGGGACCTGCGCCGCAAGCTCGACCGCCCCAACATGCCCTCCTTCATCCTCACCACCCACCAGACCGTCGAGTTCAATCGCCAGAGCAGGTATTGGCTGGACGTTGAGCAGTTGGTAGATTGGGAAACTGGTGTACCAATGTACCAATCTAGCAGCCTACCGGCCCTGCGCCAAGCAGTGGACCTCTACCACGGCGATTTGATGGCCGGCTTTTACCTGGACGATTGTCCGGCCTTTGAGGAGTGGTTGCTGGCCGAGCGGGAGCGGCTGCGCACGTTCGTGTTGCTGGCGCTGCAGCGGCTCGCGCAGTATCACACCGCGCGCGGCGAGTATGCGGCCGGCATCGAGTGCGCCGTCCGGCTGCTGGCGCTGGACCCCTGGCGCGAGGAAGCCCACCGCGAGCTAATGACGCTGCTGGCCCTCACCGGGCAGCGCAGCGCCGCTCTGGCCCAGTACGCCGAGTGCCGGCGGCTGCTGGAGGCAGAACTGGGCCTGGAACCACTGGAGGAGACCGTCGCGTTATACGGTCGATTGGTAAACTGGGAACCGGGTACATTGGGAGACCAATTGACCAATCTACCAATCCACCAATCTACCACTCTACCATTCGTCGGGCGAGAAGAGGAACACGCTAGGCTGGTCGCCTGGTGGGAGCGCGCGCGCCGGGGAGGGGAAAAACTGGCGCTGGTGGAAGGGGAAGCCGGTGTGGGCAAAACCCGCCTGGTGGAGGAGGTGGCCCGCTACGCCGTGGCCCAGGGAGCCGTGGTGCTGCGCGGGCGCTGCTACGAGTTCGGCAGCGGCGTCCCGTACCAGCCTATCGCCGCTGCGCTGCGGGCGGGCCTCCCCGATCTGGCACTCCCGACCTCCCGGCTGGGTGCGGTGTGGCTGGCCGAGTTGACCCGCCTGCTGCCAGAACTCTGCGAGACAATCCGGGGCCTGCCGGAGCCTCAGCCAGTCACTGGCGAAGCCGCCCGCCAGCGCCTCTTCGAGGCCGTGGCTCGTTTTCTGCTCATGTCTGATCTCTCATTTGTACTCTTTCTCGATGACCTTCATTGGGCCGACCAGTCCACGCTCGACCTGCTCCATTACCTGGTGCGCCGGCTGGACGCGGCGCCGGTCTGGATCGTGGGCACATATCGCCGGGAGGAAGTGAGCCTGGGTCACCCGCTGACCCGGCTGCGCCAGGGGTTGGGACGCGATCGCCGGGTGGACTGCCTGACCCTGGAGCTGCTCTCTGGCGCGGCGGTGGGCCAAATCGCGCGGGCTTTGGTGGGCACCGAGGCCGGAGCCGCCCTGGGGGATTTTCTCTACCGCGAGAGCGAGGGTAACCCGTTTATTCTGGTCGAGACGGTGAGCGATCTGCGCGAGCAGGATTTGCTGCGCTACGAGCCAGACGAGCGCTGGCACTGGGCGGCGCCCCCGGCCGCAGAGCTATTGCCGACCGGGGTGCAGGACGTGATCTTGCAGCGCGTGGGCCGGCTGAGCGAACCGGCGCAGCGGCTGTTGATGCTAGCCGCCGTCATCGGCCGGCAGTTTGACGCCGCGCTCCTGCGGGCCGCGGCCGGCCCAGACGCGGCCGCCGTGGACGAGAGCCTGGCCGAATGGCTGGCTCGTCGCCTGGTCAGTCCGCAGTCGAATGCCGGGCCGGGGACGTGGGACCTGGCGCACGACAAGATCCGGGCCGTGGTCTACCACACGGCCGGCGTCGCGCGCCAGCGGGCGCTGCACCGCCGGGTGGGCCAGGGGCTGGAAGGGCTGTCCGCCGGGCAGCCCGCGTCGGTCTGCGAGCAACTGGCGTACCATTACGAGCACGGCGGCGATGTCGAGAAAGCATTGACCTACCTGCCCCTCGCCGCGGCCAAGGCGTCCGCCGTCTATGCGCACCAGGAGGCGCTGGGCTACTACGACCGGGCGTTGGCGTTGCTGGGGTCTGGCGACGCCCGTCGCTGGAGTCTCTTGTTGCAGCGCGGGCGGGCCCTGCGCTTTCTGAGCCGCCTGGACGAAGCCCGGGCGGCGTGTCAACCGGTCCTGAGCGCCGAGGACCGCCTGTTGGCGGCGCAGGCAGCCCGCGAGCTGAGCGCGATCTGCCAGGCTCGCCGGGACTATGTCGAGGCTCGGGCCTGGGCGGAAAAGGCATATCAATTGGCCGGCGAGGCGGATCACCGGCCTGCATCGGCGCGGCTGGCGGACGTCGAGCGGGCGCGGGCCATGCTGGCGCTGGCAGACGTCGAGCGGGAGCAAGGGAATCTGGCTCGCGCCCAGGAGTTGTTCGCGGAGGCGCTGGAGCGGTACGGCGCGCTCGATGATCGGTGCGGCGTGGCCGAGTGCCTGCGCGGGCTGGGCTACGTCTTGGCCGCCTGGTCCCGCTACGACGACGCCCGACAGTACCTCGAAGAGGCGCTGCCCATGTTCCAGACCCTCGGCGACCGCCAGAACGAGGCGGCCTGCTGGCGCGCCATTGGCACCATCCACTGGCGGCAATGCGCCTATGGCGCGGCGCACCAAGCCCTCATGGAGAGCCTGGACATCTGTCGGGCCATCGGCGACCAGGAGGGCGAGGCCCAGACCCTCAACGACCTGGGGCTGGTCTACATCGCCCAGGGTGACCGGGTGGAGACCCAGCGCTGCTGGGAGGAGAGCGCGACTCTGTTTCGATCCCTGGGCCTGGAGAAACGAGCCGCCCCCTGCCTGCATCGCCTGGGCATCCTGCACACGGGGCAGGGCCGCTATGCCGTGGCCCAGCAGTATCTGGAGGAGAGCCTGGCGATTAGCCGGGCCACTGGGGCCAAGCTGAACGAGGCGCTGGACCTAGGTTGGCTGGGCAATCTGTACCTGCTGCTGGGCGAGTACCACCAGTCCCAAACCTGCTATGAAACCGCCCTGGCCCTGGACCGAGCGGTGGGTGGCTGTGAGGAAGAGATCTGGCACCTCACCGGCCTGGGGCACGCCGCCTACGAGCTGGGGGACCGCGAGCGAGCCCAGGCGTTCTATGCAGCGGCGAGCCAGCGGGTCCAGGACACCGGCTCTTTGCTAAGCGCATACGAGGGCAACTATCGGTGGGTGGCCTTGTACCTGGAGCAAGGAGACGGCGCGGCCGCGTGGCGCGTGGTGCAGCGCGCGATAGCCCATGTCCAACAAGCGATGGCCGAAGCCGACGAGCAACAAGCCATTGGCAACTGCTGTATCCTGCTGGGGATCGTACATGGCAGTGGGCTCCTGGCCGCAGCGGAGGACCCCGGCCCCTACTTTGAGCGGGCGCTAAGCACGCTGCACGATGTCAGCCCGTTTGGCTATGGCGTGGCCTTGCGGTGCTATGGCGCGCACCAGGTACGCAGTAGCACTCTGGAGCAGGGATTGGCTCATCTGCGAGAGGCCCGGGCTGTCTTTACGCGCCTCAGCGCGCGGGGCGAGTTGGCCAAGGTAGAGCGGCTGCTGGCCGGCGATGACGATCCTCGGCTGCAGTGGTAGCCAGACACGCGGCTCCATGGGAACTTGGGTGTGATGGCCGGGCCGGCTGGTCGTGTAGCCATTGCGCGTCATCGTAACGTGGCTCGCCCGTGATGTTGGTCGCCCAGATTCAAATTCAGCTCAAAGCCGAGCACAAGCGCGCTTTTGTTACTATCCCTACCCGCAGGGATTCGTTGCCGCGATGCAGTTGCTGGGAAGTTGCCCGCTGGAAGAGATCGGAAACTGAATAGACCAAGCCCTGTTCTGCCCGAATCAGAACAGGGCTTCTTGCGCACGGTGACTCGTGGCGGGCTGTGCCCGCGACGAGATGGGCGTCTGTGCAAAAACCAGGCCGAGGGCTACTCTACATCCCCAGGTCAAGCATGGTACAAAACGGGATAGCGATGGGTCGGTTGTGACCACTTTGTGAGCATCGTGGCAATGAATCACGCTGAACTGCGCACAAGGTGTTCCTTTGCTAGGGGTCCCTCGTCACGCTTGATCCCGATGCTTGCCTCGCCACACCCCCAGACTGGCCTCACACAATCCACGCCTAGATCGGGATCGCCGGGTAGTCCCCCCGTTGAGTTGGGAGCCAGCCTCCACCACACCAATCCCCGGTCCGGTCCTCGCTTGCATCCAGCCAGTCTTTCGGATACAATACCGGTCGCAAGTGCTCCAAACGATGAAGCTGATCTCGGCTCCGAAAATAGAAAATCGTGCGTACACAGCGTGCTAGCCAGCGACGCGGCTTGGACGCCGGCTGCGGTTTTCCCCTGTTCTGGCCGAGCGTTCATCAATCGAGCACCAGCCGGGCGGTGAGAAATAGCCCGGTTTCCCGGTTGCGCCTGCCACTACCAACGTTGATGGCAGCCTGAGCACGCCTGGGAGCACTACGACTATACCTACACCGAGCAAGAACTGGCCGAGTGGGGACCCAAGATCCAGGAGATGGCCCAGCAGGCCGAGCAGGTGTACCTGTTTGCCAGCAACCACTGGCAAGGCCAGACGGTGGATACCCAGTCAAGCCTGGGCTTGGCGGCCCGGCAGCTCAGGATGTTGTTGGGGGTGCGAGCCGTCCCTGGAAACAGGCAAGAGCAGGTCCAGGTAGTGGGTAAACGAAGACGGTCCGCTCACTGGGTTGTCCCGCTAAGCAGGCTCTAACAAAAAGGCTAGCAGGTGTCATCTGCTAGCCTGCGTACTGCCCGTGCTGTCCGGGCAGTGTTTTGGGTGGCGAGGTCTACCTAATATGCTAGCTTCAAGCCCTGCCGGCGCTCTTGATGACCCACTCCACTTCCAATCCGTAGGCAACTAGGTCGTCGACACTCTTGCCAGTGGGCTACGCGTGATGGGAATTCCACGCCGTCGAACAGCCGCCACTGCCTGGACCAGCGTCTCCGGCCTGCCCTCGCACGCCAGGATCGCGATCAGATCGGCACCGCCGCGCCAGAGGCTCGCGCTACCTGTCCCCTCTGCCTATGGTTGCACGACGCCTCCGCTACGCCAGCATCTCCCCCACCTCTTGCAGCATCTTGACCACGTCTTTCGGCAGGACCGGCGGCTTTTTGCCCACCGCACGGCAGCCCAGGATGAGCTGCGCGGTGCGTTCGACAGCCTCGACCAGGTTGGCGGCGCGGCGCAGGCTACTGGCCGCCACCACGATGCCGTGATTCCGCATGATACAGGCGGGGTTCTGCCCCAGGGCCTTGGCCGTCGCCACGGCCAGCTCCTTGGTCCCCGGCATGATGAACGGCACCACCGGCACCTCCTTGAGGAACGCCGCATCGGTGGTGACGGGCAGGAACGGCAACCCGCTCATGCCCAGAATGGTGGCATAGGGCGCGTGGGCGTGGATGATGGCCTGCACGTCCGGCCGCGCCTTGTAGATCTCCAGGTGCAGCACCCGCTCAGAAGAAGGCGCCAGCACCCCGGCGTCCAGGACGTTGTCCTCAAAGTCGATCCGCACCATCGCCTCGGGCCGCAGGTTGCCCTTGAACAACTGGCTGGGGGTGATCCAGCACTCTTCCTGGCCCTCCACGCGGATGCTCACGTTCCCGCCGGTGGCGGTGATCAACTGCAACTGGAACATCTCGTCGACCACCTGCACCAGTTGTTCGCGCGGGTCCGCCGGGATGTCCAGCGCCAGCGGGCCGGCCGGGGCGCCGTGGGAAGGCCTGGTCAGAAGCGCAAGGTCGATGCCGCCGGCCTCCTCCCGCGCCGCCGTGTAGAGACGGACCAGGTCGTTCTGGATGCGCTGGAGGCCCATGGCCACGCGCACGCTCCCGCTGAAGGAGAGCTTGCCGCCCATTGCGGCCTTGTTGCCACTCACCTTGCCGGTCAGGATCCCGTCCAGGGTCTCGGCGCTGGCCTTCATGCGCACCTCGGCCGGCATGGGGCACTCGCCCATCCCCGCCACGGCCGCGCCGTCCCAGAAGCCGACGTAGAACTCTAATCCCATGTCGGTCAGGGTATAGTGGGAAATGACCTTGCGCTTGGCGGCAAAGGCATTGAGGGCCGCGTCGGCCCGGGCTTGCTCGCAGAACAGGCCCAGGATCCGCTCCATCTGCTGGCGGGCGTCCTGCGAAGACGAGACGACGAGCACCGCCGGGGGTGACTCCTCTGAGACGTGAGCCTGGACCGCCGGCTCCTGCTGCAAATCGCTGACGGCCGGCCCCGGGCGAGCCGGGAGCGCCTCCAGGGCTGCGACGTCCCCAGGCCGGCGCCGTTCCGTCCACGAGAACCCGTCCAGCGTCTCCGGGTTCAGGACGTACCGCGGCCGCTCGCCCACCAGCATGCGCCGGATGTCCCCGATGATCATCTGCCCCTGATGGGCGGCCACCTCCACCGTGTTCCCGCCGACGTGCGGCGTGGCGATGACGTTGGGCAACGCCAGCAGGGGATGCTCGGAGGACGGCGGCTCCACGGCAAAGACGTCCAGCGCGGCACCGGCCAGGTGCCCGGACCGCAGCGCCGCCAGCAGGGCCTCCTCGTTCACCAACGCAGCGCGCGCGGTGTTGACCAGCAGCGCCCCCGGTTTCATCCGGGCGATGGCGTCCTGGCCGACGAGGCCACGGGTCTCGTCGGTGACCGGGGCGTGCAGGCTGACGACGTCGCTCCCGGCCAGCAGATCCTCCAGGGAGACCAGCTCGGCGTCGTACAGGGCGGCGTCCTCCGGGCCGAGGTAAGGGTCGCAGACCACCAGGCGGACGCCAAAGGGGGCCAGCCGCCGGGCCACCTGCCGGCCCACAGCGCCAAACCCCACCAGCCCCACCGTCTTGCCCCACAGCTCGCGGCCCAGGAACTCTTCGTACGCCTGCCCCATGCGCCCCATGTCGCCAGCCTCGCCGCCGGGCTGGCGCAGAAAGCGATCCGCCGGGACGAGCTTGCGCGACAGCATGAGCATGAGGGCCACCGTCAGGTCGGCCACGGCGTCGGCGTTGCGGCCGGGGGCGTTGAGCACCGGGATACCCAGGGCCGTGCAGGCCGCCAGGTCCACGTTGACCGCCTGACCGCGACAGGAAACCACCACGCGTAGGTCCGGCAGCCGCTGCAAGGCCTCCAGGTCCACCATGTCTACCTCGGTGACCAGGACGTGGACGCCCTGGAGCGCATCCACCAGGTCGTCGCCCACCAGCACGCGCAGGGCCTCGCGGTAATTGGCGTACTCGACTTCGCCGAGTGCCCGCAACTCGGCCAGGCTCGCCTCGTCCAGTTGGGCGGTGACCAGAACACGCGGGCGAAACGGGGCCGGCCGGGCCGTGATGGCCGGCGGCTGCTCGGACATCGCCTGCAGGATCAGGTCGGCGGCCAGGTCGTGGGCCTTGGACTGGGCGGCGCGCAGCGTTTGCCATTCGGCATAGGCCCCCTGGTAGGCGCTGCTGACCGCTTGAGGCGCGACCGAATGCGTGTGGGCCAGCCGGCCGGCTCCTTCGGCCAAGTCCTTGAAGGATCCCGCCCCCACGCCGGCGCAGATCGCTGCCCCCAGGGCCGTGCTCTCGGGCATCTCGGAGACGCGCACGGGCTGGCCCAGTACGTCGGCCACCAGTTGCGACCAGAAGGGGCTGCGGGTCATTCCGCCGGTCATCGCGACGTTCGACGTCTGAAACCCGGCCCCCGCCGCCTGCTCCACGTTCGCCCGCACCGTGTAGGCCAGGCCCTCCAGGACGGCGCGGACCAGGTTCTGGCGGCGACCGTAGGGAGTGGGGCCATCCGCCCCTAAAAAGTGGGACAGGGTCACACTGCCGACCGGCAACCCCATCGCGCTGGCGTCGAACACCTGGGTGCCAAAGGTGGAAAAGATGCCCGCAGCGCCGGGCGGGGCTTGCCGGGCCTCGGCCATCAGACGCGCCACCGGGCGCGGCGAATCGGGGTAGAGCAGGGCGGCAAACCACGCCAGGGGCTCGCCCATGGCCCCGGCGTTGCTCTCGACCACCCACAGGTCCGGCAGGACGTGTAGGCCGGTCCAGAGGCGGCGGTCCAGGGTGGGCTGTCCCACCACGGCCTGGACCGGCGTGGTGGTCCCGGCACAGACCCCAACGTCACCCACGCCTATCGCGCCGACGCCGAGGAGCGCGCACTGGGTGTCTGCGCCGCCCACCGCGATGGGAATGCCAGGTGCCAGGCCCAGGTCGGCCGCAGCAGCGGCGCCGAGTTGGCCCAGGAGCGTCCCGGCGGCCAGCACCGGCGGAAAGAGGGAGTGAGGCAGGCCGAGCTCGTCGATCCAGTCCCACATCCATTCCCGCCGGTGGACGTTAAAGAGCATGGTCTCACCGGCGTGGGAGAACTCGGTCGCCACCTGCCCGCACAAGCGAAAGGCGATCCAATCGCTGATGGTCAGGGCCACGGACCCGGCGAGCCACTCCGGGTGGTGTTGGGCCAGCCATTTCAGGCGGGGCGCCGCAAAGACCGGAGACGGCCAGTGGCCGGTGGGCTCATACAGGGCCGCGCCGCGCTCGATGGCCATCTCCATGCTCTCGCCGGAAGCGCGGGCGTCCTTGTTCGGCACGGCCCACAACGCGCGGCCGTCTCTGATCAGGACCAGGTTGTGACGCATGGAGGTAGCGGCGATGCCCAGCACGTCGCCGGGCGCGGCGGCAGCCCGTTGCACGACCTCGCGCGCCGCCTCGGCCAGCAACGCCCAGTTGCGGTCCGTATCGAAATCATACGCCCAATCGCCCGCCTCTGGGGCGAGTGGATGGCTCCAGGGCCGGACGGCGATGGTCGCCCGGCCAGTCTCCACGTTCACCAGCAGGGCGCGCGCCGAGCCGGTGCCGGCGTCCAGGCCTAGCAGATATTTGGTCATAGCAACATCCTCCTTACGGCGCGTAGCCGTGTGTGCGTTACTGAATCCCGAGGATCGTTTCCAGCTCCAACTCGGCCACCGTCTCCGGCAGGGGCCGGCCGGTGACCGGGTCCAAGCCGAGGGCGGTGAAATACCCGGCGGTCATGGCCTCTGCGTCGAGGGTGACCCCGGCCACCGGCCCGACCTCCTGGGGCGGCTCGCCGCGCTCGCGCGCCGGCAGCTCATGGTGCGGCGGCAGGCCCTCGCGAGCGTTAAAGGCGTGGCGGAGAGCCTGGATGCGCCAGCCAGCGCGAAAGAACTCGCCCTCTTCAAACCCCCAGCCGGTGGCGGCATTCAGCCACTGCAGGAAGGGCGGATCACCCATCTGCAAGGCAAAGAGGCACAGCCCCAGCGAGTCAAAGGCGCGCAGAACGGGAACGACCACGCCAAAGGTGGGGCCCTTGGCCACATAGTCGTAGCGGCCCGCCGGACGGACGCCGCGGAAGGCGAAATAGGGGGCATAGGATTTGAGCTCGGCGATGCCGGATTGCGTCGAGGTGTGCCGCCCCGGCGCCGGGTCCACCTGATAGCCCAACGCCACCCCCGGCTCGTACAGCCCCCGGTGCATTGCCAGCTCCTGTCCGCCGGCGTGCATGGCCGCCTGCTGAGCCTCTGGCCCCAGGCGATCCGCCGCCCGGCGGACGCCGTCGGCCAGCCAATCGCCCAGGCCGGGCGCACGCTGGGCGATCCGCTGCACCAGCTTGACGAGGACCTCGCCGTCGCCCCAGCACAGCGGAAGCTCGCCGGCCAGATCCGGCGGCAGCCAGCCCTTTTCAGCGGCCTCGAGGGCGAACGCGATGGTCACGCCCACCGAGATCGTGTCCAGCCCGGCGCGGTTGCAGATCTGGCCGCAGCGCATCACCACGTCCAGGTCGTCGTTCATCACCAGCGGGCCCAGGGCCGTCAGCGTCTCGTACTCGGGCTTGTGGCCGGTCCCGCCGTCGGGCAGGCGGGCGATGGCCCCGCAGGCCACCGGGCACGAGTGGCAGCCATAGGGCCGGACGTTGTGGCGGATGACGGCCTCGTCGCTGAGCCCCTCGGACCGGGCCAGGGGAAAATCGCGAAAGCCGATGCCGCTCCAGTTACGCACCGGGGTGTCGCCCAGCTCGACCAGCGCGGTCGTCCCGGCGGCGGTGCCATAGCGCCGGAAGGAGTCGATCACCATCTGGATCGGCCCGCTGCTCAACCGGACACGCAGGCGGCGCACCACGGGCAGGAGACGGGTGAGAAAAGCGGGGGTGAGAGAGGTCAAACGGGAAGGGCGACGGCGGAACAACTGCCGGTAGGAGGCCGCGGCAGCCTGGAACGCCGCCGGGTCGGCCAGGGGCGGGCGCTGCGGGCTTTTCCGTACGGCGACGGCCTTGAGCCGTTTGGACCCCATGACCGCGCCCAGACCGCAGCGAGCCGCGATGCGCCCGCCGTCGTTGACGATCCCGGAGATGAGGGACAGGCGTTCGCCGGCCGGGCCGATGCAGGCCACCCGCACACCTGGCGACGTGGCGCGCCGGATCGCTTCCTCGGTCTGCACCGCGTCCAGTCCCCACAGGTCTGACGCGTCGCGCAGCTCGACCTGTTGACCGTCTATGTACAGGTAGACCGGGCGATCGGCCACGCCGGTGACGAACACGCCGTCATAGCCGGCGCCACGCAGCGCCGGGCCAAAATTGCCGCCGCAGTTGGCGTCGCCCCAGCCGCCGGTCAGCGGCGAGCGGGCGACGACCATAAAGCGGCCGCTGAACGGCACCCCGCTGCCGGTGAGCAGGCCCGGCAGAAACCCGAGGATGTTCTCCGGCCCCAGGGGGTCGGCCCCGGCGGGCATCCGCTCATATAGAACCGCCGCGCCCAGGCCGTACCCGCCCAGGTAGCGGCGGTACACCGGCTCGGGCAGTGCCTCCACTCTGACCTGCCCGGCGGTCAGGTCCACCCAGAGCACCTGGCCCCAGAACCCGTTTCCCATAGCCTGCCTCCTATCGCGTCAAAGTCATTATATCACCCCCGCCGCGCCCCGGCAAGCATAGCCTTCCCGAATCCCGCGTGACAGTCTTCCTGTGCACCGCACACCATCCCATCCCCGGAGGCCCCCATGCGCCGTGGCAGCCACAGTCTCCAGCCCGAGCCACTGACCCAAGTGTACACCGTCAGCTCGGGCGACGTCCTGGTGCCACTGCTGGCCCACATGCCCCACAGCGCCACGCATATCCCGCCGGACCTGCGGCCGGCCATCTTTTTGGGCAGCGCGGCCCTCGAACGGAAGCTGTTGGCCCTCACGGACGGTACACGGACGAGTTGTTCGCCCCGGCAGTGCGCGCGGCCGGCGGCGTGACCGTGGTCCACCAGTGCAACCGCCTGGTGGTGGACCCAGAGCGCTTCGCTGACGATGCCCAGGAAGCGATGGCCGCAGTGGGCATCCACAACGCCAGGGCCTTGCCGTGGCAGGACACTGCGTGTGGGCGTAATCTACACCCGAACCGCCATCGGGGCACCCCTGCGGACACCGCCGACGGCAACGGAGCGGGGAACCCTGCTCCAGCGCTTTTACTGGCCCCATCACCAGGCCATCGAGCGCGAGGTGGACGCGCTCCTGGCTATCTTTGACCACTGTCTGATCCTAGACAGCCACTCCTTCCCGTCACGCCCGTTGCCCTGCGAACTGGACCAGGACCCGGACCGCCCGGACATCTGCCTTGGCACCGACGCGGTCCTCACGCTGGCGCCGCTGGTCCGACGCATTGAGACGTTCTGCACGGCTCGGGGCCTACGGACGGCCCGGAATCGGCCATACCGGGGAACGTATGTGCCCCACAAGCACTACCGCACGGATCGGCGGGTATCCCCGGTGCTGATCGAGGTCAAGTGGCGCCCCAGTCAGTACACCCTCTCCCGACGCCGGTGAGGAGGATGAGAGCATGGCCCTGGCCACACAAAATGGCCGAGATTATGTTCGGCCCAGAGACAGCCCAACGACGGGACCAACCAGCACGCTCAATGCCCCGATGGTTGCTACCCATCCCTTTGCCCGGTAGAGCAGGACCGGGAGCAGCAACAACCCCCAGACCAGCACGCTAATCAGGCTGGCGAATCCGATACCCAGCCCCAACGCCATCAGCCCCAGACCCACATAGCCGGGGTAGCGCATGACGTGATAGGCCCCCGCGCGCGACCACCGGGCATCTGCCTCACCAGACTCATCCCTGGCGCCCCGCCATACCAACAAACAGCGTGCCCAGAGACAGATCGTCAGCCCAGCGCCAAACAGGACCAGGCCCGCGTCTAGCATGAACTCGTTGCGGGGCAGGCTGGCTGGCAAGTACAGGTATTCGAACGAGGCCACCAGCCCTACTGCCAGTAGTCCTGCGACGAACAGCCATAACCAACGATCTGGAGCAGGGTGCCGGGCTGATGTCTGACGCATGGAAGCAGCCAGATTCAGTGTGCCAACCATGCACAAGCCCACACCCGTGAAAACGAGTACCCAACCCAGCGGGGTGCTGGAGCACGTTTCTAACCCCAAACAAGCGACCACCAGGCTGGTACCGGTTCCGATAAAGAGCAAAAACCGATCCATATGACCAGTCATCCGAGCCTCCTCTGCCATCAAATCTTGGTAAGTGTGGAGTACAAGAGCCGGGTTACACAGTGGCAGGAAATTCGGGAGGGGGTAGCAAGGGAGAAATCGCGCACGCCGATGGGCGTGGGTTATGAATAGGGGAGATGAACCGGTGTTCCATCGGGCGATCTATGGGGAGCGCTCCGGGCAGAAGAAAGTTATCCTGGTGATGATCGTCATAGATCGGGTCAGCCGCACTATGCTCTACCAACGGTTCCCAACCGACGGGTTCCAGATCATCGACCAGGACATGAACAGTCAAGCTGCACACGCACAGCCACAAAAGGATCAGGCTGCACGCGGGCACAGCATGAGAACGAGACCGGGTCATACTCGACTGTGTTGCCATTGTCATGCACCTGTGACCGGCGTCGATAGTCGCTCGCTGGTGGTATGTCCTTGTCCTGTTTGCCGCAGTGCACGCTGGTTGAGAAGAGTGTCAAGCGCCGAAGGCCTGCTCACCGAGCTGAAGCAGTCAGCGAGCCTTTTGACCCGCATATAGCCCATAGCCGACGTACGGCCGGAACTGCCGGGCCGCGCGCAGCATGTCTCGTGTAAAGAACGCGCGCCGGATGCCAGCGTCCGAGACGCCGCCGACGACGGCCGAGAGGTATTTGCGGACGCCGTCCACCCGGATGTGGCTGACAAACTGTTCGCGCAGACTCACCGGCCGCACGTCGGTTACCACGTCCACAAACCCGGCGTCTGTCAGGATGGCCCGCCACTCCTGTTCCTGGAACGGCCAGAGGCCCAACGTGCCCCGCAGCAGCGCGAGCAGTTCGGCCGGTGGTGGTTTCAGGAGCGTCAGCTCGTTGATGCCCAAGACGCTCCCAGGCCGGAGGACCCGCCACGCCTCCGTCGCCACAGTGTCCGCGTTGCAGAAGGCCAGCACCGATTCGGCAATCAGGGTGTCGTATGCACAGTCGGGGGCGGCCAGCCGATGCGCATCGCCCTGTATGACGACCACTCGCTCGCCCAGGCCCGCCCCTGCTACCCGCTTTCGCGCCTCTGCCACGCTCCTCGGGCTGATGTCCACCGCGACCACGTGCGCCTGGACGTGCTGTGCCAGGTGACAGGCCGTGTACCCCGTCCCGCAGCCGAGGACCAGCACGGTTTGACCGGGGCCCAGATGGCACATCGCCAGCAGGCGCTCCGTCGCATAGATGCCACCCAGGTGCTCCGTGGTGCCCCCTTTTTCCCAGATGGCGAAAGGGATAGCCGACGCACGTTCAGGCTGCCTCGATCTGCTTTCTTGCAACATTCCACCCTCCTTGGTCAGAACCAGGGCGGAAGAATCGCTTTCGCCGCTGCGGCCCTCTGGCCTGGTAACCCATCTCCAGCAAGCTCGCCACGATGACGGCCTGGAGACTGGGGGGCGTGTGGGGAAACTCGCATGCCAGATACTTGCGCACTACCGGATCGTCTCGCTCCCTCACCCGGGCATAGACCTGACCAACGGTCAGTCCGTCCTGCTCGTCCATGACCTGGGCCAGCACCTCCCGAAAGCGCTCGTGGTCGGACAGGAGCGTGTCCAGGAACGCGACAATATCACTTTGCCCCCGGTAGACCTGGTGATGGTGGCTGTCGGTCAGCACCTGCACCTGCCCGGCGCGAGCCATCGCCAGGCACTTGTGCAGCGCCTCTCGCGTGACCTGGCTATTGGAGTCCGGCCAGGTAGGGAACAATTCGAACGTCAGGTCCGCCGTGTGCAGGAGCCGGTGCTCTGGAACGTAGAACAACACCTCGTCCGGCGAGTGACCGCGCTCCTCCAGCACCCACACGGCGTCATCGCCCAGGACCCAGCCGCTCCACGTTACGTTCCCGACACGGAGCTCTCGTTTGAGCAGTGTTTCGTAGGGTTGGATGGTTTCCCGCGACGGGTGGATCGGCTCGAACTTTTTAAAGACGTTGGGCATGAGCATCGTCATCGCTCGCTCCTGGCCGACAAAGAGGGCTAGCGTGTCGCGCAGCAGCCCGGCCAGGCGATACTTGAGCCGATACGCCTGGTAGCCGGTCAGGGGGTCATAGTATTCGCTCATCTGGTGGAACAGTTGCCCAAAGTAAGCACAAGGGTCCAGCATCTCCAGGCCTGGTTCCGCGAGGTAGTGGTGTTTCTCTGCAGCCGGCACCGTGTGGATCAGGTCGTTGTGGCAGATGTGGTCCGCGTGCGCGTGGCTATTCAACAGGGTGAACGACCGGGCGGTCCCCGCTTCTTGCAGCGCCCTTTCGATCCCCGCCCGCATCTGGAGTCCGACTCCGCTATCCATCAGGTACAGCCGGTCGCCAGCGCAGTACACGAGGACGTTGGCGATGTCGGGTTTCTTGTTGAGGTCTTCCGGCATTTCGCCGACGACGAACCACAGGTTGTCGAACAGTCGGTCGATGTCTCCTATCATGACTTCACCCCTATTTTCGGCCGACGAACAGCCCGTATCCCATCAGCCGCAGCGTGTCCAGCGACGGTGTAGCAAACATCTCCCGGAGGAGCTGCCGGGCCGCCGGTTGCGTGATGTACAGTCGGAACAGCCGGCCAAAACCCCTCAAGGCCCACTTCCAACCGACCCACCGCATCCGGTCCCGGACTTCGACGCGGGAATCAACCTGATATAGCTTTACCACCCGGTCGTGCAGCCCGGACTCCTCCCACAGCGCCTGCCAGGTCACAGCGGTGGGGATGGCCGAGCCGACGGAAACGCGCACCTGCGCCACAATCTCGGGGGATGGCTCTGTGAGCCAGTACGACTCGTTCAGCCCCACGTATCCGCCGGGCCGGGTCACGCGCACGCACTCGCGGAGGGCCCACGGCTTGTCATCCACGAAGGCGAGCACGGATTCGATGATGACCGCGTCAAACCGGTCCGCCTCGAAGGGCAGGTCGAGCACATCGGCCACCCGGAACTCGGTCTTGTTCTCCACCTTGTCTTCCCGGGCGCGCTGACGCGCCCACGCGATCATCTTTTCCGAGATGTCCACACCCACAACGCGGCAGCCGTACTTCCGGGTGATGTAGGTCGCGCCAACGCCGATCCCGCAGCCCACGTACAGGACCTCCCTGGCCTCCGCCACGTGACACAGCGACAGCAGTTCGTCCGTCGCGGCAAACCCACCGATGTGTTTGGTGATATCGACGTACGCCTGAAAGTCCAAATAGCTCATGTCCGTTGATGCATTCTTTTCAGTGGGCATGACTTTCCCTCTCTCTGGTAGGAACCTATGCTGTCGCCGAACCCGGCTCACTTGCGGCCAACGAACAGCCCATATCCGACCCATTCCATCACCTCTGCCGGCGTGTCAAACATCTCCTTGATGGATTGCCGGACTGCCGGCTTGGTGATATACAGGCGCAACCCCCGCCCCCAGGCTTTCAGGATCCACCGCCAGCCCACCCACCGCAGCCGGTCGCGGAGTTCCTTGCGGCTGTCAATCGGGTGCATTCTGATCACCCGATCCTGCAACCCGGAGGCCTCCCAGAGCGACCGCCAGGTCTCAATGGTCGGGACGGCGGTACCGACAGCTCCTCTAATTTGCGCGACCATCTCGGGAGTTGGCTCTTGGGTCCAGTACGCCTCACTCAGCCCTACGTATCCCCCGGGCTTGGTCACGCGCACGCACTCGCGGATCGCCCGCAGCTTGTCTGCCACGAATACGAGCACAGATTCGATGAAGACGAGGTCAAACCGGTCTGCCGCGAAGGGCAGGTCGAGCACATCAGCCACCCGGAATTCGGGTCCGGTCCTCGACGTGCTCCTCCCGGGCGCGCTGGCGCGACCACGCGATCATCTTTTCCTAGATGTCCACGCCGACGACCCGGCAGCCGTATTTCCTGGCGACGTAGGCTGTGGCACCGACGCCGATGCCACAGCCTACGTACAGGACCTCCCGGGCGTCCTCTACGTGGCACAACGCCAGGAGTTCATCCGTCGCCTCGAAACCGCCCATGTGTTTGGTGATGCCCACCTGGGCTTGCATGTCGAGAAAGCCCGCGCTTGCTGATGCGTTCTTGGCGATGGTCATGGGCATGCCTCCTGTGCTTCGGTAGTACGCCTATCCAGCCATCTTGCCCAGCCGGTAGTGGAACACGCCCATAGTCTTGGCCAACAGCGGGATATGGCGCACCCATCGGGCCCGGCCCAGACGCGGCTCAGGGCAACGGAAAGGGAACCATTCATCGAGCAGGCAGACACCTGCACTGCGCTGCGCTTCGTGCGGCGCAAGTGTGCCATCGCCCCAGCTTTCGAGGTCCTGGCTGCGTTTCAAGGCCCAGTGGCAACGGGCGCCGATGTTGGTGCGGGTGACCCGGCGGTTGTTCGCCCAGACAAAGAACGGGGAAAATGCGTCAAAGACAAGTTCCGCGCCGGGAAAGCGTTCCCGCAACGTCAGCACCAGCGACTTGACCTGGGTCTCTTCCAAGTACATCAAGACACCCTCGGCCAGAAAGAGGAACGGTCTTGGACGATGGACGCTCACTGTATCCAGCCACGCGCTATCGAGCACCGAGCCGGCGAGGAAATGCTGGCGCGCCCCTTCGCCGCCGATGAGCTGCCGGCGCAGCTCGATGACCTCCGGCAAATCGAGGTCATACCACTCGACCTGGTCATTGCGCTCGGCGACGCGTTCAAAGCGGGCATCGAGGCCGCAGCCGATGTGGACCACGACCGCCTCTGGGTGAAGCGCCAGAAAATCCTTTGCGTGGCGGTCGAACTCGCGGTTGCGCAGGACTGTGGCGACCCGAGTTTCCTCATCGATCTTGGCCAGGACTCGTGAGGGATCAAGGTCCATCTGCCGGACCAGGGCCACGGCGTTCTCATCGGTGAGCAGAGCGTCGGGGCGTTGTGATTCCAGGGCGCGAATGTAGAGCGTGATGAGCAGCGTTTCGGTCACACCGCTCAGGCTTTGTGGGGTGATCTTGGACATGTTCACGTTCCTTGTCCCTCCACTTTCTCCTCATGTGTCCGGGTCTTCACCGTCGCCGAGACGATCGCATAGCCGGCGGCTACCTGCCGCCGCTCGTTGACACCGGTAAAGTAGGTCTTTTTCAGCCAGTCAGCGTCCACGTTCCTCACCTGGCAGAACCCCCTTTGCTCGAGGAACGCCGCGACGGTCCCCTCCGGGATGCCAAAGACCAGGCCCTCGCCGGTGAACCGGCGGTATCGCCTCATGTTGCTGACCTCGCCGCGCGTCACCGTGCCGTCGAGAAGGCTGGTATACATGTAGTCGAAGATGATCGCGCTGCCGGGGCCAGAGTGCCCGGCCACGAACGCCAGGGTGCTGTCCACCGCGTCGGGCGTCAGGTATTGGGTGACGCCTTCCCAGGTGAACAACGTCTTCGCCTGCGGATCGTACCCGCTATCCGAAAGTCGGTTCTCCAGCGTCTCCAGCGTGAAGTCAATGGGCACGTAGATGACGTGCTCCGGCAATCGCCCCAGGATTTTCTGGAGTTGCTCCCGTTTCACCTGCTGAGTAGCCGGGTGATCCACCTCGAACACCCGCACCGGCCCGGCGATGAGCTTTTCCAGCCGGTAGGCGCGAGAATCGTAGCCGGCTCCCAGGATCACCAACTGCTCCAGGCCATTGTCCAGGCACGACTGCATGTAATCGTCCAAGTACCGGACCCGGGCCACCAGGAACCCGATCACGCCGGGGCCTTTCCACTCCGAGTACCCAATATCCACAAAGAACTTGCCAAAGTGGTAGAACGCGCCGCTGATGAAGCGTCGGGCAAATGGGTCGTAGCAGATTCGCTCGCCAGCCGGCTTGGCCGATTCGATGGCCCGGGCCAGGGCGATGCCGGCGGCGGTGGTGCTGGCTTGGTTCTGTTTCATGGTGACCTCCCTACACCCGGGTGTCCAGCACATCCCGCAGCCTGGGAAACTCGGTCTGGGCGTGCTCGTCCATCGCGCGCGCGAACTCGTCCGAGAAGTAGATCCGAAGGAAAAGATCCAGGAGCCGACCCAGCCCCTTAAAGCCGGCGCGAATCGTGTGCGTGATCGTCGCACCGGCGGCATCATCCTCCAGCTCCAGGACGAGCCGGACCGGCAACCGCACGACCTTTTTCATCTGCCAGACTATCCTTTTGCCGGGCACAACCTGCGTGACGATGCCCATCATCTTGATCCGGCGCTGCCCGACGAACTCATCCATGTAGACGCTGTTGCCGACGTGGCTCGGATGGTGCTCCACCGTGTGAAACGCCAGGTGGGTGCCCGGCCACCACGCCTGATACTCGCGGTCGGTGCAGTTGAGGAGAAAATCGGTGACCTGTACCCCGCGAATGCCGTTCACTCGAACCTGTGACATGATGGTGATCATTGGAAACTCCTCGGATCAAGCCGATAGTGCACGATGCTACTCCCTTTGTTCAGGAGTGGGACGAATCGCAGCAGGCGGGTCCGGCCCAGGCGCGGCTCGGGCCGGTCAAAATAGAACCACTCGTCGAGCAGGCGAACACCAGGGCTCCAGGCTTCCAGCCCCTGGCTACGCTTGATCCCCCACAAATTGGTGTGGAGCTTGCGGATGGGTGGATGGAGGCCGTTAAGCCAGGCCATGAACGGCGTCATGGCGTCAAAGACCAGCTCTGCGCCGGGGAATCGCTCTTGCAGCGCCAGCACCACCTGCTTGACCTCGGCTTCCCCGAAATAGGGGAACACGCCTTCCGCCAGGAACAGGAAGGGGCGTTTCGTGTCGCCGCCGACAAGGTCCATCCAGGCGAAGTCCAGCACAGAGCACCCGATGAAGCGACAGCGCGGCGTTTCGGCCAGGAGTTGCCGGCGCAGCGCGATCACCTCTGGCAGGTCCAGGTCGTACCACGCCACCGTCCCATTGCGCTCTGCGACGCGGTCGAACCGGGTGTCCAGCCCACAGCCGATGCTCACCACGGTTCCATCGGGGTGGGCGGCCAGAAAGGCCTGCGTGCGGCGGTCGAACTCGCGCACGCGCATGACCGTGAAGAGCATATCGGCAGCGGAGAACCCGATCCCGGAAAAGTCATAGTCGATCCGGTTCATCAGCGCCACGGCGCGCTCGTCCTTGATCAGCGCGTCGGGGCGCTGGCTCTCGACGGCCCGGCAATAGAGGGGGATGAGCAGGGTCTCCGGGACGCCGCTCAGGTCTATGTGTATCCTGGTCATCGTTGCTTCTTCGATACGTCCGATGCGGTCACGCGGCGGAACCGAAAGTCGCACCGGTCGTCACCCCGGCTGAGGGTCTTGGTGCGTTCCCAGGCAATGCCGGGGAGGTCGCCATACAGCAGGTCGTCAATCACGCACAAGTGAGCCGTCAGCTCCGGCGCGCCGTAGGCCGTGAGCACGTTCACGTAGAAACACTCGCGGGCGTCGTAGGCGATACGGTGGTCGCTGTCTTCCACCCACTCGAATCGCCACCCCTCTGGCGGATACCGGTGCTTTATCGCCCAACGGTTGGCGATCCGCAGGACCGCAAACGGATCCGGCAAGCGGCCCAGGATCTGCACCAACTGGCGTCGGCCCGACCGTTCCAACATCGCGGCGAGGATTTGGTCTATTTCCGCCAGGGCTGCTTCCTGGTCATCGCCTTCCTCCCGCAACGTCTGGTAGAGTGCCAGGGCGGGCAAGATACCCCCCTCCAGGTGCTGGCGCAGCGCCGGCTGGCGAAAACGGAGCCGGCGGGCGTATAGCTCGTCATAGCGCGCCTGCACTCGCGCGGCCAGCAGGGCTGCCTGGACCTTGCCCCGCTTCTCGGCCAGCACCTCCTGCCCGACGTCCAGGTAAGGCATCCGGCGTGGCCGGGTCGCCAGCCGTTGCCCCACCAGGAGTCCGCCTATCGCGCCGGCCGTCAGGCCGGCCAGGAACACGCGTTTGTCTTTCATTTTTTCGCCTCCTCATAGACCTTGGCCCACCGGCGCCAACGCATCTGCCGGTAGCGGTAAAAGATGTTGGCATACAGCCAGATGAAAACGGTCAAGACACCCGCTTCGATCTCGATCTCGTCGCTGTATGTGCAGCCGCCAGGGACTGGTGCAACCCGGATGGTATGATTCCAGACCCGGATGAAGCCGCCGTATTCCCGGGAAGCGATCTCCCGCTGGTCCTCGTCCACCCGCGCCGCGGTCAGCGTGTGTGTCCACCAGGCCGGCAGGACGTGAAAGAACCAGAGCCGGGTGCGCACGGTCATACCCACTTGCCACTCTGGTGGAAAGCGATCGGCGCCGGAAAAGCCCAGAAACCCGCGTGCGACGTGCACGAGCGTCTGGGGCTTTTTCACTGCCGCCCACACTGCATCGGCGGGCGCGTTCAGGTGGGTTTGTACAAAACAGCGCACGTCTCACCTCTTGTCATTCAGAGTTAGCTGGCCGGATCTCGACTACCCGGTAGGTCCCGCGCAACAGGCTCGGCTCGTCGTGGACGATGCGGCAGGGGCTTCCGGCCACAATGTCGCCCAGGCGACGGGTGATGTCGGTGCCGAAAAACATGGTGACCAGGTTGATCAGTCGGCGGCCGGCTCCCGGTCGCGCGCCGTCCGGCGTGAACTTGTCAAAGACGACGATCCGGCCGCCGGGTTTGAGCGTTCGCAGCGTCTCCCGCAGGCACGCCGCGCCGTCCGGGACCACACTCAGGACCAGGTTCAGCAGCGCCGCGTCGAACGTCTCACTGCCCAGGGGCAGGACACCGGCGTCCCCCTGGAGCAGCGTCACCGGCCGTTCCGGTAGCGGTAGCTTGGCCCGGGCCCGGGCCAGCATCGCCGGGCTGAGGTCCAGGCCCACCGCCGTCACGCCGGCCGGCAGCAGTGGCAGGTCGGCCCCGGTGCCCACGCCCACCAGCAGCACGCGCTCGCCGGGCTGCGGGTTCAACACCGCCATCGACCGGCGCCGGCCGGGAGCGGCGAAAAAGCGGTCAAAGAGGCCATCGTAGACCGGCGACCACAACCGGTACGCGATGCGATTCCAGCGGTTGGTGAGTTTCATCCCTGTCCTCTCGGTGCCAACCCATCAGGCAGCGCGACTCCACGCGGCGAGACGCCAGCCCGCCTGGTCCGGGCAGCAAAGGTGTTCGTGATCCACTTGCCGACCTCGACGACGCCGAGCAGCGAGAACGCCACACCCAGGATCAGGACCCACTGGTGCGGCAACAAGGGCACGATGCCCAGCAGATCACGGATGGGGGGCACCAGGAACGCGCCAAAGGCCAGGGCCAGGCCGGCCAGCACGGCCACCACCAGGGGCTTGTTCCGGCTCAGCGAGCCACTGCGCCAGAGGGGCCGGCGCAGGCTGCGGTAACCAAAGATATAGATCATCGAGTTCACGGCAAAGGAGGCAAAGGCGAAACTCTGACCCTCGACGGCGCTGCCATGCTGCAGGTAATAATGGCCGAACAAGGCCAGGACCACCAGCGCGCTGCTGCCACTGATGATGCCGATCAACACCAACCCCAGGCGATTCAGGATCGGTTCCTGCGGTGACTTGGGCATTTCTTCCATGATGCCCTCTTCCTGGGGTTCGAACCCCAGCACGATGTCCGAGGGTCCATCGCAGATCAGGTGGATCCACAGGATCTGAGCCACGGCCAGGGGCGCCGGCCAGCCCAGCATCATGGCGCCAAAGATCGCCAGGACCTCGGCAAACGAGTTGGACAAGGTGTACGCCACGACCTTGCGGATGTTCTCAAAGATCACCCGGCCTTCTTCCACCGCCGCGACCACCGTCCGAAAGTTGTTGTCCAGCAGGATCAGGTCGGCCGTTTCCTTGGCCACGTCGGTGGCGCTGCCCACGACCACGCCGATATTGGCTCGCTGCAGCGCCGGGGCGTCGTTCACCCCATCGCCGATCATGGCCGTGATCTCGCCCTGGGCTTGGAGCGCCCGGACGATGCGCAGCTTGTCCCGGGGCCGGATCCGTGCAAAGACGACCGTCTGGCCCACCCGGGCCTGGAGTTGGATGTCGTCCAGGGCAGTCAGTTCGGCCCCATCCAGGATCTGATCGTCCCCTACTGCCAGGCCGATGTTGCGCGCGATCCGCTCGGCCGTGCGCCGATAATCGCCAGTGATCATCTTGACCTGGATCCCGCCCCGCTGGGCCACCTGGATAGCTTCGTGGACCCCCTCGCGGATGGGGTCCTCCATCGCCACCAGGCCCAGCCAGGTATAGCCGGTGCGGTCTTGGAGCGCACCCTGCGGACGGGACGCCAAACCCAGCAGGCGCAGCCCCTCGCTGGCCCAGCGGTCCGTCTCGTCCAGGATCTGGGCGCGTTCCGCCGGTGTGATCTGGCACATCTCCAACACGATCTCGGGGGCGCCTTTCAAATAGTCGAAGGACTGCCCATTGGTGCGGTTGGCCGTGATCATGAACTTGGTCTCGCTGCTGAACAGCTCTTCGGCCAGTCGCTCCGACCGATCCGCCAGTTCCTGGGGATCAGCTGACAGTTGCATGCGGGCATGCTCCCAGAGGGCAATGTCCACCGGCCCCTCCAGGTCGTTGCAGAGGACCATGATCTCCAGCGCCTGCTGTTCGTTGACCAGATCGCTGCGCGTGACCCGCATCCGGCCCTCGGTCAGGGTGCCGGTCTTGTCGGTGCAGATCACTGTGACGGACCCCAGGGTTTCCACAGCCACGAGCCTTTTGACCAGGCCGTTCCGCTTGAGGATCTTGCGCATGCCCAGGACCAGGATCACCGTCACGGCGATGAGCAGCCCTTCCGGCACGGCCGCGATAGCCAGGATGATCGAGACGCGCAGCATATCCGGCAAGGGCCGACCCGAGATGAGGCCGGTGATCAGAATCGCCACCGTGATCAGGATCACCAGGCGGGTGAGCGTGTGGCTGAATCCCCGCAGGCGCACCTGCAAGGGGGTCTCTTCCGGCTCGTCCTCCTGAATGCTGGCGGCAATCTGGCCCAGTTCGGTGTGGGTGCCGGTGCCGGTCACGCGCATCAGCCCTCGTCCGGTCACCACCGTCGTGCCCATAAAGACCTGGTTCTGGCCGAGAACGGGGCTCTTGTTGACCGGCTCGCTCTCTCCGGTCAGGATGGCCTCGTCCACCGCCAGTTTGGGGCTGTCGATGATCTCGCCATCGCCCGGCACGTGCTCGCCGGCGTTGAGTACCACCAGGTCGCCGGGCACCAGTTCCCGGACCTCGATCTCTTGCCGCACCCCGTCGCGGATCACGGTGGTCGTGGGCTTGAGCAGGCTCTTGAGGGCAGTGTAGGTCCGCTGCGCCTGGTACTCCTGGACAAAGCCCAGGACGACGTCGAGCACGACGACGGCCATGATGATGGCGAAATCGCCCAGTTCCCCAATTACGAGGGAGATGATAGCCGCCGCCAGGATGATATACACCAGGGGGCTCTTGATCTGGGCCAACAAAATGGTCCAGGCCGAGACCCCCTTGGCTGTCGGCAACGTGTTTTCCCCGACCTGCCGGCGGCGTTCCAGCACCTCTGCCGCGGTCAGGCCATAATGCGGCCCGTGTTTGTGTGCCAGATTGTCCTGCTTTATCGCATCGGTTGTTTCCACTATTACTCCTTGATAACACGTTCAGGCTGACTAGGCGGTCAAGCCCTCAAAGATCTGCCGGTCTGCCGGGTCCAGGCGCGCCAGCAGGTCCGGCCCCAATCTGGTGTGGATGCGTTGCGCCAACAACTCCATCCACACAAACTGCCGAGCGATGAGCACCAGGTTAGGGTTGCGCGTGATGGTCGCGGTCATCTCGGTATCGCTGCGGGCGACCATGACCTCCCGCCCGTCCGCGATCACCATCAAGGTATCCGTCAGCCCCTGGAGCTGGCTTTCCAGGGGCGCGTGGCGTGCCACCTGCCCACAGTCCAGTTCGGCAGCGCCGGTCAACAGGGCACTCACCGCCACGCCCCGGCCGCAGGCCGCGCGGATGTCCTCATGGAGTGCGGCGAGATCGGGATCAGCCAGCACCAGGTAGACCTCGGCCTGCGCCTGCTGGATCATCTGGATGGCATAGGACAGCACGGACCGGCGCTTGCTGATGGACCATACCCGGTCCTCGTCCCGGGGCTCGTACAACTTGCGCAGGCCCTCGCGCATCGCGCCCAGCAGGTCGCGCTGCTCCTGTTCGTGCTGGTCCAGGAGCACATCCGGCGGCAGGGGGCGGTACAGCGTGGCCCGCTCGTCGCGGGTTTCGAGCACGGCGCCCCGCACGTGGAGCCGGCCCAGTGCCGCGTAGACCATGGACCGCGGCACGCCGGATGTCTTGCTGATCTGGTAGCCCGTGGCCGGGTACTCGCGCAAGAGGGCCATGTAGACCTTGGCCTCGTACTCGGTAAAGCCCATCGCGGCCAGGCCGGTCAGTACATCCATTGTTCACCTCCTTTAGTAGTTCTAAATAGAAACACTAGTGATAGTATAAACTACTATGGAGAGATTGTCAAGCGCCGACTCCTTGCCGGGGCAGGCGGGGGCTTGTGTGATTCGGCGACGTGGTATAGAATGTAGCAACAGGCTTTTGCCGCGTGGTGTTCATGAATCGAGCACCAGCCGGGCGGTGAAAAGCAGTCCGGTTTCTCGGTTGTGCCCACCACTACCAGAAATGGTGGACGCTTCCCGTGATGGTGGTACGAATCAGGGGTGAGTCACAATGACGCAGCTTGCCGATGGTGGTGACCATCCAGGCCCGCGGTCAACTCAAACCCAGGCAAAAGTGCGTTTTTGTTACTATCCCTGCCCTTGCGGCTTCCATTCCGATCCGCGAGTGCACCTGTTCGACGAGCATGGTCACGCGCTACCAGAAACGTATCTCCGGCCCCCTCCTCGACCGTATCGACATCCACGTGGATGTGCCCCGGGTCGATTACGAAAAGCTGGCCGACGACCGGCTGGGCTAGCCGTCGGCGCGCACGCAGAGCGGCGAGCGGGTGGAGCGAGCCCGGGCGGTGCAACGCGAACGATTCGCGCAGCGGGACACCCCCTTCACCACCAACGCCGACATGGGGCCGGCCGAGGTGCGCGAGTTCTGCTCCCTCGATCCCACCAGCAAGAGCCTGCTCAAGGCCGCCATGACCCAGTTGCACATGTCGGCCCGAGCCTATCATCGCATATTGAAGCTGGCCCGGACCATCGCGGACCTGGCTGGTTCCGAGGCCATCCAGCCGGCCCACGTGGCGGAGGCGATTCAGTATAGGCCGCGGCAGTTTGCGTGAGTTGACCGGCTCGGGGTATTCCGCCCTTCTACGCTAAGTGCCCCGGCGAAACGACTTTGCCGGGGCGTCCTCATTCCCTCTCACCGAAAATGTGGTATAATGCGCCCCACTAATTGCCCGAGAGGGATATCCGCTCACATGCCCGCCACGATCCTGGACCTTGCACTGGCCGCTCCCCCCGACCGGCCGTTCCTGACTCACTGGTGCGGCCAGGAGCGCGTCGAACAGTTGACCTTCGGCGCTTTCTGGTCCCGGGCCAGGCGCCATGCCGGTTGGCTCCAACGCCAGGGCGTTGCACCCGGCGACTTGGTGGCGCTGGTGTTGCCGCACGGCGCGGGGCTGATGGCGACCTTTGCCGGCGCGCTCTGGCTGGGGGCCGTGCCGACGATCCTGTCTTACCCCACCTTCAAGGTAGATCCGCAAAAGTACCGGTTGGGGCTTGCCGGCGTCGTCGCCAACCTGGGCGTCGACCAGATCGTCGTCTCGCCCGACCTCCCAGACGAGTTCCGCGCTGTCCTGACCGCTGTGCCAGGCGCAAGGGTGAGTGAATTGCCGGCTGTCGTCACCGATCCAGAGAATGACGCCCCGCTACGGATGCCGGAGGACCCCACAGCGATTGCCTTTATCCAGCACTCTGGCGGCACTACCGGCCTGCAAAAGGGGGTCGCCGTAACCCACACCCAGGCACTGAACCACCTGCACTGTCTGGCCCAGTGCATGGCGATCCAGCCGCAGGACGTGATGTACAGTTGGCTGCCACTCTACCACGACATGGGACTGGTATCGGCCTTCCTGCTGCCGCTGGTGACACACATGCCGATCGTCACGCAGGCAGTGACGGACTGGGTGCTCGCGCCGCTGCGCATGTTGGAGCTGATGGCAGAACAGCGCTGCACGCTGGCCTTTCTGCCCAACTTTGCCTTCCAGTTCCTGGCCGACCGATTGGAACGCCACCCTCCCGCCGCGCTGGATCTCTCCTGCGTGCGAGCGATCGTCAACGGCTCCGAACCGGTGCGCGCTGCCAACATGGATGCCTTGTACCAGGCGGGGAAACCCTATGGCCTGGCGCCCAATGCCCTGCACACCATCTATGGCATGGCCGAGAATGTCATGGGCATCACCCTATCCGGGATTGGCGTCGGCGAGCCACCGACGCGACTCTGGGTGTACGGTCGAGCGCTCCGTCGAGGCGACCAGGTGCAGATCACCCAGCGCGGCATGCCCGGCGCCGTCGAACTGATTTCGTGCGGTCGCTGCTTGCCGCAGACCACCGTCACCGTGGTAGATGCCGACGGCGCCAGCCTACCCGCAGGCTATATCGGCGAGCTGGTGATTCGCAGCAATAGCCTCTTTGCCGGC
Source organism: Chloroflexota bacterium (assembly GCA_018823415.1). Taxonomy (GTDB): domain Bacteria; phylum Chloroflexota; class JAHJIN01; order JAHJIN01; family JAHJIN01; genus JAHJIN01. The sequence goes on along the minus strand of JAHJIN010000201.1, from coordinate 1,656 downwards.
TATCATCGCCAGCCCGAATTGACGGCGGAGACACTGCATGACGGCGCGCTCTGGTCCGGCGACCTGGGCTTCTGCCTGGATGGAGAGGTCTATGTCACCGGGCGGCGCAAAGACCTGATCATCGTCGGCGGGCGCAATATCTTTCCCGAAGACGTGGAAGCCGTCGTTAACGAACATCCGGCGATCCATGCCGGGCGGGCGGTGGCGTTTGGCATCTTGAACCCGGCCGCCGGCACGGAGGCCCTAGTACACGGCGGCCTAAATCCCTCGGTAGTTTAGGCCACCAGGGGCCGGCCAGTGTACGTCCACTTGAATGGCTTGGCCAGCGTGCGGTTGAAATAGTCGATGAAGTTGAGAATCCGTTGGCGTAATTCCTCCACTGAAGCGAAGCTCGCCCGTTTCAACAACTTGCGCACCAGGATACTGAACCAGATCTCGATCTGGTTCAGCCAGGAGGTGTGTTTCGGGGTGTAGACAAACCGGATGCGGTGGCGGCCATCTGCCAAAAAGGCCTTGCGGGTAGCCATAGACTGTAGGATGCCCGACTTTTCCTTGATCCCCAGGTCGAGGTCGAGTTGGCATAATTCAGCCACCAGGCGGACCAAGCCCTCGGACATATGGGTGTTGAGTTGGTCGGTGATGAAGACCCATTCGGCCGCGGGATCAGTGGCGATGGTCTGGCGTACGTGGGCCACGGTGTCGTCTTCGGTCCGCGTGGGGCCCAGCGAGGGCGCGATGATCTGGCCCGTGGCCACTTCCAGATTGGCGATCAAGGTCAGGGTTCCGTGCCGAATGTACTCGAACTCGCGCAACTCGATCTGACCTGGCCGCAGCGGACGGGTGGGATGGGCGCGTTCCAGGGCCTGGATACCCGTTTTCTCATCCAGACTGACCAGATGAGTGCCTTGGCGATAGCGCGCTGGCGCGGCGGCATAGTGATCACACACGGTTTTGACCTCCGCGTCGAACTTGGTTGGGTTCTGGGGCCGTTCGTTATTGAGCCAATAACGGCTCCGGTGGGGTTTTATGTCCCCCGCCGCCAGCAACCGGCTCACGTGCCGCCCCGAGATGGTTGGGACGATGTTTCGTTGGCATACTTCATCGGCTAGTTCCTGGCCCGTCCAATGCGAGATCTCCCGGTCTGATTCGCGCGGGTCTTCGCAGGCCACGGCGATGATGTGCGCCAGTTGCTCGGGCGTGAAGGTGTCCGGCGCGCCGGGCCGGGGTGTATCGCCCAAGATCACGCGGACCAGGGTCGCGAGTTCGGGGGGCGTTTGGCCCTCGGCCTCGGCGGTGACCAGCCGCGACGTCGCCGCACTCCAGCGCGTTCGCCACTTGCGAACCGTGTCGACCGTCGCATCGAGCTGGTGCGCGATGACCGTGTTATTGGCCCCCGTGGCCGCCGCGAGCACGATCTTGGCCCGCAGGACTAACCAATAGGGCAGGGTGTAACAGCGGCTGATCTGTTCCAGTATCTCCTGAAATGTGGACGAGAGTTGGACGGACGTTGGTTGCGGGCCGCGCATGGTAAGACCTTTCTGCTGCGAGTAGTAGGTACGCGGCCTCAGATTATGCCACAGGAATACCATCTTGACAACTCCGTTTCATATTCAGGCACCCGAAACTACTGAAGGATTTCCGCCGCAGTGTACTAGT
>JAHJIN010000200.1 GCA_018823415.1 Chloroflexota bacterium | reverse complement strand
GGCCAGGTCCCGGCGTTCATCAACAGCTATGACGTGAACGTGATGCTGACCGGGGGCATGGGCGGCCGGGCCGTGGCCTTTTTCCGGCAGTTCGGCATCGAGCCGGTCACCGGGGCCGCTGGCACCGTGCGCCAATCGCTGGAACGCTATCTGGGCGGTACCCTGCAGGGCGCAGAAGCCTGCCGCGAAAGCCATGATCACGGGCACGGTGACCCCGGCGCGGAACAGCCCTACGAAAAGGACGATCTGGGTCGTTTGCAGGAGGAAGCAGACCTGCTCCGGCGCCAGTTGGATCAAGTGGAACAGCGCCTGGAACGGCTGAACTGATCGGCAAAGCCCGTAACACGAACCACGAGGAGGTGCAGCGATGAGCGGGGCGAACGTCGTCAACGTGCTGGCAGCCATCTTTTGGGGCGTGGCCTTGCTCTATGGCGGATACTATCTCTACCAGCGCTTTGGCAAGGGCCTGGAGGTAGTCATCTCGGTGCGTTGGATGACGGCTCTGCTCGTGGGGGCTGTGGGGTTTAGCCTGCTGGGCGTCGTGTTGACCGGTCTGGAGGTGGTCGCGCCGGCAGACCAGCCGGCCGTTCCGACCTTGCGCGGCGCGCCCACGCTGCCCACGGTACCCACCTTGGACCTGGGCAGCCTGCTGCTGCCCATCGTGCTGTTTGGCGGAGTGTTGTTCTTCGTGGGCCTGCTGGTGCAGCGCCTGCGCGCCGGCCAGCGGGTACGCTGGGCCATCGGCGGGCTGGTGTTGTTCCTGCTCCTCATCGGGGGGCTGCACGCGTTGGCCTCATCCCTGGTGGTCATCGGGTCTACCGAGGTGGGCGTCATCTTTTCCGCGTTCAGTGGCACGCGCGCCACGCCGTTGCCGCCGGGCATGCAAATGATCATCCCCTACGCCGACACGGTGTACCGTTACTCGGTCCAGCAGCGCACGTATACGTTCAGTAACTCGGGCGACCAGTATACCGGGGGGACCGGCGAGAACGAATTGAACGTCGTCACATCGGACGGTCTGATAGTGGGCATCGACTGCGCCGTGCGCTATGCCATCGACCCGGCCCAGGTCGTCCAGGTCCACCAGAGCTTTCGTGATACCTATCCGCAGAACCTGGTCTATCCCACCGTGCGCGCGGCCGTGGCGAACCACGTGGCGCAACACACGCGCACCGAGGTCTATGGCGCGCAACGCACCCAGATCCAGGCCGATATCGAGGCCGACATCCAGGCCACGCTGGAGTACGCCGGGCTGCAACTCTTTAGCTTTGCCATCCGCAACGTGCGGCTGCCAGACGAGTATGCTGCATCGCTGGAAAGTACCCAAATCGCCAAGCAAGAGGCAGCCCGGATGCAGTATGTGCTGGAAAAGGAGCAAAAAGACATCGAGCGCAAAAAGGCCGCCGCTCAGGGGGACAAGGACGCCGCTGTCATCCGGGCAGAAGGCGAGGCCGCATCGCTCAAGCTCATCAGCGACGTACTGCGTGCCAACCAGGACCTGCTGATGTATCGCTACATCGAAAAGTTGACGCCCCAGGTGCAGGTGATCATGGTGCCCAGCAACAGCCCCTTTATCCTGGACCCCAAGGGGTTCCTGGCGCCGGTCATCAGCCCTACCACGACGGCCACCAGCACGCTTGGCGCTAATAGCACACCTACGCCGGCCAACGAATAGGATCGGGCGCAACTATGCGCACCTATCGCGCCATCCGCTATGTCATCCTGGTGACTGTCATCCTGGTGGTCACGCTGGTGCTGAACCTGCTGGTCGCCGGGGCCAAGCTGGTGACCGGCTTGCTCTCCGGGTCCCTGAGCCTCACCGCCGACGGGCTGGATTCGCTGTTCGACTCGGCCATCAATGTGGTGGGGCTGGTGAGTCTGTTCGTGGCCGCGCAGGCAGCCGACGAGGGGCACCCCTACGGCCATCGCAAGTTCGAGACCATCCTGGCGTTGGGGGTGGCCGGGCTGCTGTTCGTGACCAGTCTGGAGATCGTGCGCAGCGCCATCGAGCGCCTGCTCCATCCTCAGACGCCGGACGTCAACGAGTGGGGCTTTGTGGCCGTGTTGTTCAGCATCGTGGCGCACACCGTGGTAGCTGCCTACGAGGTCCGCTGGGGCCGGCAACTGCAAAGCGACATCCTGGTGGCTGATGCCACGCACACCCGGGCCGACGTGTTCGTCTCCCTGGCCGTTCTGGGGGGCCTGGTGGTCACCAAGCTGGGGTTTCCCATCGCGGATACGATCCTGGCCTTTGGCATCGCCCTGCTCATCGCGGATATGGGCAAGGATCTGGTGCGGGATCACTGGCCGGTGCTCACGGACGCCGCCGTGGTAGAGCCGGCTCGCGTGGCGGCCATTGTACTGGGCGTGGACGACGTGTTGGGGTGCGGGCGCATCCGCAGCCGGGGCCACCCCACCCATTCGTTTATCGACGTGCAGGTGGTGGTGTCGTCGGACCGGTCTGCGGCCGAGAGCGACCAGGTGGCCCAGCAGGTGGCGCTACGACTGCGCCGGGAGGTGGACGGCGTGCAGGACGTGACGGTGCAGGTGCGTCCGGCGTGTCTACCTGCTTCCAAAGAGAGGAGCTCTGAATCATGAACAAAGCCATTGTGCCTTCCACCGCCACTTCACCATCCATTGAGATTGCGCCAGCGCCAACTGCTCCCCCTCGCTCGGTCGTCTGGCCAGTGGTAAGCGCCGCGCTGGCCTTTGCCGCCCGTGAGATCGTCCCGCGCGCGGCATACGAATTGCTGGCGGCGTGGGATCGCCGGGCCAGCCGGTCTGCGCCAACCGAGCTGCTCCTGCGCGATCGCTCGCCGCTTGTAACCCCCGGTCAACAATGTCGCCGACGACATCGCGGTGACCATCGAACATCTGGATAATCCGTAACATGTCCATCACAGCAAAGACAAGTGGGAGGTGACAAATGGAAGCGAAAACGAATAGAACCCGGCCAACTGACATCCTGATCGCCGTCCTGGTGCTTGGCTCCCTGTGGGGCCTGGCGGAGGTGGTCTTGAGCAGCGCGCTGCGCACGGCTGGGCTACCCTTCCGGGCCGGTATCCTGACCGGGATCGGCGTTGGGTTACTCGCCATCGCCGTGGGGGCCTTCCGGCGGCCGGCCATGCTGGTGCTCATCCCGCTCATCGCGATCCTGTGCAAGCAACTGGTCGTCCCCATTCTCAGCGTATCCGTGATGTGCAAGGCCAACTCTTGCCTGGCCGTGATGCTGGAAGGGCTGGCCGTGACCGGCGTCGTGTATCTGGCCGGACGTCGGCTTGACCGTAGCCGACTGCTTCAGATTGCCAGCGGAGCCACTGGCGCGCTGCTGGCCGCCGGCGTCTTTTATTTTGCCGGCATGCAGGTGGCGCCGTGCCAATACCTGCTGTCATTTGGCGGCGTTACCGGGTTCGCACGGTTTATGC
>JAHJIN010000199.1 GCA_018823415.1 Chloroflexota bacterium | reverse complement strand
GCCGAGGCCCACGGCGAGTACGCGGCGGCCAAGAAGCTCTTCCAGGACAGTCTGGCCCTGGCCCAGGAGACCGCCGACCCGGCGGCCACGGCGCGCGCCTCCAACTACCTGGGGCTGATCGCCTGTTCTCTGGGCGAGTATGCCGAGGCGCAGGAGCGGTGTCGCTCCAGCCTGGCCCTGCTGCGGACGATCGGGGATCGCCAGGCCATCGCGCTGGCCCTGGACTACCTGGGCCACGCGACGTTGGCGCTGGGCGAGTACGTGGAAGCCGGCCAGCTCTACCAGGACAGCCTGACCATCCGCCGGGAGATCGGCAACCGCTGGGGCATCGCCGCCGCGCTCGACAACCTGGGAACGGCGGCCTGCGCCCTGGGGCAGTACGCGGTGGCCGCGCAGCGGCACCAGGCCAGCCTGGCGCTGTCCCAGGAGAGCCAGGACCGGGGCAGCATCGCCCGCGCCCTGGATGGTCTGGCCCGGGTCGCCTATGCGCGGCAGGAGTACGAGAAGGCGCAAGACCTGGCGCGGCAAGTCCTGGCGATCACCCAGGAACTGGGGCATCGCTGGGGTACCGCTCGGAACCTGACCCGGCTGGGCGAGATCGCCAGCGCATTGGGCGAGACCCAGGCCAGCCAGACCTACATCCGCCAGGCCCTGGAGATCGCCACGGCCCTCGGGGCCAAGCCCCTGACGCTGGAGGTCCTGGCCGGGGCGGCCGCGCTCCTGGCGCAGGGCGGGGAAGCCGCGCCGGCCGTCGAGCTGGCCGCCTTCATCCAGCGCCAGCCGGCCGCCAGGAGGGAGACGCGGGACCAGGCCGCGCGTCTCCTCGGCGAACTACAAGCCGCGCTCCCGGCGGAGGAGTTGACCGCGGCCCGGGAGCGGGGGCGGGCGATGACGATGGAGGAGGCGGTTGATGTGGCGGGCCGTTACCTGTGAGGCGTCAGCCGTCAAACGTCAGGCATCAGACGTCAGACGATATGAGTGACGAGCTACGTTTGACGTTTTGACGTTTCACGTCCTCATTTAACAAAAAATCAACATCGGTTTGCTATACTGCTGCCAACGTGTGATCAACGTCGGCAGCAGTTTTCGTTTGGAGGTGGAACCATGGCTCAAACCAGCGAGCGTCACACCGTTTCCTTTGTCGTGCGGCTGTGGGCCGAGCCGGCGCGCGCTTCGGGTGAATCCCACTGGCGGGGCCAGATCGAGCACGTGGGCAGTGGCCAGACCACCCACTTTCAGGTACCGGCTGCGCTCCTAGAGTTCTTGCAGACCCACTTTCCGGCTAATGTGGAGATCGACCCTGGTATTGCACCACCGTACCCGGATTCTGTGCTCGCGCCGGGTGGTTCCCCCCACAATACGGCAAGCTGAGGCTCTCGGACTCGCGACGAGAGAGGAGGTGAGGCACGGCACGTAAAACGTAAACGCTGGCCGAGTTGCTATCCTAAAACAAATTTAAGGAGGACCCCATGCACCCATCACAACGCCCGTTCTCGCGTCGCCACGTCCTGAGCGTGCTGCTCTCGATGTCACTCATCGGCGTGGCCCTGTCTGCCAGCCTATGTCCCGACAGGTTCAAGATGGACACCACGGAAACTCGCCTACAAGGCGGCGAGACGCCTCCTTTCGAGGCTCACCTGCTGGCGAGTACCCCCAACGCCGCGCCGGGGCAGCAGGTGCAGCGCATGTTCGGGCACAAAGGCACGATCCAGCCGGGGCCAGTGACGTACGTCTGGACCCCGCCACTGGGAGCCGCTGGCTTTGTATTCGACCAGCCGCCCATCAACAGCACCCCCCCGTTCAAATGGATTGGCACTGCGGGCATGGAGGTTAACGCGCAGTTCCGGCTGCCCACCTTGCCGCCCGGCGAATCCGAAATAACGACCCTGGAAGCGTTCCAGGTGCGGGATCAGGATGGGTCAGAGAGCTCGGCTTTTTTCAGGACCACGATCGCGACCCACACCCTCTCGGGCGCGGCGGTCGCACTCCCGCTCGCCACGTCTCCGGCCAACGACGTCCCGGTCGCCACGGGCTATGCCCCTCTCTGGAATGTAGACCATATGATGTTTCAGGGCATCACCCTGACGCAGAGCCTGTGTCAGGAATGGGCCGCGTTCGTCAAGAGCGACGACGCTTTCATCGCCCTGCGGGTGCCGGTCTCGCCCACGGCCGCCATCACCGAGGGCTACTTGTCGCCCCTCGTCGTATATCCGGGGCCAAATACCAACTACCTGCGTCTGTTCAATTACCTTACCTCGGCCACGATCTGGGCGGTGCCCCTGGCGCTGCGGCCGGACCGGCTCACGTTCCTGGAAAGCGCCCTGCCCTCCGCCCCCGGTGAAGTCTGGATCGCCCTGGGCGGCGCCCCAGCCACCACCAACTGCCCGGCCGACCTCAACCTCGATACGTGGGGCATTGAGACGCGGGTGGAACTGAATCTGTCGTTCCTGCCCGACTATGGCGCCGGGCGCACGCTGCCCCTGTACTACTGCTACGAGGGACAAGAGATACCGCCGGTCTTTGCCGCGCTGCCCGGCACAGACATGGCCGCGGATGCGGTCGCCTACCAGGGGGACGGCATCACCTGCATCGGCCCGCAGGCGGTGCCGCTCATCTCCGCCACCTCTTCGCCGCTGTTGTGGGACCTGCGCGGCACTGCCGCTGCCTGGGTCACGCCCACCCAATCGCTCATCTTCCACCATCCCATTGCCCCGGGCGACTTGGCTCCGTTCACCGTGGACGTGACCTACACGTCCTCGCTGGAGGTCTCGTGGGGGCTATATGGCGGCGATTGGATCGAGCCGAACCTCAGCGACCCGCTGACCCCGCCGCTCCTGGTGACGGGGTTCACGCACCTGTGGCTGGTCTCAGACCCGGTGCCGGCGGGCACAGCCCACGGCGAGTACGGCCTGGTCATCACCGCCACCAACGTCCTGTCGGCCGCGGACCTGCGTTGGCTCGGGGATACCATCTGGGTGGGGGACTGGGTGGCGCCGCCCGCGTTGCCAAAGTATCGGCTGTATCTGCCACTGGTGCTACATCAGTCTATGTAGGTGGAAAACGTAGAACGCGATGCGCGATTCGTCCTATCCGCTGAGAACCTACCGTCTCCGCATGAACGACGTCGTCGGCTGGTCCGAATCCCGACTGGGGCGATATTTTGAGGCACACGCACGCACGAAGGAGGTTCCCATGGTCAGGATCAGATTAACCCGAGCAGCCATCCCCATCAGCAGTCTACTCTTGCTGGCCGCCTGTGTCTGGGGCGCAGCGTCTCCCGCCAGCCCGCAGCCCACAGCACCCCCGGCCCCGAGCCGCAACCTGGCCCTCGGCCGGCCCGCCGTCGCCTCTTCCAGCGAGCCAGCCGATGCTCGGCCTGGCAACGCCGTGGATGGTCAGGCCGACACGGCCTGGAGTAGCCAGGCCAGCAATCCGCAGTGGCTCTATGTGGACCTGGGCGCGCCGATGCAGATCGAGCGGGTGGTGCTCAAGTGGGATGCGGCGTACGGACGCACCTACCACCTCCAGGTTGCGGACGACACGAACCCGTGGAGTTGGGATGATGTCTACCGGACCACCGAAGGGGCCGGCGGCGTCGAGGACCTGGCGCTCCCGTACCAGGCCGTGGGGCGGTACGTGCGCCTCTATGGTTTGCAGCGCGGCACGGCGGGGGGATACGCGCTGCGCGAGTTCGAGGTGTATGGCCAGGAATATCGCCCCGACCCGGCGACGACGCCGTGGCCGACCGCCGGCATCCCGATCCGGGGCTATGTGCGGCTGGGTGATACGAATGGTCCCGGCCTGGCGGATGTACAGATCTATGCCCGGGGCGGCTACGGCTCCACCAGCGGGCCGGAGCGATCCCTGGGCACGACCGGGCCGGACGGCTACTACTGGTATGGGAATGCCATCCCTGGGATGATCGTGTGGGCGCAACTGGAAGGCTACGTGTTTGAACCGAAAGAGCAAGAGTACTACAGAGAAGGGCTAGGGCCGGCGGATTTCTACAACTTTGTAGCCCGACCGGCCAGCCCATGAAGTCCGCCGGACCGGACTTTGAAACACGAACCCCACGAAAGGATACGAAGCGTGAAACGCGGCCCGAAACGCGGGGCGTCTTTCGTGAGGTTTCGTGGCCTTCGTGATCCAAACGGCGTCTACCACCGAAACACCCGGCGTGCGTTGGGTATCAGAAGCAGACCGGGCGGGCCTCGGCCGGCTCGCCGGTCTACCGGCAAAGGAGGAGTCCCATGTCTCGTGAACACCGTTGCTGAAGCAAGAACAGCCAAGAGACCTTCATCCAAAAGCCCGACCGTCCGTGCCAGTATCGCAACCGGGCAGGAGACCTGGCACGAGAACAGCAAAACTCTTGGGAGGTGAAACCATGAAAACCCGTCGTGTGCTATCCCTGTTGAGCCTGCTCATTCTGTTGCTGGCTATGATGCCACTGGCAACGCTGCCGCCGGCCGCGGCCCAGGGCAGCAACCCATGGGAGACTGCCGTGGGGCAGGCCTGCTTTGAGCGTTGGATCGCGCTGGCGATGTCTCGCCTGAACGCGTATAAAGGCGACCAGAACTTTGAGGACTCGAAGCCGTTTAGCATTAACCAATATGGCATCCTGGAGTGGCGGTATCGGCACTCGTCAGGCGCCCCGGACAACTTTCGCGACTATAACTATAACAAGTACTGGGCCATGTGGGATTGGTGGGGGCCTACCGGATGGGACTGCGTTGATAAAGATGGAAGCTGGCACAGTGGGTTCCCCTGCGAGAACTTTGGTAAGGCCAACGTCCCCATGCTGCGGGACTATGTTCAGAGCTGCATCGCCGAGGCCGGGGGGCCACCGGGAGGCAGTGGGACCCCGGGCGCCGGGGGGGCACCGGGAGGCAGTGGGACACCGGGTACCGGGGGGGGACAAACGGGCGGCAGCGGCTCGGAGCGCTGCCTGATCAATTCCGGGTCCGGCATCGTCATCCAGGCCATTGATAATGACCCCGAGAATAAACTCTGGGATTGTGACACACGCCGGGTGCCCTTTGAAGACAAAAGCCAGGACACTTGCCGCTGCTTTACCTTTCGTTACACGGTGCCGCCAGGTGGGATTACCAGCGCTGCACTCCATGTCGCACTCCTTCCTGGCGGGATGCTGCAAGATACCGATTGTCTGGTGCTCGCCATCGGGCAGGCCACCGACTGCGGGATCCCCGGTAAAATGCCTGGCTGCGTCAACCTGCACGGGGGGTTCCGGGGAGACGAACAATGCATGCACCTGGACCTGTTGGATGCCGGCTGCGATCCCAGCGTGAAAATATCCCCAGAAGTCCAGCAGGCTGTGACCGCTCAATTGCAGACCGGCGTGCTCCACTTCTTGCTTCAGGATGACACCGGTGTAGACGGCGCGCAACTGGTGCTCAACGGCGGGCCACGAACGTTCCCCTGCGGTGTGACTTCGACGGCGTCGTCGGGGACCACCGGCAGCACGGGCGGCGCCACGAACACCGTCTTGCCCACGCCGCCCTACGGGACGCCGGAGCCGAACCCCAACGTGCCGGGCATGACCCTGCAAGCCGGGCAGCGTCGGGTGCCGGCCGGCAGCACGGTGCTGGTGCCGGTGTGGCTCATCAAGGGCGACAACGTCGCCAACCTCAACTTTGACGTGCGCTACGACGCCAACGTGGCCAAGCCCGAAGGGACGATCCAGCAGGGCAATCTCCTGGGCCAGGCCCTGTTCCAGGCCAACGCCAACGAGAGCGGCATCATCCGCGTGGGGTTTGCCCAGACCACCGGCGTGTTCGGCACGGGGACGGTGGCCCTCATCCCCTTCCGCGCGGTAGGCCAACCCGGCGACCGGACCCCGCTGACCCTGGCAGTGACGACGATCAACAACCCCGCTGGCGCGGTGCCAGCCATTGACCGCATCCACGGCGAGATCGTGATCGTCGGCCCCGATGGCCTGGTGCCCGGGGATTGCGACGGCGATGGGCGGCTGACCCTGGCGGATGCGATGTGCGCCCTGGAGATCTCGGTCAAACTGCGGCCGCCGATCCAGGCGCTGGACCTGGACAGCAGCGGCGACGTGACCTCGCGCGATGCCGCCCTGATCATGCAGCGCGTGCTCGGCGACATCGCCCGGTGAAAGGAGAGAGAACATGAGGAAGCACATCATTCTGGCGGTTCTGTGCGTGGGGCTGGGGCTGGCCCTGTTCGCCAGCGGCGTCTGGGCCTCGTCGGTCACGCTGCGCGTGGGGTCGGTACAGGCAGCCCCTGGCGGCGCCGTCGACGTGCCTATCCAGGTGCAAGGGGCCAGCAACATCGGCGCCATCCAGATGGTGCTGGTGTATGACGCCGCCGTGCTCGCGCCCGAGACGGTGACGCGCGGCCCGCTGGCTGGCAGCAACGCGCTGCTGGATTCCAATACCCAGACCCCGGGCCGGCTGGGGCTGGGGTTGGTGACCCTGGATGGTCTCCAGGGCGACGGCACGCTCGCCACGGTGCGCTTCAAGGTGCTTGGGAGCGCTGGGCAGAGCAGCCCCCTGACCCTGGAGAAGGTTGAAGCCTGGGAAAAGACCTCGTATGCCCCGGTGCTGGTGGCCACGGAGCCGGGCCAGGTGACGGTCGGCGGAGCGGCCATACCCACCGAGGCGCTGGTGCTGCTGGCGGTCTGCGGATGCGGGGGGTTGCTCCTGGTGCTGGCGCTGGTGCTGGTCGCCGGCCTGGTGATGATGCGCGCGCGCCGCCGGCCGGCCGCGTCGCTGGCCTATGGCTACCCACCCGCTATGCCGCCCACATCGCAGACCTATGGCTACCCGCAGGCCTCCGTGTCGCACGCAAGTCCTTCGTCCACGCCATCCTACCCGGGACCCGCGCCCACGCCGGGCGTGCCGCTCACGGGCAGCACCCAGGCGTACTACACCCCGGCGGCTGGCGTGCCAATCGCACCAGTCGCTCGCCTGGTCGTGGCCCAGGGCCAAGCCAGCATCCCATACCTGGACGTGTCTGCGGGCGGTGTCATCATCGGCCGGGACCCGGCGTGCGGGCTGGTGCTCTACGACCCGCAGGCGTCCGGGCAGCACGCGCGCCTGGACTGGGCCGGCCACGCCTGGGTCATCCGCGACCTGAACTCGCGCAACGGCACGTATGTCAACGGCGTGCGGGTGGCGAGCCAGGCGTTGCGGTCCGGGGACCAGATCGTGGTCGGGCAGACGGTGCTGGTGTTTCAAGGGTAACAGTTGGAGAACTCGGGTTTTTCAGAAAAACCCGAGTTCTAACCTGGGTACGCCAAAGGAGGTGTCTCATGACACGCGAACGTTTGTTCCGCAGTCCGAACGGCCAGCGGTGCCTGGCCGGCCTCATCGTGCTGGCGCTGCTGCTGAGCGCCGGCACACCCGGTTTCCTTCAGGGGGATGCCGGCGCGCCGGCCGCCCAGGCCGCGCCTCCAGCCCAGGACCAGGCCATCTGCAAGCTGCTGTCGTCGGAAATGACGGACAAGCGCTACAGCACAAACCCGGGTATCTGTCCCGGCGCGCAGGAAATGTGTTTCGGCACATTCTGCCCCCGGGCGGCGGGTGGAGGTTTTACCTGCGAGGCATATATCTGCCGCTTTCAATCTGCCGCGGAGGCCCGCCAATCTATTGATCTCGCCATCAGTTTGGGTGCTGCCCCAATCGCCATTGGCGACGTGGGCTACGAAACCATAGTTGCTGGGACCGTTAGGTCGGTGGTTTTCGCTCGTGACCGCTATGCTTTCTCTGCCACGGTCTTTGATGACCGCATCACATCACCGTTCAGCCAGGATCAGTTACGGGATCTCGCCCGGAAGGTGGATGCGAATATCCGGGGAGGGGCGGCACCCGCCCAGCCGCCGGCCGGCTCCCTGAACGTGGGGATCGGCGGCAACTACGACGAGGACCAGGACCAGGTCTCCGTCACCGCCGGCGTGGAGAACCGCCCCGGCGTGGGCATCGGCGATGACTACTACGAATGGTCATTGGATGGCGCGTCTATCCATGAAGGCAAGGAGCAAAAGAGCCTGCAATACAACACCGCGAGTCTGGCGGCCGGCGAGCACGTCATCGTGGTCAAGGTCACCGAAAAAGTGAATAATGTCAGCGGTGCCAGCGGCACGGCGACGTTCAAGTTCACCAAGAAGAAAGCCCCGACCACTGCGCCGCCGCCCGTCCAGCCGCCGGCCCAGCCCCCCGCTGCGTCGGCCGGGGCGGGCACGGTAGAGGTGACGACCCCGGCCGGCACCACCACGGTCCAGCCCGGCGGTCAGGCGTCCGTCCAGGTACCGCCAGGTGGCCAGGCCACGGTGAAGCTCTCGTGTGAAGAGTTGAAACAAACCTATGAACTACTCCGTTTGGTGTGGCTTGATGACGAGGATATGGGGTTGCGAGCAGGTCACTGGCAAGTGCTTTCATTGATTGCGCATTTGTACGAAGTCAGGTGTGGAAAAGTTCTAGGATCCAGCAGCAACCCCCGGGCGGTCGCGCTGGCGGGCAACCTGGCAGCGCTCCGACTGGCGGCGGAGGAATGGCCGGTCCACCTGGGGGTGAGCGTGCAGGAAGGCCCGGCTCGCTTCGAGGTGGTGCACGCGGCGGTGGCCCTGGACGTGGAGACCGCCACGGCCCTCGTCACCTCGCGGGGGCAGAACACCTTTGGCGTAGCCCACGACCCCCAGACCAACGTGACCTACGTGGCGGCGTATGCCGGGACGGTGACGGTGCAGCCGCAGAACCGCGCCCTGGCGCCGGTGACGCTGCAGCCGGGCCAGCGGGTGCTGGTGACAGAAGAGGG
>JAHJIN010000198.1 GCA_018823415.1 Chloroflexota bacterium | reverse complement strand
TGTCCAGCGCGAAGCGCTTAGTTCAAGTCGAGGTATGCGTTGGTAAATCGTCAAAAAGGGGCCAAAATCGGGTGACAGCGGGCCATTAGCGCGCTCCAAATCCATCGCATAACGTCACGGACCGCGCGGCCCTGGTACCACCCAGCGGCCCCGGCCGCAAATGTGAAACTCTGGCCGGCGGGTGTCGCGGGCCATCCTGGGGTGGCGCATCACCCGGATGGCATCGGCCCTGCAGCATAATCCGTGGTGCTGGTCGCAGCCGCTGCCGTTGCCGCAACCAGACGACGCGCTCCAGTAGGGCTTGACGAACCAGCCCCCAGGCTGTATCATCGTACTTGCATAGACACCCTGGGGCGAAAATCGACGCGCCTGGCGCCGCTCCTCCCCCGCGCCCCAGACGCGGTGGCGGGCGCACCGGTCGCACACAAGTCGTTGCAGCCGACCGCCCTGTCGAGGCTCCACTTGAGGTGCATATCGTTTCTGGGCCGAGTCTTTTTCAGATTCATCCATTGTTTCAGCCGTGCGGCGGCTGAACTCGGATCCATTAGGCGGCTCCGCTACATAAACAGGAAGGTGAATATGAATAAGAGGGTCAAGCATTCTTCAACCATAGTGATAGCCTCTTTGCTAGTGTTGTTACTCGTCTTGGGGGGATTGTTTCTCCTCCCGATTCCTGCCAGTGCCGACCCCGGCGTGCTCTACGTTGCGCCGACGACCAGCGGTAGCGGGGATTGTTCTTCCTGGGCCAACGCCGGCATTCTGCAGACGGCGCTGACGAACGCCGTGAGCGGCGATGAAATCTGGGCCAAGGTGGGCGTCCACTACCCCGGCGCGGCCGGCGACCGCACGGCCACTTTTACCCTGAAGAACGGCGTGGCGCTCTACGGCGGCTTTGCCGGCTGGGAGAGCGAGCTGGGCCAGCGCGACTGGACGGCCAACATCACCGTCCTGAGCGGCGACATTGACCAGAACGACCTCACCGACCCCACCGGCGTGGTGACGGACACGGCTCACATCACCGGGACGAACGCCTATCACGTCGTCACCAGCGGCGGTATGACCGAGACCGCCGTGCTGGATGGTTTTACCATCACCGCCGGACAGGCGGATGGCAATTTTTATCCGGGCGCCAACGGGGGCGGGATGTACAATTACGAAAGCAGCCCCACGCTGACCAACATCACCTTCAGTGGCAACTTCGCTCGAAGCGGCGGCGGGATATACAACGAAAACAGCCACCCTACGCTGACGAGCGTCATCTTCAGCAATAATGCTGCCACCGTTGGTCGGGGCGGTGGGATGAGTAATCACCACAGCAATCCCCGACTGACTGATGTCACCTTCGGGAACAACTCCGCTTACGAAGCCGGTGGGATGTACAATTACCAAAGCAGCCCAACGCTGACCGAAGTCACCTTCAGCGCCAACACCGCCACCCAAAATGGCGGCGGCATGTACAACTGGATCAACAGCAACCCCACGCTTTCCAATGTCACCTTCAGCGACAACGCCGCTAGCAAGGGCGGCGGGATCAACTCAGACAGCAGCAACCCGATGCTGATCAACGTGATCTTTAGCGATAATACCGCCACCGAATATGGCGGCGGGATGTACAATTACGAAAGCAGCCCAACGCTGACCGAAGTCACCTTCAGCGCCAACTCGGCGAACTATGGCGGCGGGATGTACAATTATGGCAGCAGCCCCACGCTGACCGACGTGATCTTCATCACCAACACCGTCACCTGGCACGGCGGCGGGATGTCCGACTGGTACGGCAGCCAGCCCACACTGACTAGCGTTCTCTTCAGCAGCAACTCAGCCTTCAGTGGCGGCGCGATGTTCAACAGCAGCAGCCACCCGGCGCTGACGGACGTCACCTTCAACGGCAACTCTGCCGACGGTGGCGGCGCGATGTACAACCGTGACAATAGCAGCCCCACGCTGACCAACGTCATCCTCTGGGGCAACACGGCCCCCAGCGGCGCGGGCATCTATAACGACACTAGCACACCCCAAATCTCCTACAGTGACATCCAGGGGTGCGGCGGCTCCGGTAGCTGGAACAGCGCCTGCGGCGCGGACGGCGGCGGCAACATCGAGGCCGACCCGCTCTTTGTGGACCCGGCCAATGGCAACCTGCGCCTGCAGCTCACCTCACCGGCGATTGATGCGGGCAACAATACCGCCTTCCCCCCCGATATTCTCACCGATCTGGACGGCAACCCGCGCTTCGTGGATATCCCCACTGTTCCCGATACCGGCAGCGGTGCGCCACCCATCGTGGATATGGGCGCTTACGAGGCCCAGGTTGTGGATGTAACGCTGAGCAAGGCTGTGCTACCGCTGGAGGCCGCGCCGGGCGAGGCTATCACCTTCAGCCTGACTCTCACCAACACAGGCAGCCTTCCCGCGACCGGCATCGTGGTCACCGACACCATGCCAGCCTGGCTATGGGGCGTGTCCTTCACCTCGACCCTCTCCGTGACCGACACGGGCCACGTCCCGCCCTTTGTCTGGCTGGTGCAAGACCTGACGCCGGGGCAGGGTGGCCTGATCACCGTCGGCGGCGTGCTGACCATGCCGCTGGCCGCTGGAACCTACACCAACACGGCTTTCATCTCTGCTGCGGACGATCTGCTGGCGGAGAACAATACGGCCGTCATCACCTTCACCGTGCCCAATGTCGCGCCCGTATTCACCAGTGCGCCGGTCATCACGGCGACGGAGGATGCGCCGTACACGTACACGACAACAGCCCAAGATGGTAACGGCGATGCGCTGACGATTACCGCACTCACGCTGCCGGGGTGGCTCGCGTTCAGCGATCACAGCAATGGTACGGCGACGCTGGCCGGCACGCCGACGACTGCCGACGTGGGCGAGCACGCGGTCGAACTGGTGGTTACGGACAGCGCGCGGTTGACCGATACCCAAGCCTTTATCCTCACCGTGGCCTACGTCAACGATCCGCCCGAGTTCACCAGTGAACCGGTCACCACAGCGACGCAGGACGTGCCCTACACCTACGCCGTCACTGCCGATGACCCCGACCTGATCCACGGCGACACACTGACCATCACCGCGCCGACGCTACCGGGGTGGCTCGCATTCAGCGATCACAGCAACGGTACGGCGACGCTGGCCGGCACACCGACGCCTGCCGATGTGGGCGACCACGCCGTGGTGCTGCGTGTTGCCGACAGCGGCGGGTTGACTGATACGCAGGCTTTTACCGTCACCGTGGCCTACGTCAACGATCCGCCCGAATTCACCAGCGCGCCGGTCACCACGGCGACACAGGATGTGCCCTACACCTACGCCGTCACCGCCGATGACCCCGACCTGATCCACGGCGACGCCCTGACCATCACCGCGCCGACGCTCCCGGTCTGGTTGACGCTCGAGGATCATGGCGACGGCACGGCGACGCTCTCCGGCACGCCGACCAACGCCGACGTGGGCGAGCACACTGTCGTACTGCGTGTCATCGATAGCGGTGGGTTGACTGATACGCAGACCTTTACCATTACGGTTTGGGGCCGGATCTATTTGCCGCTGGTGTTGAGAAACACACCATAGCCAAGACCTGGCCGCCCAATTATGGTCGGCGGGGCGGTCGCCCGCTACGCGCCGCCGCCACTTCACCCTACGGGCCGTGCGTGAGACGTTGGCCTCACCCGGCTCCTCAGACGATAGGCTCTGGTCATGAGTACCGCTGGTGGTGAGTTTCATCATGACCGTGACCGTGGAGCAGCGCCAGATTGCTGAGCGCCTGGTTCCGTCGCGGGCC
>JAHJIN010000197.1 GCA_018823415.1 Chloroflexota bacterium | reverse complement strand
GGATGATGGCACTGTGTCCTCCTTTCGATGGTTCGGCGAGGCGCACAGTGCGACCCCGGTGGGCCACAGGTGCGCCCAACCGGGGCATGATGAAATTGTAAACGGTACAGGCTAATAGGGCCTGCCTACGATAAGCGGTGGACCACGAGGGTCCGTCCCAGTCAAACGATGGGTAGTGCTGCTCACGATAACCGCAGCCAGAAAAGCGATGCTTTCCTGGACTAACCGTTGACTCTCCAGCGAGAGGCAAGGGCCAGGCCAGGAGTGGCTTAAACGCGAAAAGCCCCCGCGAACGCGAGGGCTGGGAGAAGCGATCGACGCGGCGCGCAAAAAACGGCCAGGATACTAGCCGAACGATTGCGCGGGCCGCCAGATGGACCGCTGCCAGGTCTGATGATGTGTGCAGGGATATTATACACCATCCTCGCTAGTTTCGTCAATGGTTGATAGACCTGTCGCCACAGCGAACTGCGCTGGTGGCCCAGACGTTGGTTTGGCTGGCTTGACTGCCTTGATCGGCCGACGCAGTTGCGCACGATAATCTGGCATGGTAGAATATTGTTGTTCCCGGCAGTGCCATGAGCCAGTGTTCATCGTTCGAAACGGCCTGCGTGCGGCAGGCATAAGCCGGAAGCGATTATCTGAGCTACGGGCCTCGTATTGGGGAAACACTGGGCTCTGTCGCTTGGCAGCAGCAGGGCAGGAACCCTGGTGGAGCAACGGCTCGCCGAGGGCCTGGCAGCGCTCGATGGGACTGCAAAGCTCGATTCAACCATAGACGTGCCGTGAAGGTGTGGTCATGAGGAGAAAAGCTGGAGCACTGTTGACGTGTCTGCTGATTGGGTTGCTCGTGGTATCCTGTGTTCCCGTCCCGGCCGCGCCGGACGCCAGCGCCACTCCAATGGCGGTCGTATCTGCGCCCACCTCAACCGCCGCGGCCGTGACTGGCATCCATCTCCAAGCCGACGGCAGTGGCGACTACTCCACCCTGATGGAGGCAGTGCAAAGTGCGGCGGCTGGGACTACTATCACGCTAGGCCCCGGCACTTATCGCTTGGCAGCGTCATTGACCATCTCCAAATCGCTCCACCTGGTGGGAGCGGGGATGGACCAGACGGAACTCGTGACGGATGCAGGTGACCAGGTGGTGCGCATCAACAGCGATGAGCCTTTCGCCGCGGCAGGCATCACCTTTCGACACGAGGGCAATGCCATAGCCGAAGTAGCAGTACAAAGGGGAGAAGCGACTCTTTCTCGGTGCCGCTTCGTTGGCACGGCTCTGTGTGGTATTCAAGTGAGCATCCCGGGGCAGGCTACGCTGGAGGGCAACGTCTGCATGGGGCACGAGTCTACAGGCATTATCTACGAAGGCGGTACCGGCGGCCTGGTTCGTCAGAACGAGTGCTCAGGGAATACCATCGGCATTCGAATCGGTGCCCGGGCTCAACCCACGCTGGAAGGGAATATCTGCACGGACAATACCATGAACGGTATCGTGTACTTTGGCACCGTTGGTGGCGTGGCTCGCCAGAACACCTGCACCGGCAATGGCAGCGGGATCCATGTGATGGGCAGCTCCCAGCCCACGCTGGAGGGCAACATCTGTACTGGGAACAAGATGGCCGGTATCGTCTACGCCGGTCGTGCCGGTGGAGTCGCTCGCCAGAACGATTGCTCGCAGAACACGAGCTTTGGCATCACGGTGGGGGAAAAAGCCCAACCGACGCTGGAGGAGAATATCTGCAACGACAATACCGACAAGGCGTTCGGCATTTTCTATTCTGACACCGCCGGCGGCATAGCCCGTCGGAACGAGTGCGCGAGGAACTATGCGGGGATCGCCGTCGCCGAGACTGCCAACCCCACGCTAGAGAACAATGATTGTCACGACAACACCAAGGCAAACATCTGGGACCTACGAAAGTAGTAGCCATGGGCCTGGGCCACGAGTCCGTCGCGCTGGTCAACCACAGTCCTGACCACACCGCTCCTGTCCTGGCCCACGGAAGTACCATCCCAGCATCATTTCATTCGGGCGGTCCAGCCTTGGCCGGCGCAGGATGACGATGATGACTGGGGATGCTGGCATGGTTAATCCTTCAAGGCAATATGCCGGATGGACTCGAAACACGCCCGGC
Source organism: Chloroflexota bacterium (assembly GCA_018823415.1). Classification (GTDB taxonomy): domain Bacteria; phylum Chloroflexota; class JAHJIN01; order JAHJIN01; family JAHJIN01; genus JAHJIN01. The sequence goes on along the minus strand of JAHJIN010000197.1, from coordinate 5,170 downwards.
GACCAACTGGATTGGCATTGGCCGCCGGCAACCCCAGCGCAGTCAGTGAGGCAAAATCTGACAACCGCATACCCGGCTAACCTGCGATGTAGGGCCGGCATTGGTCATCTCAACCAAGCTTGATGGCCACCAGGTGAATGTTCGTCTCAGAACCAAAGCGGTGTAATAGCTCTGGTTCTATCAATACCAGGCCCTCGTGAAAAGCGTGGCCCGGCGATGCATCGGCCACCACGATCATCGCCGAATCATAAAGGTCATGAAAGGCCCCCAAGTAAAAGATTGCCTGCCGCGCGGCATTGTAGAGTTCCCTCACAGCAATCTCGGATGAGCCGGCCTTGAAGTACTTGACTTCGCCTACCACGGAGAAGGGCAGCGGTTTGGCAATAGCAAAATCGGGGCAAGATTGAAAGGCCGGTAACGATTTTCCGCTTGCTGCCAGCCAAGCAGTCGGTGGGCGCGGCGCAATGACATCCGTCTTGTTGAACAGGTGTTTCCTTCGACGTGCTGGAGTAAACCCAAAGCCGGGGCAGTTTTTGAAGCCTTCTGTGCCAAGCCCAGCCCTGATATCGTCATCCGACATGCGTAGCTCAGAACGCACATGCTCATAGAAATACCGACCGATGGCCGGGCACAAGAACTCGCGCGTGAAAACTTCCTCATGTCGGGTCCCAGCCGTAGAAGTTCCTTCTCGAATAAACCGTTCTAGCCGCTCAAGGACGGGAAGTGCCTCAAGCTGGTCTTTGATATAGCTTTTCAGGTCAGCGATAGTCGGTTTGCTCATCAGCCCTCCAGTGATTTCCTACCAACTCTAGCCAGCCTGGCTTGGCAAGAATCGGCCAGCTTGTTCACGCTCCATCAACGTCGCTTCAAGATCGCTGACTGGGCGACAGGTGGCTCTCATGATACACCTCCCCAGCCCGTTTCCTGGTCCTCGCGGGATACGCGTCAAGGCCATCGAGACCTGCTATCTTCTCATGGTCTTCCTCTTTATCTGGAAACATTATAGCACATTTGTTGCCAGCACACAATAAAACGCCCGCTGCTTCTGGGGTCACGGGGGAATTGGTCTGGGTCCTGCTACACTCGCTTGCTAAAACGACCAGTTCGGTGTATACTGGGTGCAGAATATCTGCATCATCAGCAATACAGAAAGGAGCAGCCAATGGAAGAGACCATTCAGGTGCGCCAACGGGGTACTCTCACCCTGCCGGCCAGCCTGCGCGAGAAGTACAACGTGCGCCCGGGCGATACCTTCCGCCTGCTGGACCTGGACGGCATCTTTGTGCTGACCCGGCTGGTGCCGCTGGTGCCGGAACTGGCCCGCGAGATCGAGCAGGCCCGCCGGGAGGCTGGCCTGAGCACCGCCGACCTGTTAGCGGCCCTACGCGAACAGCGGGAGCGCTATTACCAGGAGCGTTATGCCGATGACCGGCCCGCCTAAGCCCTGCGTCTTGGTGGACGCCGACGTGCTGTTCGCCGGGGCAGCCTCGCCCAGCCAACACGGGGCCAGCCTGGTCATTCTGCGCATGGCCGAGATCACCCTGATCGAAGCCTTGGCCTCGGAGCAGGTGATTACCGAGGCAGAACGTAACCTGGCCGACAAGCTGCCCTCGGCGCTCCCGGCCTTTCGCCTATTGGTGAGTCGCTGCCTGCGCATCGTGCCAGACCCCTCACCGGCTGACCTGGCTGCCCATGTCGGTCTGGCGGATCCAAAGGACTTGCCGATCCTGGTCGCGGCGCGCCGTGCGGGCTGTCAGTGGCTGGTGACGTTCAATGTGCGGCACTATCAACCAGGAGTCCCGGATGTCCAGGTAGTGCGGCCCGGCGAATTCCTGCTGCGCGTACGTGACCTGCTCATTGACCTGGCCACGATAGCCGCGAACGGATCAGCCATGCCCGAGTAGTCGCGTCGATATTCGTCGGCGGGCCCGGCATCGAGCGGTATGGACGACCATCGCTGGCATTGACGCCCGGCCGCCGGATCGGCTATCATCTACCCTGGCCCGACGGTCCCTGGCGGCCGTCGGGTCAGAACGCCGTCAGGGTGGTGGTTACTGGCGGCGTTCGCTTTTGTTGGCCCGATCCTGGCATTCCTCCGGCGGCTACTAGATCGGTCCCGGTGGGAAGAAACGGCCAAATCTGGCCCCAGCCAGGATCGTCCGCCGCAGCCTTCAGCATCAGGCCCGGTGGCTCACCACTTGCGCCATTGGCCAGCGTATGTTACGCTGGGGCCGGAGGCAGCCTATGAAACGCCATGCGGGCCGGTGCGTGTTGGGCCTGGCTGTGGTAGGTATAACCCTGGCCTTGTACTGGCAGTACAGTGGTATGGCCCTGGTGTGGGCGCAGATCTACGCCGGGGTCCTGCTATTCTGCGCCGCTGTAGACCTGGTCGAGCACCGCATCCCCAACGCAGTCGTGGTCCCGGCCATTGTCGTAGCCCTGCTGGCCGCGCCCTGGTCGGGGCCGGGCCTGGGGTCGGCCCTGCTGGGCGGCGCGTTGGTCGGTGGCTTTTTCCTGGTCGGTTACTGCCTGCGCTGGAACGGCATGGGCGATGTCAAGCTGGGCCTGTTCGTGGGCCTGATCCTAGGCTGGCCGGGACTGGTCTACCCGTTGGGGTTCGGGTTCCTGGTGGGCGGCGTGGTGGCCGGGGCGCGGCTGCTGACCGGGCGGCGCGGCTACATGCCCTACGGCCCGTACATCGCCCTGGGCGGGCTGGTGGGGTTGGCTGGCGGCACTGGATATGCTTTGATCTAGGCCGCAGGTCCCAGCGTCCCGGTATTCACCTTGCTTTGGCCGCTCTGTGTGCAAATGGGCTGACCCCGGCGGCGCGACCGGGATCAGGGCGGGCTTGCAAATGGCGGAGCCGGGGCAGGTGGGGCCGGGGGCCGAAGAGGTCCTGAGAGCACGATGGACCTGTGAGCCGGCAAGAGGGGCATGGTTGGGTAGTGCCAGGCTACAATGGACGTGAGGAGCAGGCTGGTGTTTGACGGAACCGATTTCGAGAGTGGGTCAGCCAAAATCGCGCCGCATACCCTCAGGCAGGGCACAGCCCCGACTGTCTGCTCGACGCGGGGTTGGGCGGTTTTAGATTTTCAAAGACCTGATTTGCTTGCGGCGAGCCTTGCCACACGAAAACTTTCTCCGAATTGTCCACCGGATTTCGGCAACTTTTTGCCGCGTTTTTCGAAGTGCAAACGGCTTGAAAACTGTCCGGCTGATTCCGACATGACCAGCCCCGAACCTTTGACATACCCGACGCTCTCGTTTTCCCGACAGAAACCTTGTCGATTGTTACCTGAACATCCCCCCGGTCAACGATGCTCCCCTGGCAGTCAGCGATGCCTACACTGCCACCGCCGGCCCGACCCTGACCATCGTTGCGCCTGGCGTGTTGGTCAACGATAGCGATATCGAATCTGACGCCCTGAACGCCACCCTGAACACCGATGGCTCCTTTGTCTACCTGCCCGATCACAAGTACATTTCGATGTGGAAAACCTCCCTGCTGCTTGGGATGAAGCAGATCGAGCATTAGCAGGCACTCTGCACTTTTGATGAACTTGAAGAATCTAAAACCTTGAGGGCTCCACACGCATGAGAGAGATAGCATATTGATGCGCTCTTTCTCCCACTTACCCCTCGAAAACAAGCTTTTTGAGGGTCGGTTGTCCCACCGTCAAAAGACTGCAGAGTCCCTGATTAGCACTTGACCGAGACGATTTCAGATGTCAGTTGATAAAAGCAATAATAGCCTTTGCGGTGTGTGAACAATCAAAAACAGGCCCATTCATTTTCACCTGTCCGGACAACATAGTCTCCAAACTCGTAGTCTTCATCCTTGCCCCAGATAAATTCTAGCCAGGAAGGTCCCGCTGCTGAATACTCAAAACCTCCACTATAGGTTCTACCTGGATGTCTTTCCTTTGCTCTCTTGATGAAGATTATTGCATCGTCAAGATTACACCTACGCCGGTGCGACTGTCTATCAAAGTCCAGGTCCACGTCCAAAACTAATAACACAGCTTGCCAATCACTGCGGCTCAATGCTTCAGACCTTAACCTCCACTTTTTCTCCTGCTTTTCTTCATCTTGCTGTAGCTCTAGCAACGCCTTCACAGCATCGCTATCTACTAGGGGCCTCAAAGCGAGGTTGGCGGCTAGACGCATATCTCTGTCGCTAGCCTCAAGTGCTGCATAGAGTGGTTCGATAGCGCGAGCATCGCCAATCTGCCCAAGCGCCCTAGCAGCATCCTTGTTGCCATGCTTGAGAGCGGCGATGAGTGGCTCAACAGCAGGAGTACCGATCTCAATGCATTTGTCCCACGCGCCTTTGACTATCCAGTAGGTTGCGCCTTTCTCATCTCGTCCTGGCTGCCAGCCAATCTGCTCCAGCGTATCGGCGGCGGCATCGCGCACATCCACTTGCGGATCCTTGAGCGTAGTGATAAGCGGCTCAATGGCAGAAGTGCCAATCTCAATGCATTTTTCCCACTCGCGTTTGAATATCCAGTAGGCCGCTCCTTTCTCATCTCGTCCTGGCTGCCAGCCGATCTGCTCCAGTGCATAGGCGGCGGCCTTGCGCACATCCACTTGCGGATCCTTGAGCGTAGCGATAAGCGGCTCGACAGCGCGGGCATCTTTGATCCATCCCAGCACCGTGACGATGTTCCGGCGCACGACCCAATTGGTATCCTTGAGCGCGGCAATGAGCGGCTCGACAGCAGGAGCGCCGATCTTCCACAGTGCATTTTGGGCGCCGGTCTCACGCGCAAGCGCAGCAATGAGCGGCTCAACGGCGCGGGCGTCGCCAATCTGTCCCAGCGCAGCGGCGGCGTATAAGTTGCCACGCTCGAGCCTAGCGATGAGCGGCTCAACGGCACGAGCGTCCCCGATCTGTCCCAGCGCATCGGTGGCCATCTCGGCCATCGTGCCCCACCCCTTATTGTCCTGCTTAAGCGCAGCGATAAGCGGCTTAACGGCAGGAGCGCCGATCATCACCAGCGCTTTAGCGGCATAAACGGCAGACTGGCGCATATTCCTATTCTGGTCCTTGAGCACGGCGATGAGTGGCTTGACGGCCGGAGCGCCAATCTGCCCCAGCGCTGTGCAGGCAGCCTTGCACACATCCGATTGATGATCCTTGAGCGCGGCGATGAGTGGCTCCACGGCG
>JAHJIN010000024.1 GCA_018823415.1 Chloroflexota bacterium | reverse complement strand
CTGGCAACCGTGCCTGTGACCAGATTCCCGCCGCTCCAACCGGAGACGAACCCGCCATCGCCGCTGACGCCGGTCACGGTCAGGTTGGCGGGGAGGGCGTCGGTAAAGACGACATTGTTGAGAGTGGCTCCCATCGGCGGAAAGGGCACCTGATAGGTGTAGACCAGTTGCGAGCCGATGGTCGCTGTGAGCGGCGTGACAAACTTGCGCAGGCCGGTGGCGATGGGCGTGTAATGCGTTTCATCGTCCCTGTTGGTGGTGTAATCGCGGTCGCCGGGTATCTCGCCGGGCAAGCTAGAGTAGCCGGCCTGGGCGCGGTTGGTGAGCGTCAGGCCGGAGGGCACGCCCACGTCCACGCGGGTCAGATAAGTGATGGCCAGGCGGCCGCCCACCGGCAGCGAGATGCTCGGTGTGAGGGTGATGGCGAGTTGGCCCGAGACGCTGTCATAGCTCTGGCTGCTGGTGGTGACGCCGGTGCCGTCGATGGTGATGCTCTGTATCTGGGGCGGCGCGGCCCGCATCCAGAGGGGCAGGGTGTCCCAGATGACCAGATCGTAGGCCGGGCCGGCAGCGGGACCGGCGGCGTTGGTGATGAGCACTGTATAGGTGATGGGGTCGCCTTCGTCGCGCACGCTGCCGCCGGGCGGATCGGCGTCTTTGGTCAGGATCAGGTCCGGCTCGATGATGGTGGTGGTGACCACGTTGCTGGACGTGGGGCCGCCAGTGCTGTGCGCCAGTACGGCCAGGTTGGTGATAACGTCGCCGGCAACGGCCCCCAGCGGATTAAAGAGAACGGCGGTGATGGTGATGGACCGCTGTTCGCCGTGGGCGATGCTCGGATAGGTGGCGGTGATGGTATTACCGCTGATCTGGACCGCCCCATCAGGGCCATCGGTCACGCTTTGCAGTTGCAGGCGCGAATCCAGCGTATCGAATACGTGGACGTCGTAAAGCGTGGCCGTTATGGGCTGCGCGGGCACAATGAGAGTATAAGTGACTAACGTGCCCAGCGTTGCCGTGGGCGGGGGGCTGAAGCGCACTGTCTTGGCTATGCCGCCGTCCACGGTGCGCACGGCGTTAGAATGAGAGCCCCCGCTGCTGCTCCGTTCGATATCAATGCCATAGGGGTCTCCCGCCGGGTCTCCATCCTGCTCCCAGTTGTCGTAAGAGAGAAAGGCCTGGTTATCCAGAATGGTGTTGGCGGTGATGGCGTTAGAGACCCTGAGGACGACGGTCACGGTCAGAGCGGTGTGATCGGCGGTGGTAAAGGGTGTGATGGCGGCCAACTGGTTGATGCTCCAGGTGAGAACGCCGGTCGCGCCGGGGATAGGGGCCGGCTCTGTCTCTACTATTGTGGCCGGGTCGTCGCTTTTCAGGGTATAGGTGACCAGGCTCATGCCGGCAGGCAGGGCATCGATGATGAGCAGATCGTAACCGGCCAGCTGCCATTGGTTAGAGATGGTGAGGGTATATGTAACCTGATCGTTGGCCCCGACGGTGCAGGCCATATCGCCCAGACGGGCGACGAGGATATCGTCAAAGAAAGATGTGTCATCCGAACCGCCCACTCCTACGCCGCCAGAGGTCAGGGTAGCATCGAAAACATCATAGGCCAACTGGCCATCCACAAAAGCCCGCAAACGGCCGCCCTCGACCCGGACTTCTATGTGATACTGGCGGCCCGGCTGCCACGGCCAGGGCGCCGCCGCGCCGATGCTGAGTGGAGCGCCGCCGTTGACTAGCAGCAGATCCAGTTGGTCCAGGTTTTCCCGCCACATGAAAAGATAGTAATGAGTGGCATCCTGGCGGCGGAAATAGAGACCGCCAGAGCCGTCGGTGCCGGTGCGAACCATAGCACTGAGGCTGTAATCGACCCAAGAGGCATCGCCGGCGAAACGGCCGGTGCCCAGGCCGCCCGGTCCGGCGACATAAGTGCCGTCGGCCACAATCCAGCCAGAGTCCCCGGTCCAGTCGGTATCGTCGCCGTCGTTAAAGTTATCCTGGAAAAGCGTGGCGTTGCACCCGTGAGGCGTGATGTGAGACTTGGCGATGTGCAGCACCGGCTCCAGAATGTCCACGGCGGCGGTGTCGGTAAAGACGTAGGGCTGGCCGTCATCGACATAAGTCATGGCGATTTCATTGGTGCGGCGCACGCCGTCCTGGTTGCTCGCGATGTTTTGTATGACCGCGGTGATGACGCCGTTTATCTGCACCGCCCCGGCGAGATCGCCCAAGCGCCAGACCACAGCGCCGCTCTGGAGCCAGCCGGGGGTGACGGTGGGCGTGGTGGAAATCAGGGTCGTCGCCCCCGGGCCGGGGCTG
>JAHJIN010000196.1 GCA_018823415.1 Chloroflexota bacterium | reverse complement strand
GGCAGAGCGCCTGCCTTCCTGAGCCGAGTACACCGATGTGAGAGAAAAGTCGTTAGTGAGCCCCACTCTGACAAAACCAGAGTGGGGCTTTTGCATGTGACTCTTGCTTCTGTGATGCCCAACCAGAGCTACGGGAAACATCGGGGGCGTGGCAGACATCATCCTCAACCGTCTTTCACACATGGTGTCGACGTGTCCCTGGCCCAGAGCCTGGCACAGGGCGAAGGCGAGCTGCCCCTCATCGCCACATTGCTGGACGATCTATGCCAGTAGTCGTTTCAGGCTCCGCCGGCACCGGCCGAGCCGACCAGCAAGAAACCTAAACCCAAGCGCCGGGGGTGGCGCCGCCGGCGCAGATGAGCGATCTGGGCATCCAACCCCATCCATAGCTTGTGTTCCGCATTTCTTGAATGGGGGGTGAACTGATGGTACAATGGGTTTCTGGATTCCCAGCCACCGGGACTTGCGCCACTTGGCTCAATGTGGCAGTCCGGTAGCCGCAAGGGACTTGCGCCAATCGCCCAAATGTGATAGGCTAATAGTAGCGCGGTTGAACAGCGGCGATACAACGATCTATAATGGGATTCGCTGGGGCCTGAAGGCCCGGCGCGTGGGGAGACTGTTGCATGGGCTCCGGAGAGCGTTGCGGCAGCTTTCCCCGGGAATCGGAGGCACCATCACCGATACGATAGTTTAAAAAAACCAGTGCTAGTGGGGCATTCCAGCCGAGCTCTCGCTCACCAGTGGCCCCACTAGCACCTGAGGCGGGGATTGGGGAGTGTACCACCACCCCCCGACCCCCTGACCCGCCAACTGAAACACCAGCAGGCGGGCTGGCTGTATTATACCATGTTTGCCATACCACCGGAAGGATGGCAGTGGGGCCGGCCTGGCCATGCGCTAGGCCGGCCCTGTTGTTGTGTATGGCACACACGCGGCGAACGGACACCCTGTGGATATGGTTCAACCGCGCTATCAACACCTTTTCGTCCGGGCTGGACCTGAAACACCTCCTCCATCCCGGACATCGCAGGCAGCTTGGTTTCCTTGGGAGATTCGCGCGTGCCAATTGCCAGGATACGACCGATTCCGTTAGACTAGTCCTGGCGCTTGGCAAACCCCAGGCGACTATTTGTCGGAGGTGTACGGAAATGGAACTGGAAGCGTTGAACGAGGAATTTGTGGAAGCGTGGCAGGGGGCACGGTCAGCACCTTGCAGGGTCGGGTGGTACCAGGACCACATCGCCCAGTACCAATGCTACGTCAACGGGGTTCCCTGGTGGGAGGTCGCGACGGTCCGGGGCTTTATGGCCCGGCTACAGTCACGGACGGAAAAACACACGGAGCACCCGACGCGGGTAGCGGTGCCCTGCGGGTTGAGTCCTTACTCCGTGGACGCCTATTACCGCGTGTTGCGCTGCTTTTTCAACTGGCTAGTCAAGGAGGAACATCTGCCCACGAGCCCTATAGCCTGCGTCGACCGCCAAGCTTCCGAAACAGCGGATCCCCTGGGCCATCAGCCGCCGGGACCTGAAGCGCCTATTGGCAGTAGCGACCGACCCCCGGGACGATGCTATCGTGCGTTTCCTGAGCGACATCGGGTGCCGGGTCTCAGAGAAGCGAGTAGAATAGCTGGCCAAAAGGGAGGTCCGTCATGTTGGTAAGGGATGCGATAGACGAGTTCGCGATTGCAATGCGTCAGGCCGGTAGGAGTGAGGTGACAGTGCGACAATATAAATGGCACTTGAGGAAGATGGCGGACTGGCTGACCGAGCGAGTAGGTGAGCAACTGGAAGAAATATCTCGCACTTTGCTGCGGGAATGGGGCGCTGCATTGCATGGCTGGTGGGGTTCGGCCACGATCAAGCAGGCGGTATGCGCGGCGCGGGCGTTCTTTGCCTGGTGCCGTGAGGAAAGGATCATCAGAGCGGATCCAGGGCGAGCGCTCAAAGTGCCAACGGTAAAAGAACGCATCCAGCGGACATTGACAGCCGATGAGGTGCAGGCGCTCGTGAATGCGTGCGACCTGGAGACGGTTGCCGGCCTGCGGTATCAAGCGATGATCAGCCTGCTGGTGGACTCGGGCTTGCGGGCGGCGGAGCTTTGCCGACTGCGGATGGCAGATGTGGTACTGGATGCAGGGCTGTTGACGGTGATCGGCAAGGGGGGAGATGAAGAGATGGTCCCCTTTGGCAACATAACGGTCCAGCGATTGCAGGCCTGGCTAGATGTGCGGTCAGCGGCAGAGGGCGTGGAGACGGTATTCGTGTCGCTAGGTGGGCTCACGCCGAGGCAACCGCTAACGACATCGGGTTTGCGCAACATTCTGCGACGCCTGGGGAAAAAGGCGGGCGTTGAGGGCGTGTCGCCTCACGCTTTTCGTCGGGCTTTTGCCTGCATCTCTACCGAGGCGGGGGCACCATCGCGGGTAGTACAAAAGATCGGCCGGTGGAGTGACATTCGCATGGTAGAACGGTACACGATGGCGTTGCAAGCGAGGAGGCTGTACAAACAATATAGCCCGGCCGATTTTGTGGAGAAGAGGGATCAGAAGGATGGAACCCGCACTTGAATGAGTAAACTCGCCCGTCGCTGGGGCGTCGGAGCTTCGCCTCGACGCCCTTAGCGCCGCGCTCGGTTCCGAGAGCGGGGCTTCCACCCTGCCCTCGGGTGGGGGTGGCTCCCGCCCCCTGCACCCTTTGAGGACTTGCCCCGCCCCTTGTGGCGGGGCTTCTCCTTGTCATCAAGTCGTAACCGCTAGGTTGTAGGTTCGAGTCCTACTCCGGGAGCCAGTTACATTGTCCCCGAAAAAAAGGCCCTACTTGCGCAGGGCCTTTTGTGTTGCCCGGTGTGTGGCGTGCTAGCGTATCACTAGCACCCCCAGTCGACCGGCCCGGCCACCCGCCCGTCGCCGGCCACCAACGCCACGGTGAGATGGTACCCCCCGGGGCCATGCCGCCCAATGCCAGCCGGTGCTGGTCACGCACGGCATCGCCGGGTTCCACACCGCCGGTGATGTAAATGCCATCGGCCAGGTCCTCGCGTTCTTCGGTGGCCCAGTATGCCAGCGGCACTATGATGCCACCGGACAACTCAACCTTGCCACACGCGCACGCAGTCTCGCCCGGCCCGCTTGGCCGCGTAGAGGGCCTCGTCGGCGCGCTGGAGCAAGGTATCCAGGTCGGTACATCCTACATCCAGAAGAGCGATGCCCAGGCTGGCGGTAACTGTCACCAGGGGATGCCCATCATGGAGGGCTGGTTGGGCGATCTGGACGCGCAGCCGTTCGGCCATGTTCTGGGCATGGACGAGCGCGGTTTCCGGCAACAGTGCGACAAACTCTTCACCCCCATAGCGTCCCAGCACGTCGGTGCTTCGCATGCTGCCCTGGCAGCGCTCGGCCACCACGCGCAGTACCTGATCGCCAGCGGCGTGCCCATAGGTATCGTTCACGCGCTTGAACCGATCAATGTCCAGCATGAGCGCGGATAGGGCGTGCTGGTAACGCCGGGCACGCGCAAACTCGCGTTTAGCCAGTTCGAAAAAGTGGCCGCGATTGAACAGGCCGGTCAACGAGTCGGTGATGGCCAGGTACTGCAACTCCCGGAACAGCCGGGCGTTCTCGATGGCGATGGCCACCTGGTCGGCAAAGGCCGCCGCCAGCCGGGAGTGATCGGATGTGAAAAAGTCCTGCTGCTCGCTGTCCAGGGCCAGCATGCCGATCACCTGACCGCGAACGATCAGTGGCACGCCGAGCCAGGAGCGGATGCGTGTGTGCGGATCTTGTAAAAAATCGGCATAGGCAGCAGGCGCGTTCGGCAAGATGAGGGATTGACGCTGCTGGATCACTATGGTGTTGGGGTTATCGCCGGGCACCGGAAAGCGCAGGCCCACCACGATCGTCGAGTCCGGCCAGCCGCGCCCGCCGACGTTCTCCACATAGCCCTCGCGCAACAATTGCACTGCGGCGCTGCCATAGGGCACCACACGGGCCAACTCGTGCAGGATGCGCTCGACGGCCTCCTCTTGCTGCAAGGTGGCGACGACCGCGGCCCCGGCCTGACGCAGGGTCTCCGCCTCTTCGGCCCGGCGGTGCTCGGCCTCGAACAGCCGCACTTTTTCGATGGCGGTGGTCAACTGCCCGGCGAACGTCATCATCAGGCGCTCGTCATCCTCGCTAAAGGCATTCGGGCGCCGGCTCTCGGCATTGAGTATCCCGATGACGCGCTGGCCCACCTTGAGCGGCACGCTCAACTCGGAGCGCATCCCCGGCGTCACTGGCAGATACGCGGGCTCGTGAGTCACGTCCGGGATGCGCCGGGGGCGACCCGTCGCTGCCACCTGCCCGGTCACGCCCTGGCCCAGCGGGATCGTGAACCCGTGGGGATGACCGCTGATATCCACCGACGCCGGGTGAACGCGCAGCACGCCGGCCCCCTCGTCGACCAGGCCCAGACCAAAGGCATCAGCGTCGAACAACTTGCCAATAATCATGATGGTGAGTTCGAGCAGTGTGTCCAGGCTTGTGGTCTCGGCCCCGGCCATGGCGATGGCGTGCAGGACGGCCAGTTCTTCCATGCGCCGGCGCAGCGCCTCTTCCGACCGCTTGCGCTGCAAGATCCGGCCCAGTTGGTTCCCTACCAGCAGCAGTTGCCGCACATCAGTTTCGTCATAGTCTGTTTCCTTGTTGCCCACGCCGACGATGAGTGCGGCCTTGTCTTCGTCGAGAACGGCCACGCTTACGTGGCGTATCAGGTGCACATGCCCCGCTGGGTAGCCCTTCTTATCGGCCAGATTTTGATAGTCGTTGTGAACGACCGGCTTTTCTGATCGAACGCAGTCCGCCCACACTCCCGCCTGGTCCATTGGGTAGTGGCTATCGTATGCGGCTACACACAACTCTTTCGTCCGTTCTGACCAGGTCACCAACTCGATCGTTTGCCGGTCGGGGTTGACGAAATGCAGATAGCCAATCTCGCTGCCGGTGAGCTTGACCGCTTCCTCTATCGCCATTTGAACGATTTCCTGCTCGCTTAATTCGTGCGCCATCTGGCTGATCTCGAGCAGCGAATTCAGGCGCGACTCGTTCAGCTTGAGTTCTTCCTCCGCTCGCTTGCGCTCCGTGATGTCGCGGGCAGTGACGACAAGGCCGACTACTTTTTCATGCAATACCCTGGGTACAGCGAGTGATTCATAGTGGATGATACCGCCGTCCGAGGTGTCAAATTTCGTTTCGTACCTGGCCGGCTCGCCGGTTTCCAGCACGTTCTCCAGGAGAGCCTTGATCTCGGACTGCCTTTCTGCTGCCAAGTAGGTGTAGAGGGGAGTACCTATCAGTTCTTCTAATGTCAAGCCCGGTGAGGCATAGTTCACAAACTGGATGTTGAGATCCATATCCAGCGCCAGGATATGGTCGGGAGAATTCATAGTCAGCGAATACCATCGGGCCTCAGATTCCAGCAGCGCCTTTTCCGAACGCTTGTGCTCGGGTTCCGACGCTTCCAGTTCCGAGATCCGCTGGCGCAGTGCTGCCAATTCATCGACGAGTTGCTGCTTGGTCTGGCCTTTCATCGCACAGTTTCCTCCTCGATTTGCCGCTTCAACGCACCGTCACCGGTCCCAATCCCACCGGCCCGGCCACGCGCCCATCGCCGGCCACCAACGCCACGGTGAGATGGTACACCCCCGGGGCCACGCTGCCCAACGCCAGCCGGTGCTGGTCGCGCACGGCATCACCAGGCTGCCAGGACGCCGTGCCCGGCGCCGCATCCAGGGCCATGACCGGCTGGCCGGCACTGTCGAGAAGCTGCACCCGCACCACGTAATCAGCCGCGGGTTGCTCGGTCGCCCGCCAGAACAGGGTCAGGAGGACCACGTCGCCGGGGGCAAACTCGGCGCGCTCGTCGCCCTCGCCCCAGCGCGTCAGGCCATAGCCCAGGAGCCGGACGCTGCCATCCAACTCGCTGTCCAGCGCGTGTGGGATGCGCAAGGCCTCAGTAGACGGCGGCACAGCCGGGCGCGTCACCACCAGCGGCCCCAGGAGCACCCGGTCGCCCCGGGACGCGCCGCTGGCGTCAGACATGGGCAGACGCGCGCCGTCGTTCAGCCCATACATCCCCACCTCGACGTGATATTGGCCCAGTGGCGTGCCGGGCAGCACCAGCAGGCCATACGTATCCGTGATCACCTCGCCCACGGCCCAGGACGTGGTGGGCCGGGCATTGCCCACCGGTTCGGCGTCCCGCTGGCCCCACAAATAGTCCTGGTCATCCACAATATGCGCAAAGACCTTGTAGCGCCGGTCCACCGGTCCCAACGCCTGCCAGAACAAGGTCAGCGGCGCGATGTCGCCGGCCCGGGCCGCCGGCGGCAGGGCATAGCCTCGCAGCAGAATGGCCTCGCCCAGGCGCAGCTCCAGCGGTCGCTCGCCGCCCCCGGCGTCGCTCGCCACCTGATAGAGCACCAGCCGCACGTTGCCGTACCACTGATCCAGCGTCTTGTAGGCGTGAGCGTCCAGCCAGCCTTCCACGAATCGCCCGGGGTCGCTCTCCTCCACGGCCCACAGCACCAGCCAGACTCGGTCGTGTGCCTGGGCGATGGCTTCCAGGTCGGTGGCGGTGATGCCCTCGTCGATGGGGCGCTGGCGGGGCAGCGGGTAGCGCAGCGCCGGCCCATGATAGTACAGCTCGAATATCTCGATCTGGCCCGGCGCGTTCAGGATAATGGCATCGCCGGGCTGTTCGGACGCCGCGACAAACGTCGCCAGCCCGCGATAGTCGTCGCGCGCGTATTTGGGGTTGTGGTAATACGCATCCAGCGCCCGGCTGCTAAAGAACGTCAGCCCGGCCACCACTGCCAGCACCACGAGCACCCGGACCACCAGCCCGGCCAACCACCCCCCCGTGGCCGATGCCGCCTGGTCGGTTCCCCAGTGCGTGGCCTGTGCGAACCGGCCAAACGCCAGCTTGCCGGCCGCATCGTGACCGGCCCGCGCCGCCTCACCAACCGTGCCGGCCAGCCGGCCCAGCGCCAGCTTGCCGGTGAGCCAGTGACCGACGCGCGTCACGGTGGCGCTGCCTCGTGCCAACCGGCCAATGATCCACTCGTCGGCTATCCAACCGGCCAGTCGCCCCGCGCCGTCGATGCCCAGGCCCAGGAACAGGCAATACGCCGGCACCGCCGCCAGGATCTGCTTGAGGAAATCCGGTTTGTCCATGGGCCGGCCCTGCGACAGCACATAGACGGCGGCGATGGGGACAAACAGGTACAGGGCGATGAACGTGGCGCTGGGTGATTGGGGCCGGCGCCACTCGCGGGCGATGGCCCATAGCAAGGCAATGGCCGAGACGCCGACGAGCGCCCACAGGGCCAACTCGGCCTTGCCGGTGAGGGTTTCGGCGGCGGCCGGGCCAAAGGTAAAAGTCTCGACTACCCGGCGCAGCAGATCCGGCAGCGCAAACGGCTCACCATAGCTGGGCCAGCCAGCCAGTTGATCCTTCACGCGCAGCGCCCATGGCAGGAACAATGCACCGACGGTGGCCTGGGCCGCGAGCCAGGGGAGCAGGAGCCGGCGCGCCAGGCGCTTCCAATCCCGGTCACGATACAGAATAAAAGATGCACGATACAGGACATAGATGTTTTGCCAGAGGAGGACAGTGAAGAAAAAGTATTGGGTGTATAGACCCAGCGTTGCAGCGGTCACATAGCCCAGCCAGAGGGCAAGGGCGCGAAGCGGGAAGCGGGAAGCACGCTTGGTGGGGATGGGGCGCGCCAGGACCCGCGCCAGGCGCGAGACGTGCCTCTCCACGCGCGTGGTATGATCCACCGGGACCGGCCAGACCTCCATCAGCAGGAGCAGCCACGCCGACAGCACTCCCCACAGCGCCATCAATTCGTACATGCGGGTCTCTTGCGAGTAGTGGATGAGCAGCGGCGATATGGCGCAGAGGAATGTGCCCACGAGGGCCGAGATGGTGCCCATGGTGCGCCGGCCCACGGCAAACGTCAACGCCACTAGCAGCGTCCCGGCCAGCGCCGATAATGCACGCGTGGCAAACTCGCCCGGCCCAAACAGGCGCACCCAGCCCCACAACAGGTAATAATACAGCGGCGGGTGAATGTCGGCGGCCGATTTGGGTGCAATGTCGGCCAGCGGACCCAGGGCCAACGTCACACTGGCCCCCTCGTCGCTCCAGTAGCTCTGGGCGTCCAGCCGGTAGAATCGCAGCCCCAGCGCCAGCAGCAGGATACACACCAGCAACCCGATAATCACTGCGCGCTGTTTCATCGGACCTCCTGGTATTCGATGGCCGTGATGAACAGCCGCAGCGTCACCGGCTCGCCCAGGTCGCGCTCCAGCGCCGCCCGGATGCCGGCCAGGGTACGCTCGTCGATGGCCTGCGCGGTGTCGATCCACACGCTGATGATGAGGCGCCCATCCGCCTGCTCGTACTCGAATTGGTCCAGGTGTGCAGCCGGCAGCGCGCCGATCTGATTATGCAGGGTATTGTCGATGCCTTGCTGCAACCGAGTGGATTGTAGCGCGTCCAGCATGATGAAGGCCAGCGGGATCGAGATGAGGACCAGGAGCGTGAGGGTGATGGCCAGGCCGCGCCGGGTCTCGAACTGGAACACCATGCGCCCGGTGCGAAAGCCCAATCCCAGGAACACCAGCGATCCGGCCAACGTGATGGCGATGAGGTTAGTAAGAAAGAGCAACAGCGCGCCCCCGGCCGCGTCCCATCGCCCGATGGACAGGCCCAGGCCCACGACGGACAGCGGCGGCATGAGGGCAGCCGCGATGGCCACGCCAGGCAGCGCCGCCGACACTTCATCCCGGGCGATGGCATACGCGCCGGCCGCGCCAGAGGCCAGGGCGATGCCCAGGTCCAGCAGTGTGGGCTGCGTGCGCGCCGCCATCTCGGCCGTGACCAGGTTATAGGGCGAGAGCCAGCCCAGGAACAAACTGATCCCGATGGCCGCCACCGTACCCTGGAACACGGCCTGCGCGGCCAGCCGCAACAGCCGCGCGTCGCCCAGGACGATGGAGAGGGAAAGGGCCATGATGGGACTCATCAGCGGGGCCACCAGCATCGCCCCAATGACCACGGCCGGGCTATTCACCACCAGGCCCAGCGTGGCGATGACGCAACTCAGGGCAATGAGCACGTAATAGTTTGCGCCGGGCCGGGCATTGTGCCGAATGTCGCGATAGACGGTGATGCGCTGCTCGGTGGTGAGACGCGGCAGCCGGTCGAGTATAGATTGAACCACGCGGCGCAGCCAGAATACGGCCAGGCCCCGAGTGCGCTTGGTCATGATCACCGGGCGCGTGCAGCGCCGGGCCACAATCTCGGGGAAATCGCCAAAGACCAGCCGGTCAAACAATCCCTCTTCCGAAGCCCCCAGGATCACCGCGTCGTGGTGCTCGGCTTCCTGCACGATGCCGGTGACGGCGCTGGGGGCCGCCACGACCTTTTCGACCACCCGACTGCGATCCTCCACGTCGGCCAGGCCATCCTGGATATAACCCAGCGCGACCTGGCGCTCCAGGGCGCTGTTGTTGGGAGCCACGCACATGACCGTGACCGTACCCTGGTCCGGGTCCAGCAGTGACACGCCCAGGCGCACGGCCGGCGGCGTGTTGGGACCGCCATGAGTAGGCACCAGGATGCTGCGGACCGAATCGCCCAAAGTGCCCTGGATGGCGGCCACCTCGCAGGGGGCGTTCTGGATGACAGCACTCAGGCCGGGAGTGGTCGACAGGTCCGACCAGTTCATGAGGATCAGGTGACAATGCTCTTCGGTGGCGGCGTCGATGATGCCCTGGGCCACGTCGCGGGCGATGCGGGTGACGGCGTGGATGGGCACGCCAGCCTCGCGCCCGTGTGCCAGGGCCCATTCCATGAGGACCTGCTTTTCGCGGGCCTGGCGTTGGCCTTCTTCTGGCGGCAATTGCTCGGGTACGCTGACCACGCCCAGGACCAGCACGTCGCCGCCGTGCTGCCGCGCCAGCCGGGTGGCCTGTTGCACCAGCGGGCGGTTGGCCTGTGAACCCACCATCGGCACCAGGATCCGATACGTGCTGGATTCCTGGATCAAGCGGCGACCACGCCCGGCAAAGACAGTGACGCCCTCTTTGGCAGCGATGGCGTGATGTCGGGCATAGACCACATAGATGACCACGCCCACCAAGCACCAAGCCGCCGTGACAAACAGCGGCCCGCCGGAGAACGTGGACAACAGGACCAGCGCCACGCCAATGCCCAGGACCGGCGATAGCCCAAGTAACGACCGCAGGTTCCAGCCCTCGTCAGAGCCCTCGTCGGATTGACGGTCCAATCCGCGGCGCCGGTAGCGCAACGCCGTTGTGTTGACCGCCGCCGTGACGAGCACGAATCCCAGGCTGGTCAACCTGGCTAGCAAGCTCCAGTCGTCCAGGAACGTGGCGCCGGCGCTAAGAATCGCCACGACCAACAAGGCCACGTGCGGCGTGCCAAAACGAGCGTTCGTGCGCGTGAGCCAGGGCGGCAACCCACCATCGTGGGCCTGGCTATACACCAGTCTGGCCGTGCCGTTCAAGGTGGTGTTCAGCGCCAGCAACGTCCCCAGCAAGCCCAGGCCCACGAGCAGCGCCGGCAGGACCGGGACAGCCGCCAGCGCGCCGGCGAACAGCTTGTCCAGCATCGGAAAAGACGGTCCGGTCAGCAGATACGCCACGCTGGTGCAGAGCACCATACTGCCCACCAGGTACACCGCCGAGGCCCGGGGCAGGGCGCGCGCCCGGTTGCGAACCTCGCCGCTGGACAGCGCCAGCACTTCCAGCCCCAGGAAGGCGCCCAGGATGATGGACAGGGCCGACCAGGACCCCGGCAACGACAGGCGATCGAGGGCCGGGAGCGGGACCGGCAGCATGGCGGCATAGGCCACAACCACGATCACCAAACCGCCGGCCACCGCCAGGGCCAATGCACTCTGCCAGCGCCGGCCGACCCGGCTGCCCGCGATGTTCAGCAAGGTCAAAAGCAACAACAGCCACACCGCGTGGAGCGCATCGGGGATGGTCACGTGGAGCCACGACGCGATCAGGGCGTTCAGGTACGCGGCGAATCCCAGGGCCAGCAGGCCACTGGCAGCGAGCCCGGCAAAGACCAGGACCCAGCCGGTGAAAAAGGCCAGCGCGCCACCTTGCGCCGGCCCGCGCTGTGCCAGGCGATAGGCGCCGCCCGAGCCGGGATAGGCAATGGACAGGGTATCATAGCTGATGATGGTGGGCAACATCAACAGGCCGGCCAGCACAAAAAGCAGCGGCAAGGTTGGTCCCGTTTCTGGACCGGCCAGGACCGGCACGACCAAGGCGCCCAGGCCCAGCGTGACGCCCAGGCTCAATGCGATAGCCTCCCACAGGTCCAGGCCCCGGGCCATCTGCACTTCGAACTGAGTGGAGGAGGGTTTGGTTTTGGCCATGATACCCCCGCGTGGTGTGGATGCGTGCCAGGGTTCATTATACCGCCCGGGCTGGGGATGCGCAAGGGCAGCCGGGCGCAAAAAGAGGCGACCGCTTGTAACGGTCGCCTCTGCACTATTGGGCTATCAACCGCAGGAACCGGCGTTTGCCCACCCGGAGCACACCATCGCGCGCCGGCACGTCGAAATCGGCGCTCTCGATGCGCTCGTCGTCCAATCGTACGCCACCCTGAACGACGAGCCGGCGGGCCTCACTCTTGCTGGGCACCAGGCCGGCCTCGACCATCAATTCGACCACGTTCATGGGCACGTCCAGGGCAAACTCGGGCATGTCGGAGGGTAGGTCGCGCTGCTGGAACACGCGCACGAATTCGGCCTCGGCCTCTTGCGCTGCCGCTGGGCCGTGAAACTGGGTCACCAACTCGCGGCCCAGTCGCATCTTGGCATCACGTGGGTTCATGGTGCCATCGCGCATGGCTTGCTCCATCTCGGCCAGCTCGAGGTCCGGGATGTCGGTGAGACAGGCCAAATAGTCCATCAACACCGCGTCGGCCAAAGACATGGTCTTGCCATACATCTCGTGGGCCGGATCTTCCAGGTCGATGGTATTGCCAAAGCTCTTGCTCATCTTGCGGCCGTCGGTGCCGGGAAGCAAGGGCACCAGAAACACGTTCTGTGGCGGCTGGCCGAAAATAGGCTGCATCTCGCGGCCGGCCAGGATGTTGAACTTTTGGTCCATGCCGCCAAACTCGACGTCAGCTTCCACGGCCACGGAATCATAGGCCTGGAGCAGTGGGTACATCAACTCCATGAGAGTGAGGGGCCGGTTCTGTTCCACGCGCGTGCGGAACGTCTCGTGGGCCATCATCTGGGCGTAGGTAAAGTGGCTGGTGAGCTTGAACACGTCGGCCAGGTTGAACCCGTCAAACCACTCGCTCTGCCAACGCACTTCGGCCCGGTCCCGGTCCACGATGTGGAAAAACTGTTGCATATAGGTTTCGGCGTTTTCCAACACCTCTTCTCGGCCCAGGACCGTGCGGCTCTCGTCGCGACCCGATGGGTCGCCGATCTGGGCGGTCCAGTCGCCCACAATGAGCACCACCTGATGGCCCAGGTCCTGGAACTGGCGCAGCTTGCGCAGCGTGGCTGCGTGGCCCACATGCAGGTGAGGTTTCGAAGGGTCAAAGCCTTCTTTGAGTCGCAACTTGCGGCCGGCGGTCAGCTTTTGCCGCAGTTCGTCTTCTACAATGACCTCGGCTACGCCCCGGCGTAACAGGGTATCGATGTCTGGTTTCATGGGAACCTCCTGAAAAAAAGGGAACGAGGTAAAAAAAGACCACGGGCGGATGGGCGTGCCCGTGGCCGGGGGAGCAATCGCGCGTCGGGCGCCTACGAAATCGCACCCCAACCCCGAGCACGCCACAAATAGATATACTGGCGAACTCGATGGGTGGCCCGGTTGTGGGTAAGGGGCGCGTGACCGCGCATGATAAAAACTCCTGGCAAGTATCTGAATCTGCTGCTATGATACCAGAACGGACGCAATGTGTCAAGACACTGCCAGTGGTGATTACCCACAAGTACAGTGGGGGTCTTTCAGTCGACGATTTTTCCACCACAGAGACACGGAGACCACCGAGTCAGGAGTATTTTCTGGGTCTTCTCCGTGCATTCCGTGCCTCCGTGGTGAGATGTGGGTAATCACCACACTGCCAGAAGGCCGCTTGCCTTTTTGTCATAGATCGGCTACAATAGACCGGCACTGCTAGACAAGAGGAAATCGACGATGATTCTGAGCAAAGACGAGTTACACGCCCCGCTGCTGGCCGAGTGTGATCGGCTGCGGGACGAACTCGCACACCTGGAAGAACAAGACGCCGAGATCGCCGCGGGTGATGTCAGCGAGCACACCGGCTATGGCAATCACCTGGCCGATGATGCCACGGAAACCTTTGAGCACGAAAAACGGATCTCACTGCGCAAGACCGTAGAACGCCGGTTGCGGGCTGTGGAAGAAGCCCTGGGCCGGTTCGAACGCGGCGAATATGGCCTCTGCGAACGGTGCGGCACCGAGATCGACCTGGCGCGCCTGGAGGCCATTCCTTACACGTCGCTATGCTTGCGTTGCCAGCGCATCGCCGAAATGGCCCCGCGCCGGCGCTAGGCGGTCTTTCCGCCCAGCATGTTACTCGCCATCCCGTCGTAGGGCACGACGGGACGGCGTTTCTTGTATCTGGGTCACTGTCATCCATATCCAGAAAGGTAATAGACCGTGAAACGTTGGTGGCAAGAAGGCATCTTGTTCCTCATCGCCCTGGTGGTCGTGCTGCTTGACCAGGGCACCAAACTCTGGGCCACGGCCAATCTGAACGATGGCCGCATAGTCCCGGTGGTGGGCGACATCCTGCGGCTGCGCTATACCACCAACACCGGGGCCGCTTTTGGCCTGTTCCAGGATCAGGGCTCTATTCTGGCAATCATTGCCCTGGTGGTGGTGACGGTCATCCTGATCTATTATCGGCGCATGCCCGGCCAGTTGCTCCTGGTGCGGGTGAGCCTAGGCCTGCAACTGGGCGGCGCCATCGGCAACCTGCTGGACCGGCTCCACCATGGCGGCAGCGTGGTGGATTTCATCGAGTTTGTGCTATGGCCCGTGTTCAACATTGCCGACGCCGCCATCGTGGCCGGCGTGGGTCTGCTGGCCTATTATCTGATATTCATGTCGAGTGAGGAACAGCCGGCCCCCGAACTGGAACCCACGCCATCAGATGCCCCAGGTGATAGTACAACTGATTTATAAGGCATCATGCCTCGCGAGGAACCATGCGCATTCTGGGTTTAATCGGCTCCAGCCGCAAACTGGGCAATACCGAAGTCCTGGTCAAAGAAGTGGTCCGCGCTGCGAGCGTCGCCACCGATGACGTGCGCCTGCTGCGGCTCACCGACCTGCGCCTGGACTATTGCACCGGCTGTATGGGCTGCGCCTTGCGCGACGGCGGCCCCTGCCGCCTGAACGACGACATGGAATTCCTGCTGACCGAGATGCAGGCCGCCGATGGGCTGGTCCTGGGCGCGCCGGCCTATGCCCTGCTGCCCCCCGGCCCCGTCAAGCTCCTGGTCGACCGCTTTATCATGGCCTTGGCCCGGCAAGACCAGTTCGCCGGCCAAGCCGCCGTGACCGTGGGCGTGGCCGGCCTGCGCGAGTGGGGACGGCTTTTGCTGCCGTTCCTCAACAGCGCCGTGATGGCCTTTGGCTACCGGCTGGCCGGCGCGCTGATGGCCTATGCGCCCGGCCCCGGCCAGGTACTCCTGGATCCGGCCAACTTGGAGCACGCCATAGTCGCCGGCGCCAACCTGCGCCGCGCCCTGGCCGGCGCAGACGTGCGGCCTGACTTTGGGCCGGGCCATTGCCCGGTCTGCGGCGCCGACTTTTTCCGGCCCACGGTCGATGGCGGCCTGGAATGCCCGGTGTGCCTGGCCCAGGGGCGGTGGACGAACGGCGCGCCGGTGTTCGATGCGACCCCGGCCCACCGCTGGGAACCCGAGGCCCTCAAGCACCATTTCCACGACTGGATCCGCGCCACCGGCCCGGCCTATCTGGCCCAACGCCCCCAGATCAAGGAATGCCAACGCCCCTATCGCGACCTGGACCGCTGGTGGATTCGGCCACCATCGAGAGACGTGCCATGACCGAGTGGGTACAGGTGGAAAAAAGCCGCCTGATCGAGCTGGAACGCAAGGCGCGCATCTTTGACGCCTGGATTCGGGAAGAAGGCGCTCACTTTTTGCTCGAGCTGGCGGCCGAGCAAGGCATCGACGCGCCATCCATGCTCAATATTGCCGACACGGCCGCCGATCTGGCCCAACGCGAGCACGAGGAAAAACCCATCTCGTCGGCGTTCATCGTGGGCGAGCCGGCCCGCATCGCTGATTTGCTCCCAGAAGCCGAAATCCATCTGGTCGAAGCCGCCCACATCCGCGAAATGAGCCGGGTCCTCACCACCCTGGCCGAAATGGTCGATGGGCAGGTGCTCGCCTATGCCATCGACCAGACCGGCCTGGTCCACAGCATCCGCAAGGTAGACATTCACCTGGACGACGAGCAAGTCAGCCCCATCCTGGGCGCCCAGTTCCGGCGCTATGCCATCATCAGCAAACAGGCCCATGCCGTGGTATTCTTTGTGCCGCCCCAGGGGCACCGCGTCAAGGTCTTTGCCCACGGCGCGCTGGTGGGCGAGTTTGTGCGCGGCGATTGGGTGATGCGTGATGCGCCACACATCGACCGCTCCGTCACTGCCATCGCCCAGGGGCAACACTATGACCTGGCGCTGGTGCAGCGCGTGCTCAGCGTGGCCTTTCAGATGAGCGAGATGAACCTGGGTGCCATTTTCATGGTGGGCGATGCCGACGACATCCTCAACCGGTCCGACCCGCCCAAGATCAGCGCCTATGCCGCCATCCAATCAGCCAACATCTATGCGCTGTCCGACCAGGAATTGATCAACTTTGCCAAGCAGGACGGCGCCACCATTGTGGACGCGCGCGGCGCGTTCAAGGGCTGCATGGTCCTGCTGCGACCCCAACCCCACACCGTGGCGGATACCTTGCCCGGCGAAGGCGCCCGCCACACCAGCGCCGCCAAAATGAGCGCCGAGACCGGCAGCATGGCCGTCGTCGTCAGCCAGGATGGTCCCATTTCCATCTATCAGGGCGGCAAGTTGATCCTACGCCTGTAATGGACCCACTCTCGCTCACCCCCACCGATCAAGACCACGGCAAACGGCTGGACGCCTACCTGGCGGCCCAGACCGACCTGTCGCGGGCCCAGGTGCAGCGGCTTATCGTCGAGGGCCAGGTGCTGGTAGACGGCCAGCCGGCCAAGTCCAGCCTGCGCCTCGTCGGCGGCAACACCATCCTGGTCTATTTGCCCCCTTCAGACGACGAGCCGGCCCTGATCCCCGAAGCGATCCCACTGCATGTGGTATACGAAGACCGGGAGGTGCTGGTCATCGACAAGCCCGCCGGCCTGGTCATCCACCCGGCCGTGGGCCACGAATCTGGCACGCTGGCGAACGCGCTGCTGGCGCGCTACCCGCACCTGGCCGGCACCGACCCTGAAGGCCGACCCGGCATCGTCCACCGGCTGGACAAGGATACCTCGGGCCTGCTGGTGGTGGGCAAGACCCAGCGCGCCACCGACGGGCTCAAGGCCCAGTTCAAGGACCAGGCCGTGCGCAAGCGCTACACCGCCCTGGTAGTGGGCCACGTGCCCACGGTCCAAGGCCTCATCGATGCGCCGGTGGGCCGGCACTCGCGCTGGCGCCAGCGCATGACCGTCCGCGCCGACGGGCGCGAGGCGCGCACGCGCTTTACCGTACTGGAGGCCTGGCCCGACTATACGCTGGTGGAAGCCCGGCCCGAAACCGGCCGCACGCACCAGATCCGCGTCCACCTGGCCTACATCGGGCACCCGGTGGCCGGCGACCCGGTGTATGGCCCGCGCAAGGACCGGTTGAACGTGGGCCGGCAGTTCCTCCACGCCAGCGGCCTGGGCTTTCAGCAGCCCATCACCAGGAAACAACTGGAATTCACCAGCGACTTGCCGGACGACCTCCAGCGTGTTCTGGAACGCTTGCGAGGAATATAGCCCTCACCTCTCCCGCCAACCCCCTCCCCTCTCCCAAAATTGGGAGAGGGGAGGGGGCGTGCGAAGCGCAGGGGGTGAGGGCCGGGAGAGACACATGGAACCCATCGGCCTCAACGAAAAGATGATCGAGGTCCGCGCCCTGGCCGACGCCAAGGGCTTTTCGTCGGACCCGGCGCGCATCTGGGAGATGCTGGCCCTCATCCATACCGAGGTCTCGGAAGCCACCGATGCCTACAAAAAAGGGCAGTCACACGAGGTTGTGGGCGAGGAGCTGATTGATACCATCATTCGCATCTTGCACCTGCTATCGGCCCTGGACCAGGACGCCGAGGCCCTGTTTCGCCGGGTGATGGACCGCAACTGGGAGCGGCCCCACAAGTACAACACGGTGCGGGGCGGGTGAATGCAGCCTCTCCCCCGGGGGTATCATAGGGGGACCGACGGCCGGCCGGGGTCGGCGGTCTGGGTTTTGGCATGATTATCGATTTCCACACCCACATCTTTCCGCCAGAATGGTGCGCGCGCCGCGAGCCATACCTGGACTGCGACCGCTGGTTTTGCACGCTCTACAGCGATCCCCAGGCCCGGATGGCGACGGCTGAGGACCTCATTGGCACGATGGACCGGGCCGGGGTGGACAAGGCCGTGGCCTTTGGTTTTGCCTGGGCCGACGAGGGCCTGTGCCGCGAGCACAACGCCTATGTGCTGGACGCCGTGCGCCGCTACCAGGGCCGGCTGGTGGGGTTTGCCGTGGCGCAGCCCTTGACCGGCCATCAGGCCATCGCCGATGTCGAGTGGTGCCTGGACCGGGGCCTGCGCGGTGTTGGCGAGCTGATGCCCGACGGCCAGGGCTATACCTGGGACGACGACGATGTGCAGGTATTCGTTCAATCGATCGCCCAACGGGGCGTGCCGTTGCTGACGCACAGCAACGAGGGGCCGGGCCACACGTATCCTGGCAAAGGCAACGTGGGGCCGGCCATGCTCCATCGTCTGGCACAGCGTTATCCCAATCTCACCCTCGTCAGCGCCCACTGGGGCGGCGGCCTGGCCTTTTACGAGTTGATGCCCGAGGTCCGTGCCGCGTGCGCCAACGTCTATTACGATACCGCCGCCAGCGTCTACTTGTACGATGACGCTGTCTATCGCGTGGCAGAGCAGTGCGCGCCGGGAAAGGCCCTGTGGGGCAGCGATTATCCGCTCGTGAGGCCGGAGCGTTACCTCAAGCGCATCCGGGCGCTGGGCCTCGCACCAGACGTCGAGGCCGCGCTCCTGGGCGGCACGGCCGCCCGGCTCTTGCGACTTGAAGAAACGGCCGACGTGTGATAGACTATTCCCGCTGGTGCGTTACCAGTGAGATCCTTGCCCAATAAGCAAGGATTCCACCGCAGAGCCGCAGAGGGCGCAGAGGTTTTTCATCATCTGCTCAGCGGTCTCTGCGATCTCGGCGGTTAGATTTTTTGTTTGGTTCTGGCTGGTCCAGGTTAGGATATGCTCATGATCCGAGACGACATCGCCACATTGTTTCGCCAGGCGCTAGAGGCGGCGTGGGCCGCCGGCGACCTGCCGCATTTTGCCGTCAGCGACCTGGCGGTGGAACACCCACGCCAGGCCGACCACGGCGATTATGCGACCACGCTGGCGCTGAAATACCAAAAAGACGCGGCCATGAAACCCCGTGCCCTGGCCGAGGTCATCGTGCGGCACCTGCCCCCGGCCCCCTTTGTGGGTCGCGTCGAGATCGCCGGGCCGGGTTTTATCAACATTGCCCTGGCCGACGCCTGGCTGGCGCGGCAGGTAGAAACCATTCGGGCCGCCGGCGACGCCTGGGGCGCCATAGACCTGGGCCACGGCCTCCAGACCCAGGTCGAGTTTGTCAGCTCCAACCCCACTGGCCCTCTCACCGTGGGCCACGGTCGGGGCGCGGCCATCGGCGATACGCTGGCTCACCTGCTCACCGCTGCGGGCTATGACGTGACCCGCGAGTATTATTTCAACAACGCCGGCCGCCAGATGACTGTCCTGGGCGACAGCGTGCGCCTGCGCTACCGGGAACTGCTGGGCCAGCCCATTGACTTTCCGGCCGATTATTACCAGGGCGGCTATATCATTGACATTGCCCAGGTGGTGCTGGACGAGCACGGCGACAGCCTGGCCGATACCGCCGACATCACCATCTTCAAGGACACTGCCGAGCGCCTCATCTTTGCCGAGATTCAGGTCACCCTGGCACGCCTGGGCGTGGTTTTTGACGTATACTATAACGAGGACGACCTGTACAAGACCGGCAAGGTCCAGACCACGCTGGAGGCCCTGCGCGAGCGGGGACATGTCTATGACAAGGACGGCGCAGTCTGGTTCCGCACCACCGACCTGGGCGGCGACGAGGACCGGGTGGTGGTCAAGGGCACCGGCGAGCCCACGTATCGCCTGCCGGACATTGCCTACCACGTCGACAAGCTCGAGCGGGGTTTTGGGTACATCATAGACGTGCTGGGGGCCGACCACATTGCCGCGTTCCCCGACGTGATGCGCGGCCTGCAAGCCCTGGGCTATCCCACCGACGGCATTCGGCTGGTGTTGAACCAGTTTATCACCGTGCTGCGCGACGGCCAGGTGGTCAAGATGAGCACGCGCCGGGCCAACTTTGTCACGCTGGACGAACTCATCGACGAGGCCGGCCCCGACGCCGTGCGCTATTTCATGCTGGCCCGGGCCACAGAGAGCCACATGGAGTTTGACCTGTCGCTGGCGGTCGAGCAGTCAGAGCGCAACCCGGTGTACTATGTGCAGTATGCCCATGCGCGCATCGCCAGCATCCTGCGCAAGGCCCCAGACATTGACTGGCGTACCGGCGATGTGTCGCTCCTTGCCCATCCATCCGAACTGGCATTGATCCGGCAGTTGCTCCGGCTTCCCGAGGTGGTGGAAAAGGCCGCGCTCGAGCTGGCTCCGCACTATGTGCCTTACTATGCCCAGGAATTGGCCACCACCTTTCACCTGTTCTACCGCGATTGCCGGGTCCTTTCCGATGACGAGGCGCTCACCAAGGCCCGGCTCAAGCTGGCGGCCACAGCCCAGATCGTGCTGGCCCGGGCCTTGAACCTCATGGGCCTGTCGGCCCCCGACAGCATGTAAGCGAGAATACGACCGTGTTTGCGCGACAACGACCCGAAATGACAGCCTGGATCGTCCTGTGGAGCACTTTTGCCATGTGGCTGCTCTTGTGTGCCACCTGCGTGTTCACCGGGTTATGGTATCGCGATACGGCCATGGCCGCTCAGGAAGCTCGCCTCGAAGTGTGGGGTGGCACGGCGGCGCTGCGCACGGCCGGCTCCAAGGATTGGACCGTGGTCACGACACGCCAGGCCCCCCTGCGAGAGGGCGACAGCGTGGAGACGCGCGACGCCTCCCGGGCCCTCATCACCACCTTTGATGGCAGTACCGTTACCCTGTTTCCCAATACCCAGGTCACGCTGCACGAGTCCAGCACGCCGCTGTATGGCGCATCGAACCTCCAGGTTACACTGGCCATAGATACGGGTGTGGCGCGCATCGGCGTGGCCGTGCCGCGCAGCGATACCTCGCTGCGCTTTCGGGTGCAAACGCCCCAGGCCACCTATGAATTGACCGAGGGGAGCTATCGTGTTGAGGTGGGGGATCTGGTGAGCGCCGTCTCGGTGCGGCGCGGCAGTGCCGTGGCGCTGGCCCAGGGCACAACGGTGGCGGTGGCGCAAGGGCAACGTGGCGAAGTGCTGGCCGGCCAGAGCCCGTCGGTGCCCAAACCGGCCGAGATCGAGTTGCTGGTGAATGGTGATCTCGACCAGGGCTTTGAAGGCTGGCAACTGGCCGACACGGCTATCAGCGGCGTCGAGGGGGAAATCACCCTGACCAAGTCTGAAGGACGCACGGTGGTGCGGTTTGTGCGCCGGGGTAGCGAGGGCGGTCACGGGGAAAGCATCATCGGCCAAGAAATCGTCCACAAGGACGTGACCGATTTCTTGCAGTTGCGCCTGTCGCTGGACGTCAAGGTGATCCATCAAAGCCTGGATGGCGGAGGCGTCATGGGGTCAGAGCACCCTATTGCGGTACGCATTCGCTACCGGACCGGTTCGGAAGAAGTCAGCCATATCTGGTATCACGGGTTCTTTTACAAGAACGATGAAGGCGGCCCGGTGGGGCCGGCCGACCAGATTCCACAAAGCGACTGGCAACACTTTGAATTCGACCTCTATGATCCCGAGATCATGCCCATGCGCCCTTCGGAGATTTTGACCTTTGAGGTCATGGCCTCTGGACACGACTATGAAAGCATGGTCACGGACATCAGCCTGATCGGCGAATAGCGCATAGCAAACGGATGCCACTGGCTGGGCGTGTCGAGCCTCATACACCCATAGTCTGGGGACCATACGACCTTGGTCGTACCATGGTACTAGGACCAAAGCCGGATTGGCCTACGCCTATAGCTATATATCCGCTCTAGTACCCGTCCTACAACGAACCGTACTATTGCCCAATTGCGCCTCCAGTATATCTGAGCTATACTCTAGCCAGATAGCTATACAGGAGGACAAGGCATGATTATTCCGCGTGGTCTCATCATCCAACTTTACAATCGTGGTCTGGCAGACGAAGATATCGCACGGCAGATGAGGCAAAACTTCGGCACGGTCAAATCTTGCATCAAGGACTATGAGCAGGTGACATCGCTGTTGGGCCAGGGCTATGGCATCGATGAGATTGGTCAGACGGTGGGCATCCCCGAGCGCACGGCGTTGGAGTATCTGAGTCTGGCTTATCGCTTTAATCCTCATCTCAAATGATCGACTGACCGCAGTGCGACCGCAGTGCGACCGCAGCGCGACCGCAGCGCGACATGGACTGTCCCCGCGGCAGTCGCAAGTTTAACCATCAACACCCCATTCTCCATAAGGAGAACGGGGTGTTTTGCGATGTAGTGAGGCGCGGCGCCAACCCACGACCTATTCGCGGAAAAAGTCCACCACTTCGCGCCGCTCTTCTTCGCTGGTCATCACCTCTAAGAAGCTGATGCGGTGCCACGGAAAAATAAACGAGACGGCCCCGGCCGTGATATAAGGTATGGGCTTGCCATCCAATTTGCGTGGGGCCATAAACGTGATGGTCGAATCAGAGGGCGATGGCAACTCTTCCATCTCGGCCCGAATGGGGTCTTCATTGAGAAAATGAATGATCACGGGTTTGGTCATGCGATGTGTTCCTCCTAACCTGGATAAACCAGACCCAACCAAGTTAATGCTTCTGCAAGTTCTCGCTCATCGTGCAAGAACTTTGCTGGTTAGGCCCTAACCTGGACAAGCCAGACCCAATCTGGCGCTATTCGGACGCTGTCGACATTTCCACGCGCAACAGCATGGAGCCCAGGCGCAACTCGTCGCCACTTTGGATGGCGTATGGCATCAACGGTTCCAACGCCTCGCCATTCAAGTAGGTGTGGTTGGTGCTGTTCAGGTCTTCTATATAAGGCTGACCATCACGGAACACAATGCGGCTGTGGCGCCTGGAAACACCGCCCTCAAAACCACCATCTGCGGTCAGGTCCAGGTCTGGCACTACCTGGTTGGCACTGTCTAGCCGGCCAATCAGTATCTCGGGGCCGGTGGCAAACAGTTGGCGGCGGCGGCTGTTGGCGATCCACAAGGCCATTGAACCGAGGGGTATTTCTATCGGTTCTATGGATTGGCCGGGTGACGAGGGGACGCGCATGGGGCCGGTGTGGGTGTCCCGGGCCGTGGACATTCCGCGCAGGGGATCGGTGCGCTTGTCACTGGCCAAAAGCTCCAGGTTCAGGGCCACGCCGCACTCTTCGCAGAACAGCGTGCCATCCAGATATTGTGTTTTACAGTTGGGACATTCGATCATGATCCGCTCTCCCTTCCTCTGGGACGGCGCCAGGGCAACCCTGATGTCAAGCTGCGTGTGCCATACACGATGCGTTTCTTGCCACTGGACGATGGCTGGCCGGTGGCTTCGAGTCGCTTGGCCTCACGGATGGTTTCCCGGGCCAGGTCCACCTCGCCCAATTCCAAGAGCTTGGTTGCCGCAAAGCGCAGCCGCGACGTGGCCTCCTCGACTTTGGCTGCGGCCCAATCTTGCCAGGCACGTTCTTGCAGGCGATAGGCCACGACACGTTCCAGAAACCCCCGCAAACGCACGTCCAGGGGGCTTTTTTCTGGATCCAACTCGCAGTTGGCGACCAGGTCTGCCTGGATCAAGTGGCCGATCCTGGTCGACGCACGCCCATCCAACTGGAGCTGGGCCAACGGCAGCGGGCCGGGTGCGGCCGGCGGCGCAACCTGGAACTCGATCAATAGGGTTTGGCCGGTGTGTCGCTCGATGCGCCCCAGGGGCCAGGTCAAGCTCGTACCTTCCGACACCGGCAATGGGGCGATGGCAGGGAAAAAGCGATAAGCAGTGCGAACGGTCACATGATCGGCCAGTGCCACCTGGAGCTGCGCGTTTTGCACAAACACGTCGCGCAAGCGCGCCATTTGATCCTGAAAGGCCTCGACGATCCCTTCGGGTGAATCGATATAGAGCGAGGTGCCCCCACTCAACGTGGCAACGTCATCTAGCAAATCTTCATTCCAATGCGGCCCCAAGCCCAGAGCACTGATGTTGATGCCGGCGGCCCCGGCCTGTCGCGCCAGGTCACGGCAACGCTCGTCATCGCCATAGGTGTAACCATCGGTCAAAAAGACAACCTGGTTGAGATACTTGTTCGAGGCGCACTGTTTGACCTGCTCGAGCGCGGCGGCCAGGCCCTGCGCGATTTCGGTGCCGCCTCGCGTGCCGAGGTTGTTGATCGCGGCCCGGGCCACACCGGGATGCACCGCACCCCGGTTGGGGATGAGCACCTGGGCCCGGTCGTGAAAGGCCACCAGGCTAAAGCTATCTTGTTCGTCCAGTTGGTCGATGACAAGGTGGGCGGCTTCTTTGAGCCGCATGAGGGTAGGCCCCCGCATCGAGCTGGAACAATCCAACAACAAACAGAGATTCAGGGGCAGGCCGGCCGAATCTTCTGCCGGGCCGGCTACCAGATCCAGCAACGCATACACCACCTGTGGCTCTGATTGGTACGGTAACGTCTGCTGGCTCAAAGCCCAGCGGATGGCGATGTGTTCACCTTGGACCTGGTCCCGGCGTTGGCGGTAAAGCTGCCATTCAATGTCGTATCCGACCCGGCGCTCGCTGTCCCCCAGCACGTCAAAGGCGGTTTGAATGAGCAAAAAGCGCTCGGCCGCATCGGGGCTGTGGTCAATGTCGGGGTGGTGCCGGCGCGCCATGCGGCGATAGGCTCGCTTGATCTCGTCGGCATCAGCGTGCTCGGACACGCCCAGTGTGCGATAATAATCGATCCAGGTGGCATCTGGCTCGGTCACGAGTCCCACTCCTGTTCTCAGGCGGCTGGCAGGCGCAACAGAATTACGGTGATGTTGTCTTCACCGCCCGCAGCATTGGCAGCCGCGATCAGGGTTTCGCAGGCTGCCTGGGCGCTACTCGCCTCCTCCAAGATACGCGTCATCTCGTCTGCCGGCACCATGTTCCACAGGCCATCGCTGCACAGCATCACGTGTGATACCCCCGAGAGCCGGTGATAGTACGTTTCGATCTCGAGTTCTTCGCTTTGGCCCAACGCGCGATACAACACGTTGCGTTGCGGGTGATCCGGGGCCTCTTGGGCCGTGATCTGTCTCAACTCTTGCAGGCGCGCTACCACCGAGTGGTCACGGGTCACCGGGTGCAAGCCGGTCGAATCCAATACATAGGCCCGGGTGTCGCCCACATGGGCCAGATATAACGCGGTCCCCACCAGCAACGCCACGGTGGCTGTGGTTCCCATACCCTGATGCTGGCCCTGGCGCAGGATGTCCTGGTGGGCCGCCAGCACGGCGTCGGTCAGGATCTCGTGGATGGGGCGACCTTGCTGTTGGACGCTGGATAGGGGCAGTTCGGGCAACGTGTGGGCGGCGATGGCGCGCAGGGCAATCTCGCTGGCCATGTCGCCGTCGGCGTGACCGCCCATGCCATCAGCCACAACAAACAGTCCCAGGGGCAAGAGTTGCGCTTCACCGGTGCTGGTGACCGATTGCAGAGTCAGAAAACGGTCCTGGTTTTGCGTGCGCACCTGGCCCACATGGCTCCACGCGCTCACCTCCCACGTGCTGGGCCGGTGGGGCGCCGGCTGCGGAGGCGGCGTGGGCGAGGCCGATGGGTCGTCACCGTCGCCGGCCGACGGATCGGGTATGATAGCTTGTGGTGGAGCGAATGCCTGGCGTAGTCGTTGCCCTAGTTTCAAAGTTCACCTCACTGACGTTCGTGGTGCCGGTATGTACCCGTTTTGCTACTGTATCCCTTGTCTACTGAGATTACATCTTCAAGGCATAGACGTGGTGATCCATCGAGCCTACATAGACCGTGTTGGTGGTTACAAAAGGCGAGGAAGGCACCGGTCCATCGGCTTGATAACGCCAATGCAAAGAACCATCTTCGATCCGCAACGCATAGATATAACCATCTACCCCGCCGAAAAAGACCAGCTCGCCCATGACCCGGGGCGACGAAGTGATCTGGCCCTCTGCTTCATACGACCACAGCAACCGGCCGCTTTTGGCTTCCAGGCAATAGAGCCGTCCATCCACCGAGCCCACATAGACACGGCCCTTGTGATACGCCGGCGACGATGTGACATAGTGCTTGGTACGATAGCGCCACACTGGCCAGCCGTTCTGCACATCCAGGGCATAGATGTTGTAATCGGTCGAGCCCACAAAGAGCAGCCCGTCGGCCCCAGTGGGAGACGAGACCACCCGATTCTGCGTGCGAGTGCGCCAGCGAATGGACCCGCCATCCAGGTTCACGGCATAGATCAGGCCATCATCACAGCCCACATAGGCCGCATCGTCGTCCAAAAAGGGCGAAGACCGCACTCGGTCCCACAAGCGGCACTTCCAGGACTGGCGACCCCATCGCACATCAACGGCATACAGGTGATAGTCGTCGCTGCCCACAATAACCAGATTGCGAATGACGCGCGGCGAAGAGCGAATGGCTCCCGCTGTGCGAAAGTGCCAGAGCGAGCGGCCGGTGGGAATGTCCAGGGCATAAAGGCCCCCATCTTCTGACCCCACAAAGACCATGTTTTGTTCGGTGCAGGGCGACGACGAGATGCCAGCGTCGGTGGGAAACTTCCAACGAAACGAGCCGTCCTGGGCGTCCAGGGCGTACACGTTGTGGTCATAGCAGCCCACCAATACGAGGTCCATGGCGACACAGGGCGACGAGCGCACCTCTTCCTCGCAGGCAAACTTCCACACCAACTGGGTGGGGCGAGCCACGGCGGCAGGAGCCGGTTCGTCGGCCGTAGGAAAGCCGTGCGTGCCCAGGCCAAAGCGCTTGGCGGCGTCGGCGTCCAGACCGCCAGTTTGGAACAGCCCCAGCAGGGTCATCTTGACTTCTGCAGCCGAAGTGTAGCGATCTTCGACGTCATAGGCCAGGGCCTTCATCACGATAGCCTCTAGCTGGGTGGAAATGGCCGGGTTAATGGTGCGGGGCGGCCGTTCGTGGAACGTGAACGGCGTCTCCTGGCGTGGATCACGGCGTGTGATGAGGTGATGCAATGTGGCACCCAGAGCATAGATGTCGGTGGCGGGGGTGGCTACACCACGATACTGTTCGGGTGGCGAATAGCCCTCAGTGCCGATCATGGTGCCCCTGGTACCGCTCTCGAATATGCGCGCGATCCCGAAATCGATGAGCACCAGGCGCTGGTCGCGGGTGATCATGATGTTGGCGGGCTTGAGATCGCGAAAGATGATGGGATAGGACTGCTGGCTGTGTAGATAGATCAGCACATCACAGATCTGGATCGCCCAGTCGATAATTTGCTCCTGGGGAATAAAGGCCCGGGTTTCGGATAGGAGATCCTCCAGGTTTTTCCCGTCAATGTATTCCATGACCAAATAGTGCCGCTGTTTCTCGGCAAAAAAGTCATAGATCTTGGGAATGGCCGGGTGATTAAGGGTGGCCAGAATGTTGGCCTCGCGCTCAAAGGTGGACAGGTGTAACCGCCGGGTGCCGGGATCATTCGAGTGCTCGGCCATCTCTTTCATGGCGCACAACTTGGTCGCATGTGCAAAACGATGATCCCGCACCAGATACACCGTGCTCATGCCGCCCACACCCAGCACGTCCTGAACCTCGTATCGTTTCTGCAAGGTCGACCCGGTGGGTAGCAACTGGTCCGTAGACCCGGTCTCTGAAGCGCCTACCACGAGATCGCGGCGGATCACGTTGGTTTCGGTACGCAAACTGGCCTCCCGTTCTCAGTCAGTAGATGTGACACGTATGCTCCTATTATAGCCGCCCGGTGCAAGTTTTGCAATAGGTTCGCGGTACCAGTTGCTCATGTGACCGACCCACCACGCCCCGATCTGGCCGCGTGGGGCAAGCGTAGGGTATCCGTGTGTGTAGCGCCACCCTTCTGGGATCAACCGGGTATTGACGAGTGCCCATTGCATACAGTATAATGGAACCGGTCGAATAACAAATCCCCTGGCTCAGGAGGACGACCAATGTCACACCAACCTTCAAGCTGGCAAATGGGCACGGACATGCTGTCATCTGCATGCACCGTGCCTTTTTGTAGCTGGCAGCGGCCCGGGGAAGAAAGGGGGCACCTGTAACCATTAGCATGATCGACTAACACTCTATTATGGAGGAAAACGTGCATGATCGATTCCAGCCTGATTAACAAGATCCAAAAGGCACGTCGTTACGCCGAAGAACTGGACCGGGTGACCTTTACGAGTTTTCGAGTGGAGATACAGGGTGATAATGATGTGCATACCGTAGAGTATCGCTCTGGGCAATGGCTGTGCGACTGTGACTTTTTCCGCAAGCGAGGCATTTGCAGCCATACGATGACGATGGAGCGGGTGCTGGGGCCGATGTTGCCCATACCGCAACGCGAACAGGTGCTCGAGTCAGCGATGGCCGTGGGTTAGGGCCCAACCCGTTGTACAGCGAGCAAGAATTTCCCATGCGATAGCCAGCATCAACCTGGTTGGTTCAGGTTCATCCAGGTTAGGATCACGTAACTGATGGCGTTGGAGGGGCTTCAGATGAAGCCCCTCCTTTTTTGATCCCCCCTACTCAGGGACCGGCTCGCCAGCCTCGGCTGCATCGCCATAGTGATACACGCGGCGCACGTCATCCTCGGCCAAGTCGAATAAAAAGCGCGACGGGTTACGGCGCCACCCTTCCTGGCGCTCGCGCGTGCTGGTGAGATAGAGCCGCTGGCCGGCCCGGGTCATCCCCACATAGAGCACGCGCCGTTCTTCGGCGATGGCGTTTTCGTCGGCCTGATGGCGCCAGTGAGGGATGTGGCCCTCTTCGGCGCCGATGATGAACACAGCCCGGAACTCGGTGCCCTTGGCGTTGTGCAGGGTCATGAGGGTGACGCGGCCAGCGGGTGCGGCCTCGGGCGCCGTGACCTCAAGCACCTCGTCCTCGGGCGAGGCCAGGGCCGCGTGCCCCAGAAACGCCTCCAGCGAACGGTCCTCGCGCACGGCCACGAAATCGCCGGCCAGCCGCTCCCAGGTGTGCCGCAGTTGCGACCAGTGGGCGTCGGCCAGGGTGGCCGGCAGATCGGCGGCTGCCAGGTCGGCGAACACCCGGTCGGCATCCCACCCGCTTGGCGTTGGTAGGCGGTCCAACATACGGTCCATGGCGACCAGGGTCCACGGTGACGCGGCTCGGGCCACGCGGGCGGCAGCGCACCACAGGGTGTCGTTTTCGTCCACCCTGGGCACACCGGCGGCGTGCATCCCCAGGGCCACTACCGGCAGCATGTGCGCCAGGCATTCCAGCTCTTTTTGCCAGCGGTTTTCTTCCAATAAGGCCAGGAGCAGGTCGCGCTCCACCTCGGCGTCGGCCAGGGCCCGGTGCGGCGCTTCGGGCAGGCCCAGGCGTTCGGCCAGGGCATCCAGCGCGTATGGCCCCTGGGACAGCAGGCGCCGGGCCAGTTCTAGCGTGTCCAGGCACGGGTTGATCAGCCGCCGGCGCAGCACGCGCCGCAAGGCGCGGTTGAGGAACACGTTGTCGAAACGGACCGCATTGTGCCCCACCAGCGTGACGTCGCCCATGTAGCGCAAAAAGGCCGGCAGCACGCTCTCGATGGGGGGCGCGTCGCGTACGTCGGCATCGGTGAGGCCGTGGATCTTGCTGGCGGCGGCCGGGATACGCTGCACCGGCCGCACCAGGGTATGGAACGGCTGGCCCACCGTCTCGCCCCGGTCCACGGTAAGCGCGCCAATCTCGATAATCTCGTGACGGTCGGCGTCCAACCCGGTGGTCTCGATGTCGTATACCACGAACCGGGCCTGATCTAGCGTTTCATAGCTCACCAAGAGGCGGCTCGCCAGCTGCCAGGCCACTGTGGAGAGCGAGTAGCGCATACTGCCGGCGACGCGCGGCGTCAGCGCCAGGTCGGCCGGGGACGCACTGGCGCCGGTGGGCGCGAGCGCCAGCCGCAAGGCGTTGTTTGGCACGTCGTCGTCTGCGGTGTGGGCCGTCACCGCCGCGCCCAGCACGTCGACCAGGGCGTGTTCCAGGACGGCAGCCGCGCACAGGGCGTCGATGGCTGGCTCCGGGACCAGCAGGGCAATAGGCCGGCCGGCGTCTACCGCATCACGCAAGGCACGCACCTCGTCGTCCAGGCGCAGCGTGTGGGCAAAGCCGCGCAAGGTCTCGGCTTCCTGGTCGCTGTATGGGCTGCGCTGCGGCTCCAGCGCATCGAACAGGGCCGTCACCACACGGTCGGCGTCCTCGTTGATGTGGGGAAGCAACGCCTGGTCCAAAAGGGTCAAAAAGCGGCGCACGGCGGTCCGGGTAAGCGGGCTGACCTCCGGGTAAGCGTCCAACTCGCGGGCCATGTCGGCCAGCGATTGCCCGGCACGCTGGCTCAAGATGCGCAATTGCAGCATGGTCAGCTCGTCGGCCAGGACCCGGGGAAAGTTGAGCGCCGTCTGCCACTGGGGATCGGCCAGGCTACGCAACAGTTGTAGATAGCGCAGGATCTCCTGGTTGCCGGGCCGGTCAAACAGGCTCTCGCGCTGCACGCGATGCACGGGTATGTGGGCCTGCTGGAGCGCATCCTGCACGGCGTCGCCCAGCCAGTGAGCCCGGTAGAGCACGGCGATGTCGCCGGGGCGCAGGCCCTCCTCGACCATGAGGCGCTGTACCTCGGCCACCAGCCACTCTTGCTCGTCGGTCCGAGTGAGAAAGAGGTGATGCTCGGGCGCGGGCCCGTGCTCGTGCTCGGGGGTGGGGATGGCCGACGGTGCATTGGGCACCAGCGCCCGAGCCGCCACGATGAGGGGTTTGGTGCTGCGATAGTTGTGGGCCAGGTCGATGATCAGGGGCCGATAATCGCGCTGGAACCATTTCACTAGATGGGGCACTGCACCGCGCCAGCCATAGATGCTCTGATGCTCGTCGGCCACGATCATGATGTCGGGGGCCGGCCGGCGCCGGGGCGGCATGAGCAGCTTGAGCAAGGCATATTGGGCCGGGTTGAGGTCGTGAAACTCGTCCACCAGCACGTGCCCAAACTGGCCGCGCACCTGTTCGGCCACGCTATCGTCCTCGTGCAGCAGGCGCGCGGCTTCTACGATGAGATCGTCAAAGTCCAGCGCGTTAGACTCGCGAAGGATGTCAGCATAAATCGCGCCCACCTGCGCGTAGGCTTCCTGGATCGGCGTGGCGTCCTCGATTTCGTGGTCGGCCGTGAGCAGCCGGGCCTTGCGTGCCTCGATGGCGGTTTGCAGGGATTGCATGTCGGCGTGGGTGATGTAGGCACTCCAGCCCAGGCGTTCCAGGGCCAGGAGCAAGGCGTCTTCCTGGGCGGCCCGGTCAAAGACCAGCAAGTGCCGGGGCAGACCAATGGCGTCGCCGTGCTGGCGCAGCAAGCGCAGGCAGGCGGCGTGGATGGTGGATACCCACAGGCCCTGCGCCGGCTCGCCCAGCAGGTCGTCCACGCGCCGGCGCATCTCGTCGGCGGCCTTGTTGGTAAAGGTGAGAGCCAAAATGTGCGCCGGGTCCACGCCCTCTTGCACCAGGTAGGCGACGCGATACGCCAGGGTGCGCGTCTTGCCGCTGCCCGGACCGGCCCGCACCAGCAGCGGCCCCGGTGGGTGCTGCGCGGCGAGACGCTGATTGGCGTTCAACTCGTGTTCCCAGTCGATGTTCATAACCGGCTCCTGATCTATACCCTCCCGCAGGTTGGCATTTAACCTGCGGGAGGGTTGTTTATTCGAATCGGCGGTCGGACCGCCGGTGGCGCACCGCGCCCCGGGCCTGCTCCAGCCAGCCCACGCGCTCGGCCGGGTGTTCGTCGAACTCGGGCACATAGGGCTTGATGTCCAGCAGCGGCGTGCCGTCCAGCACGTCCACGTTCTCGATGTGCAGCCGGGTCCCTTCGCGCGCCACCAGCCGCACCACCGACAGGCCGATGGGGTTGGGGCGCCTGGGCGCGCGCGTAGCAAACACGCCGTGGGGCCGGGCGTCCAGAAACGGCGTGACCTGGAGTTGTGCATCGCCGGCCCGGTGCAAGTGATACAGCAGGATGATGTGCGAAAACCCTTCCAGGTCGGTCAGCCCGGCGGCCAACTCGGGCCGGATCTCCACGGTCCCGGCCACGCCCAGCGCGCCGGCCGGCTGAATCGGCATATCGGCAATGTCGCAGAACGGGCTGTGGATGATGCCAATGGGCTGATAGCTGATGTCGTCAGACAATGACGTTCTCCTTGACCCACGAAGCCAGCCAGCGCTGGGCCTCTTGAAAGCGGGCACGGTCTTGCTTGTACACGCACGTGGCAAGGCCTGGCGACCCAGCCTCCAGCCGCGTATACATGTCATAGAGGCACGAATTGCACGAGATGCAATCGGTGCCGGTGGCGCCCCGGCCCTCCTGCCAGCGCCGGGGCAGGTCCGGCTCGCTAATGAGAGGCCGGCACAGAGCGATGAGGTCTGCGTGGCCCTGTTGCACGATGGCCTCTAGCCGCTCCACATCGCGATTGCCGCCTACCAGGATGATGGGCACGTCCACATCCACCCGCTCGACATAGGGCAAAAAGTAGCTCTGCTGGCCCGGGTCCTTGATGCGCGTGTGCGATTCGGGGGCCGGCACCGGCCGAAAGCCCAGCTCTGACTCGGGCCGGGCCAGGCAATCCCACATGCCGCCGCTGACCTCGATGGCGTCTACGCCGGCCGCCGCGACCGCGCGTGCCAAGGCCGGGAAATTGTCCATATCCACGCCGCCGGGCATATAGTCGGTGGCGTTCATCTTGATGAGGATGGGGAAATCGCCGGCCAGCGCCCGGGCCTCGGTCACGATCTCGCGGACGATGCGCACCCCATCGCCATACTCGTCCTGGCGCAGATTGGCATACGGCGACAAAAAGCGACTCAGCAGCCCGCCGTGCGCCGCGTGAAGCTGCACCCCGTCGAACCCGTCGGCCTGGACGCCAGCGATGGCCCGGGCAAAGCAACCCACGATGGCCCGGATCTGAGCAGTGGTGAGGACCCGGGTCCTTTCGGTCGTATAGGGTGACGGGATGTCGGACGGGCCGATGCCCGGATAGTCGCCGCTGACCTGGGCCACGATCCGGCACCCTGGCGCGGCCTGGTGCACCGCCTCTACCAGCCGGTCATAGCCGGCGATGCGCACGTCCTCATAGGCGCACGGTTGCTCTTCTTCCACCACGCCCGGCGCCACCACCGAAAAATCGCCGGTGATGATGAGGCCCACGCCGCCGGCCGCTACCTGGCGATAGACCTCCAAAACGGCGTCGGTCATCCGGCGCTCGTCCAGGATGGACGGGTCCCACGTGGCCGAGCGTACCAGCCGGTTGGGTAGTGTCAGAGCACCGATTTGGCATTCAGAGAATAGATGATAATGGTCTCGTCGCATGGTTTGCCTTTCTAGTCGAATTCTTGGGTATAGTGAGGACTCGCGGCTGCCAACCCCCTGACTGTCATTATAGCCGCAAAGCAACAGATGGTCAATATCACCGGCGCTTGCGTGCCCCCGGAGGGCATAGTATAATAACGACGACCAACCCGGAGGATGCCCCATGTCTGCCAATCTCACCATTCGACTGCTAACGCCGGCCGACCGCGAGGCGCTGCTGGCCTTGATCCAGCAGGAACCGGCCAACAATCTCTTCCAGATCGCGGACCTGTATCAGTTTGGCATGGAGGACCCAGCCCGGCTGGTCTATTATGGCGCGTTCCGGGGCGACCAGTTGGTGGCGGACATGATGCGCTACCGCCAGAACTATGCCGTCTATTGGCCGCTGGGCGAGCCGGCCCCGCTGGCCGAGTTTGCCGACATCGCCCGGCGCGCGGGGCTCCGCTTTTGCACCGGCGTCCCGGCCCAGGTGGAGCCGTTCCTGGCGCATTTTGACCCGGCGTCCATCAAAAAGCGGTTTCAGCAGCGCTACTACCACCTGCCGCCGGGCGCCCTGGCCGCC
Source organism: Chloroflexota bacterium (assembly GCA_018823415.1). GTDB lineage: Bacteria > Chloroflexota > JAHJIN01 > JAHJIN01 > JAHJIN01 > JAHJIN01. The sequence continues at coordinate 30,997 of JAHJIN010000196.1, read as the reverse complement.
AGCGACCATCACGGCGCGCGCAGGGCTGGCCGGGATGATATCGACGCGCTGGCCGCGTTCTATGCCCGCGATTTCTTTGCCGACCTGGGTCGCACCACCACGCCGGAGGAACACCGCCAGCACGCGGTCAACAACCTGGAGGCCGGGCAGATCACCTACTGTATCTATGAGGGCGAGCGAATCATCTCGGCGGCGCATACCACGGCCCTCCACAGGACACTGCGTGTGGGTGCCGGGGTAGCCATGATCGGTGCCGTCGCCACGCTGGAATCCCATCGCAACCGGGGCCTCTCCACCTCGTGCATGGCGGCCCTGTGCGCGGACCTGCTGGGCCGGGGCATTGCGCCGTACCTGTTCTGGCACGACCCGGCCGCCGGCCGCGTGTACGACAAGGTGGGCTTTCAAGACATCGGCGACTGGATGATCGCCAGCTTTGAGGAAACCCCATGACGGAACAGGCGACCTTTCGCGAGCGGCAACTCTTGGCCTGGATCGGCACGGCCATTATCGAGCGGTATCTCTGGAACCAGCCCGGCACGGTAGACGTGGTCAACGTGGAGGACCATCCCGACTACCAGCGGCGCGACGTGGACCTCTTGTGGCGGGTGATGACCGACGAAGACACCGTGCGTGAGCGGCGCATCGAGGTCAAGGTAGATCGCTACGCCGCGCCCAAGGACGTCGAGGTGTTGGGCACGTTCGCCCGCCGCGATACCGGCAACTTTGCCCTGGAGACGGTGAGCAACGACGGCCGGGGGTCGCCGGGGTGCTTTCTCTATACCACCGCCCACGACCTGTATTACTATTACCTGGCCGTGGGCAATTCGCCGGTGGAGGTGCACCGCTATTACGAGGACGGCGACACAGAGGGTATGCTGGGACGACTCAAGGTGCTGCGTGACGCGCTCTATGTCTTGCCGGTGCAGGCCACCCGGGATTGGTTTTTGCGCCGCCAGGAAGAGTTTATAGACTGGGAAACCGGCACCAGCGGCGCGTCTGGACAGGCCCTCTATCGCACCCAGGGCAAAAAGGTGCCCCGGCAGCGCGTGCTGATCGAGGTGCCCGGCGCCCAAGAGATCCCTGACCTCTACCGCCAGGTCGTCATGGGCCAGCCCGAGACCCTGCCAGCGTCAGACGTGCCGGCCCCGCTCCCGGCGCGTGCCGTCCCCGAAACTATCCTGGAATACGAAACCTCCAACTGGCCCGGCTCGGTCTTTTTTCACCACGAGCGCGCCGCCCTCATCCAGGGCGATTGCCTGGACGTGCTCGCTGGTATGCGGGCTGGCTCCATCCCCATGATCTTTGCCGACCCGCCCTATGGCCTCTCCAACGACGGCACCACCTGTCACGCCGGCCGGCGCGTCAGCGTGAACAAGGGCGAGTGGGACCGCTCGCAGGGCGTGGTAGAGGACCACCGTTTTCATCGCCACTGGCTGGCCGCCTGCCAGCGCGTGCTATCGCCCAACGGCACCATCTGGGTGAGCGGCACCTATCACGCCATCTATTCCATTGGGTTTGCCATGCAAGAGCTAGGTTTCAAGATCCTGAACGACATTACCTGGTTTAAACCCAACGCGCCGCCCAACCTGGCCTGCCGCTATTTTACCCACAGCCACGAAACCATCTTGTGGGCCGGCCGCGACGAGGACAGCAAACACGTCTACAACTATGACCTGATCAAGGCCCTGAACGCCAACAAGCAAATGCGCAGCCTATGGCGCTTTCCCACGCCACCCCCATCGGAAAAGAGCCAGGGCAAACACCCCACGCAAAAGCCGCTGGCGTTGCTGGAGCGCATCATCCTGGCCGCCACAAATCCGGGCGATCGGGTGCTGGACCCATTTGCCGGCTCTGCCAGCACCGGCGTGGCCGCCCTGCGTCTGGGCCGCAAATTTGTAGGCATCGAACAAGAAGACCACTATTTGCGGCTGGCCCAGCGCCGCCTGGAAGACGAACTGAGCGGCGTGCGCGACCCGGGCGCCGAGGAACGTCTGACCCGATACCGTGAGGCGCTGCGCGCCATCGATCCCCGCAAATGACAACGGCCCCCAAGGTCTGATGAGGTTAACCACGCGCAATGACCTTCCTGCTCCTGGCGATCCTGGCCTCTTTTGGCATCAGCGCGCTGGTCAAGCTCAACGAACTGCGCGGCGCCAACACCCAGGTGGTGCTGGCGAGCAACTATATCGCAGCGTCCGCATTGGGGTGGGCACTGGCCCTGGGACACGGCATCGACGGGATCAGCACCACCACGCTGGCGTTGGGCCTGGGCGGCGGTGTGCTGTGGCCGGCCACGTTTTACCTGATGATGTGGGGCATCCGCACCTATGGGATGTCGCTGGCCGGCTCTGTGACCCGGCTATCCCTCAGCGTGCCGGTGCTCTTTGCCCTCCTGTTCCTGGGCGAGTCGCTCACCGTGACCATCGCCCTGGGCATTGCGGCTACCCTGACCGCGTTCTACCTCCTCAGCCCCATCCGGCCTGGTCATCTGCACGGCGTGGACCGCCGGGCCATCTGGTTCTTCCCGGTGCTAGTCTTGTCCTTTGGCCTGGCCGACCTCTGGGTGAACCTGTTCAACACGCTGGGCGCCAGCGATGAGAAATCCCTGTTTATCACGCTGATCTTTACCGCTGCCGGCCTGCTGATGTGGGGCATCGTCCACAGGACACTGCGTGTGGGGCTGCAAAGGCTGCCCGTGGACCGCGAATCGTTTGTGCGCGGGCTGCTATTGGGCATCCCCAATTTTTTCTCCACCTATTTTCTGCTAGAAGCCCTCAACGACCCGTTCTTTACCGGCCAGTCTACCGTGGTGTACACATTGTACTCGGTATTGGGCGTGATGCTGGCCTTTGGGGCCGGGGCGTTGGTCTGGCGCGAGCGCGTTACCCGGGCCAACGTGCTGGGCGTTCTGGTCGCCATCGCCGCCATTGTCTTATTGAACCTATAGGTTGGAACAGATTTAGCCACTTGACAAAACCAGGCCAGAGGAGTAGAATCCAGCCGCCGCGTGAGGCCGTCCGGCCCTCACCGAGTATATCTGAGGAAAAGAGATGAACGACATACCCGCACCACATATGGAGGGACACCAGTCCCATCCCAATCCTGCCAATCCCGTGATCTAACCCCCGCAGGCAGGTTCGCTCCCCCACCCCTACCTCCGGGGAAAATCCCTAACCTGGAGGTGCCCCATGCAGACCCCTATCCTGGAAGATGTTCTGGCACGCCTGCGCACCGCGCTGGAACACGACGATCTACCCACCGCCGTAGCCATCATCGCCGCGCTGCGCCCACCGGACCAGGCTGAACTCTTTGCCGAACTGACCGATAAGGACCAGGTGGCGCTGCTGCCCCAACTGAACCCGGCCGACTCGGCAGACATCCTGGAGGAACTGGACAACCAAGATGCGGCCGACCTGGTGGGCGCCTTGCCCATCGACGCCGTCGTGCGCATCGTGGATCAGATGGAGCCGGACGAGGCTGCCGACCTGCTGGGCGACATCCCGCCGGCCCGTGCCCAGGCCGTGCTAGACAGCCTGGAAGACCCGGACGAGGTGCGGCCCCTGCTGCTGCATCAGGACGACAGCGCCGGCGGCCTCATGACCTCCGAATACCTGGCTCTCCGCCGCCGCATGACGGCCGCCGAAGCCATCGCGGCCATTCGGGCCTGGCACCCAGAAGCCAATGCCGCGTACTATCTCTTTGTGGTAGACGCGCACGGGCGCCTGTGCGGCGTGGTCAGCCTGCGCCAACTCATCGTGGCCGACCCAGCCACCCCTATCGCCGAATTCATGGACTCGGACGTCATTTCGGTGCCGGCCGGAACCGACCAGGAAGAATGCGCCCGGCTGATGACCCGCTATGACCTGCTGGCCTTGCCGGTGGTGGACGCCAGCGGCATCTTGTTGGGGGTGATCACGGTTGACGACGTGGTGGACGTGCTGGAAGAGGAAACGACGGAGGACTTTCAACGCCAGGGTGGGGCGCAGCCGTTGGACCGGCCCTACCTGGACACCGGCGTATTTACGGTGGCCCGCAAGCGCATCGGCTGGCTGGCGATCCTCTTTGTGACCGAGAGCCTCACCGGCACCGTGCTGCGCCACTTTGAGAACGAGTTGCAGGCCGCGGTGGCCCTGTCGTTCTTTGTGCCGTTGCTCATCGGCACCGGCGGCAACGCCGGCTCGCAGACCACCAGCACCATCATCCGGGCGCTGGCCGTGGGCGACATCGACCTGGGAGACGCCCTGCGCGCCCTCTGGCACGAGTTGCGGGCTGGCCTGCTGCTGGGCCTGGGGCTGGCCGTCGCAGCCTATGTCCGCGCCCTGACCTGGGGCTCCAGCCAGGCTCTGGCCCTGACCGTCTCGCTGACCATTTTTACCATCGTGGTATGGGCCAACGGGCTGGGCTCGGTGCTGCCGCTGCTGGCGGCCCGGCTACATATCGACCCGGCCATCGTCTCCGGGCCGGTGATGAGCACCCTGGTGGATGCCACCGGCCTGTTCATCTATTTTACCATCGCCCAGGTAATGCTGGGCCTGTAAAACGCACCAGTGCCCGTCACTTGAGGGTGACGGGCACTGGTCTATTCCGCTTCGGGCGGCGGCGCCGCGGACGGCGGCCCCGCAGACGGTGGCCCCAAAAGCGCCGCCAACTGGGCGAGTTGCTCCGCATGCACCACGGCCAACACCTGGTCGCCGGCTTGCAGGACCGTATCGCCCCGGGGAATGAGTAGTTGCCCCTCACGGATCACGGCGGTGAGCACGCACTCGGCCGGCAGGCCCAGGTCACGCACGGCCTGGTCCACGGCCGGAGCCGCCGGGTCAACCTTTTCTTCCACCAGCGAGTATTGTCCCTTGCGCAGCTTGAGCAGCGTCATCATGTCGCCCAATGACATCTCTTCGGCGATGAGATGCGCCATCAGATCGGCCTGATCCAGCGCCACGTCTACGTGAAACTTGTTATCGAACAACCAGGCATTGCGCGGGTTGTTGATCCGGGCGATGGTACGCGGCACGTTGAACATCGACCGGGCCAAAAAGCACAACACCAGGTTATCCGCGTCCTGGCTGGTGCAGGCCACCAGCACGTCAGCCTGCCGAATGCCGGCGTGCTCCAACACCGGGGGCGACGTGGCATTGCCTTCGACAATGGCCTCGGTGGGCAGCTCGCGGTGCAGGTGCGGCAAGACGGCGGCCCGGTGCTCGATAAGACGCACCTGGTGGCCCGACGGATGGTTGACCAACATGGTCGCCAGTTGGGCGCCGGTGCGTCCGCCGCCCGCGATGAGAACCAACATGCTCACTCCTTCTCGGCCGCGGCCGCGACCGCATCGGCCTGCGCCTGCCAGGCGCGCAGCGCGTCCAGGCCGGCCTGGGTGGTGCTGAGGTACAACACGTCGCCCGGTTCCAGCGTCATGTCGTCGGTGGGCAGCACGGCCCGGCCGGCCCGAGCCACCGCCACCGGCCGGCACTCGGTCACAGCCAGCAGCTCTGGCAGCGACCGGCCGTGCCAGCTCTGGGGCACCGCCAGTTCGCACACCATCACCTCGCCGTGGCCGGCCGACAGCACGGTGTGCTCTGGCGACTGGGTAAGCAGCTCTTCGATGCGCTGCGCCCCCCAACTGGTGGAGCTGACCACCTGCAAACCAAACGCCTCATGGATCACGCGCCAGCGCGGGTTATAGTTGCGTACCACCACGATGGGCACGTGATAGACCGTGCGCGCCACGTGGGCTACCACGGCATTGATCGGGTCCTGGGGGGTGACGGCAGCCAGGCTATCGGCCTGCTCGATGCCGGCCCGGTGCAGCACATCCTGGTTCAGCACCTCGCCTTCCACGGTACGCCCGCGAAAATCGGCCGGCAGATTCTCAAAAGCTTCGGCCACCGGGTCTACCACCACCACCTTGTGGCCGGTCTGATAGAGCCGATACGCCAACTGCGAGCCGACGCGCCCGCAGCCCACCACAATCATATTCATGGTCGGTTTCTCCATTTACGTATTGCAGGATTCGGAACTCGGAGCGCGAGACGCACATCGCCCCTACGGGTCACGAATCACATCAATCCACCTGATACGGCACGTCAGTGACGACGATGTCCGGCTTGGACAGCAGTGCCAATCGCAGCCAAGTGGCCGTTTGCGTGTGGAGCAGACTGTTCCACACGCGCCCGGGCACAAACTGGGGCACCACGATGGTAATCGTCTCGTTGGGCTGACGCTGGGTCGCCACCTCTTCGATGTACCCTAGCAGCGGTTCCAGCATCAGCCGATACGGCGAATCCAGCACCACCAGGCGCACCCCTTCGCCCCACGACTCCCATTTGCGCTGGATACGCTCGGCCTCGGCTGCATCCAACGCCACGTGCACGGCCGTCACGTCGTCCGACAGGGATCGGGCGTATTGCAGGGCGCCCAGCGTGCCCCGGTGGACCCCGCCAATGGGCATGATGACCCGGTGCCGGGCCAGGCGCGGCGGCGTGCCATAATCGTCCAGCGAAAGCTGCTGGGCCAGACGTTGGTAATGATGGTGGATGTATGAAAAAATAGCCACCAGGATGGGTATGAGCAGCAGCACGATCCAGGCGCCATCCACAAACTTGGTGCCGGCAAAGACAAACATGACCGCCAGGGTGCAGGCCGCGCCCAGGCCATTGGCTACCATCTTGACTTGCCAGCCGGATTCGTGGTGGAGGGACGAACCACGCTCTACTACCTCTTGGCCCGGTGGCAAGCGTCCGATCTTGTGCCAGCGCCGGGCCATGCCGGCCTGCGACAGCGTGAACGAGAGGAACACGCCAATGGCATACAGCGGGATCAGGGCGGTGACGCTGGCGTTAAAAACTATGATAAGCACGCAGGCCAAAAGGGCCAGGACCATGATCCCCCGCGAATACACCAGCCGGCTGCCCTGATACGCCAGTTGTCGAGGCAAAAAGCCATCGATAGCCAGTAGCGCGCCCAGGCGTGGAAAGCCGGCGAACGAGGTGTTGGCTGCCAGGATCAGGATGACCGTGGTGGCCGCGATGACGCCCAGATACAAGAGGCCCTGGTCGCCATAGACCGTGCGTGCCAACTGCGAGATCACGGTCTCGGCCTCGGACGGCACCGCCCCGATGGGACCGGCCAAAAAGCTGATGCCCAGGAACAAGGACCCCAGGATGACCGCCATCCAGATGAGGGTGATGCCGGCGTTGCGACTGCGCGGTTCTTTAAAGGCCTGGACTCCATTGGAGATGGCCTCTATGCCGGTGAGGGCCGCTGTGCCGCTGGAAAAGGCGTGCAGGATCAGAAACGGCGTGATAGCCTGCGCCGCAGCCACCTCCAGAGGCGGCGGCCCCACCACCGTGCCCAGGGTCCCGGTGACGTGGCGGAACAGCCCCACGCCCACCGTCAGAAACATCATGCCCATGAAAAAGTAGGTGGGGATGGCGAAAACGGTCCCCGACTCTTTGACGCCCCGCAGGTTGATCAGCATGACAAACAGCACCAGCACCACGGCGATGGGCACACGATAGGCAAACAGTTCGGGAAAGGCCGACGTAAGCTGGGCCACACCCGACGACACAGACACGGCCACCGTCAGGATATAGTCGGTGAGCAAGGCGGCGCCGGCGGTCTGCGCCGGCAGCTCGCCCAGGTTGTCACGTGCCACGATATAGGCGCCGCCGCCGCCCGGATAGGCGTGGATGGTTTGCTCGTATGAAATCGCCACGATAGCCAGCAGTACCACAATCGCCACCGAGATGGGAAACACATAGCCAAAGGCCAGGGTCCCGGCAGCGGCCAGGATGATCAGGATTTCCTGGGTGGCATAGGCCGTGGACGAAAGGGCGTCAGAGGCAAACACGGCCAGGCCCACCGCCTTGCCGATGGTCTGGTGCGGCGCGTCGGCGGTGGGCAGGGGCCGGCCAATGAGCCAGGTGCGCCACGAGCGCGGCGGCTGGTAATCGGTGGCGCGGTGCAAGATAGTGGTGCCGTTTTCTTTTTCGATGCCCACTAGAACGGCCTCCTCACATCGAGTGCGTTACGAACGCACCGGGCACGCCTGGTGCCCGGTTGGTTACGTCTCCCAATTTCTGTACCTGATATTCTACACTGTTTGGCCGCGCCGTCAAGGGCCAACCTGTTACATCCACGCCCGGCGGCGCATCCACAGGAACATGCCCACCGGCACGAGCGCCATCACGCCCAGGGTCAGCAAAAAGGCCGGCAGGCCAGTCCAGATGCCCAGCGGCGTCACCGGCTGGAAAAAGTTCATCCCAAAGAACCCGGTCAGGAACGCGAGTGGCATGAACAGCGTGGTGATGATGGTCAGCGTTTTCATGATCTCGTTCATCCGGTTGTTGACCACCGACAGGTAGGTATCGAGCACGCCCCCCACCAAGTCGCGCATGGACTCGGTGATGTCGTACAACCGCACCAGGTGGTCATACACGTCGCGGAAGAATATGCGGTGCTCGGCAGCGATCACGGCATAATCATCGCGGGCCAGCTTGTTGAGCACCTCGCGCTGCGGCATGATGATGCGGCGCAGGTGCAGCAGCGCGCGCTTGAAGGCAAAGGTGCGTTCCAACACCGTGGGGGCCGGGTTGTCAAAGATCTCGTCTTCGATCAGATCGATAGCATCATCCATCTGCTCAACGGCGGGCATATAGTCTGCCACCAGTTCGTCGGCCAGCTTGTAGAGCAAATAAGCAGCCCCGCGCTTCAGGTGACGCTCGTCGCGCTGGCAGCTAGACCACACCCGGTCCACGGCAGCGATGGGCTGGGCGTGATAGGTCACCAAATAGTTCTGGCCCAGAAATATGTCCAGCTCGAGCGTGTCGATGGGGCCATCGGTGCGCGGCGCGTGCCCCTGTGCGTCAAAGACCACGGCATGCAGCACCAGGTAGAGATATTCGACCCAGTCGTCCAGCTTGGGCACGTGGGTTTCTTCCAGGGCATCGTCCACGGCCAGCGGGTGAAAGCCAAACGTATCGAGCAGCAGGGACCGGAACTCGTCCGATGGTTCGCCGCTCAGATCGACCCACAACAGGCCGGCCGGTTCCTTTAATGGCACGGCCAGGTCGGCCGAGGTCAGATCGGTGCGCAAGGTTCCGGCAGGGGGCCGGTACAGGATGCGGGTCATGACTCTCCTCGCTTGCCGTCAATGTCTATGGGAATATTGTACGTCCGGCAGCCCAACGTGTCAAGGCACGTGTGCCTTGAATCCGCGATGCAGGCATGATATAATCTCTCTGGAAAGAGCAGTGTCTTTTGTGGTCCGAGTTTTCGATTCTGGCTGGTCCAGGTCAGTATGTTACCAATGAAATTCTTGCCCAATGAGCAAGAATTTCACCGCAGAGCACGCCGAGAGCGCAGAGGCTATTCATATCTGCTCAGCGTTCTCTGCGATCTCGGCGGTTAGTTTTCTGATTCATCCAGATAGGAGTGAACGAATGAAGCGACGATGGTGGATGGCCGGGCTGGCGCTGATCGTGTTGGCGATGCTCGGCACGGGCTGTGATGTGATCGTGGGGCCGGGCACAGTTGCCGGCACTGTGCGCTATGCCAAGGACCCAACCGGCGCGCTGGATGACCCGCAAAACGCCGGCGAGCCGGCGGCCGGCGTCAAGGTACTCATCTATGGTGTGAACCTGCAAGACATCTCGTCCGAGGGTACAACCGTCTATATGGCCAACCAGGAACCGAACCTGGAACTGGTCACCGACGAGCAAGGACGGTATACAACGGAAATCGCGTCGGGGCATTATGTCGTTCGGCTGGCACCGGACCCCAAGACCTATCACCGACTGGTTGACGTGGGGCCGTGGCGCACCTCGACCGTCGATTTCGTCATCCGGCGGCCGGCTTCTGGCACCGGGCCATAACGCATGACGGCCCTCCCGGGCGCGCGCACCAGGCGCCGCTTTCGCTTGCGACGCTCGATCATCGCCTGCCTGGCCGGCAGCGTGGTGCTGCGCTGTGCAGAAAGCGCCACCGGCGTGCTGCTCGGCCTGTATCTGGCGCACATTGCCGCGTCGCAATATGACATCTCGGCCACGGTCGTGGGGTTTGTGGCTGGCAGCGCGTTCCTCACCGAGTTGGGGGGGGCGCCCTTTTTCGGCGCGCTGAGCGACCGCTGGGGCCGCAAGGTCTTTATCCTCCTGGGGCCGTTATTGGGCGCTATCGCCGTCCAGATGACGGCCCTCACTTCTGTGCTGGGATTGCTCCTGATCACCCGGCTCCTGGAGGGCCTATCCACGGCCAGCACCACCCCGCCCACCTTGAGCTATCTGTCGGCCATTACCACGCGCTCGCCGGCCCTGCGGGGCCGGGTGATGGCCGCCTATGAGGTGGCCTCCACCGGCGGCATGGCCCTGGGCGCGGTGGTGGCCGGGTTCCTGTGGGATGGCCTGGGCGCCGCCGGCTTTACGGTGCTCACCGCGCTCTATATGGTGAGCCTGGGCGTGTTCGCCTGGGGCCTGCAAGACGTGCGCCGGCTCCGCCGCGCCCCTGCCAGGGCCACGGTCCCGGGGCGCGCCTGGCGCGAGTACGCGACGGCCTTGCTGCGGCCCCGGGTGTTGCGCTTTGTGCCGGCGTGGCTGCTGTTGAACGCCGTGGTGGGCGTGTGGTTCACCCACACCGCGTTCCAGATGGCGAACGCCGCGTTCCCCGACCAGGTTCTGGCCGGCGGCCAGTTTGCGACCGGCTCGTCCGTGGGGTTGCTGTTTGGCGCGTTCATCGTGCTGTTTGTGGTGGGGATCCTGCTCTGGGGCAATGCCCTGAGCCGCTGGCCCAAGACCACCGTCATGCTGGTGGCCCTGAGCGGGCTGGGGTTGTTGGGCCTTGGGGGATTGGCGGTGAATCACAGCGGCGGCTGGCCGCTGTGGGCCGTTGCGCCGGCCATCGCGGCCGCGTTGGGGGGCGTGCTGCTGGTCAGCGGATTCCCCCCGGCCGCATTAGGCTACCTGGCCGACATCTCGGAAGCAGACCCGGCCGCCCGGGGCACCGTGATGGGGCTGTATTCTGTGCTGCTGGGCGTGGGGCACCTGCTGGGCGGCTGGCTGGGCGGTCCGTTTGCAGACTGGCGCGGCATGGATGGGCTGCTGGTGCTCTCGCTGGGGCTGGCTGTGCTGGCTGCGGGCGCGGTATGGCGGCTGCGGGGCTACGACTGGCACTCCCCGGCGCCTGAACGCGCCCGGTAGCTCCCGGAAAGGTCAGTCACCTTTTGCTTCCGCCGTTGGGCGGCTACTCCCCGGCGGTCAGCACAGCAGCGATTATTCCAGAGGTTCCAGCTCGCCCCGGTGATAGAGGATGGCGGCTGCGGTCACCAGGCCGGCCGTTTCGGAGCGCAGGATGCGCGGCCCCAGGCTCACTGGGCGCACCCCATAGCCCGCTGCCTGGTCCACTTCGGCGTCCGTGAAACCACCCTCTGGTCCCACCAGCACGCTCACGTTGAACAGTGAACTGCCGTTCGGGTCCGCGTCCAGCTCGGCGACCAGGCTGTGAAGGCTGGCCTGGGTGACCCCTTCGTGCAGCATCAAGGCCGGGCCGGCCCGCACCATGCGCTTGCACGCCTCGGCCAGCAGCATGGCCGGCTGCAAGCGCGGCAGGCGCCCCCGGTACGCCTGTTCGGCGGCCTCCTGGATGATCCGCTCCCAGCGGTCCATCCGGCGGGGGTCTATGTCCAGGTTGCTCACCACGCACCGCGCCGCCAGTGTGGGCACAAACTCGACCACGCCCACCTCGGTGCATTTCTGCAGGACAAACTCGAACCGGTCGCCCTTGAGCAGCGACTGATAGAGGCTGATCTTGACCTGGGGCTCGGTCTCGGTCAGGCGGCGCACCAGCACCACGCCTTCTACCAGCTCACGGCTGACTTCGGTGAGCTCCACCTCGTATTCCCAGCCCGAATCGTCCAGGACGATGATGCGCGACCCGGGGGTCATGCGCAGCACGTTGCGCAGTTGATGGACGACCGTGCCGGTAAGCGATACGCGGTCCGGCGTCAGGTCATCAGGTGAAACAAAGAATCGGTGCATGGCCCGCTCCTCTAGGTCCGGCGCCCGATGAGGGCGATCCAGCCATCGGCCTCCACGCGTTGTTCCAGGTCCCAGCCGGTGGCGTCCAGTGCCAGGCGTGCCTTGGCCTCCAGTTCGTCGATGATGCCGCTGACGATGAGCCAGCCCCCAGGCCGCAGCGCCGACACCAGGCCCTGCGCCAGGCGCGCGACGATGGCGGCCGTGAGATTGGCAACCACCAGGTCATAGGGCGGTTCGTGCGATGTGGGCACCTGGTCTTCTGTGACCAGCCCGCCCTGGCCGTCCAGCGTGCCCAGGGCCGCACACACGGCGCCGGTCAGATTGACCTGTGCGTTCTCGCGCGCGGCCTGCACGGCAATGGGATCGGTGTCCAGGGCCAGCACGTTGGCCGCGCCCAGCTTGGCTGCGGCAATCGCCAGGATGCCCGAGCCGGTGCCCACATCCAGGATGCGCTGGCCCGGCTGCACATAGCGCTCCAGGGCAGCCAGGCACAGGCGCGTGGTGGGATGCGTGCCGGTGCCAAAGGCCATGCCCGGGTCCATCAGCACGGCCACGGTGCCGGGCGTGTCGGCGGGCGCTTCCCACGCCGGCACCACCACGATGCGCTCGCCCACCTGTTGCGGCCGGTAATACGCCTTCCAGGCCGTTTCCCAGTCCTGGGCCTGCACCGGACGGGTCTGCAGGGCACCAATGGGCCGCAGCCGGCTCAAGTGCCACAATGCCACTTCGAGTTGGTGCAGCCGGTCGGTCACGGTTTCGTCCTGCGCCAGATAGGCGTGCACCGTGACCGGCGCGACCAGGTCCACAATATAGTCGCCATCGGGGCCGGGCTGGCCCGGCTCGTCAATGGCCACGCCGCCATACCCATAGCGCGTGAGCACCTCGCTTACCGATTCCACCGCTTCACGGTCCACCTGCACGCTGATCTCTAGCCAATCCATGTCGCACATCCTTGCACGCGATTGCGCCCGGCCCGCTTGGCCTCATAGAGTCGGTCATCGGCTGCCCGCAGCAGCGCCCCGTGATCGGCGTGGCCCTCGTTTTCGGCCAAACCCATGCTGATGGTCACGTGCAGGCCCGGCTGGATGGCCGCCCAATCGTACGCCTCTACCGTCTGACGAATGCGCTCGCAGATCACGGCGCCATCGACGGCTGACGTCTCGGGCAAGAACAGCACAAACTCTTCGCCCCCATAGCGGGCCGCGAAATCCGTCTCCCGGCACGACTGGCGCAATATGTCTGCCACGGCTTGAAGCACTCGATCCCCCATCGCGTGCGAATAGCGGTCGTTGATGCGCTTGAAATGGTCCAGATCGGCCATCACCACCGCGAGGGGACGTCCAAAGCGCCGGGCGCGCTGGAACTCGAGCGCCAACTGCTGGTCCAGATAGCGCCGGTTGTACAGCCCGGTCAGGCTGTCTTCCCGGGTTTGCTGCTCCAGCAGCTCGGCCTGGTGGCGGATCTGCGCGTTGGCCGCTTGCAACGACTGGTTGAGGGCCTGTAATTCAGTGTGAGCCTGGGCCAGCTCGACGTTGCGCAGGCGATAGATCTCGGCCTCGCGCTGGGCCTTTTCCACCTGGAACTGGGCCATCAGGGTCTTGGTCTTGCGGCCCGATTCCTCGTTGAACACCTCTTCTTTGACCCGGTGAAAGGCCCGGTAATGCTCCAGAGCACTGCCCATCTGCCCGGCCTGCTCATAGGCCTCGGCCAGCGATTCGTGCGTTTTATAGATCCACTCCCGGTAGCCGATGCGTTCGGCCACAGCCAGCCCTTGCCCAAGCTGTTCGATGGCCTGGTCGAACTGGCGTTTGTCCAGCAAGAACCCGCCCAGGCTCCAGATAGCCGCCGTCTCAACCTGCGGGTTCCCGATTTCCCGGGCAATGGTCAGGCCGCGCTGCAAACAGTCCAGGGCCGCCTCGTCGTCGCCCAGGAGCGCGTACACCTCCCCGGCGTTGGTGGCGGTCATGGCCTGGTTTACCCGATCGCCGCTCTCTCCCGAGATCTGGTGCGCCCGCAAGAAATATTCCAGCGCCCGCTCGTGTTCGCCCTGCTGCTGATACATGAACCCCAGGTTGTTCAGGCAGGCGGCCTCGCCCTGCCGGTCACCCACGCGCCTGAATATCTGCGCCCCTTCGGCGAACGATTCCGCGGCCTTTTCCGGGTCGCCGGTGTTCTGGTACACGACGCCGATGTTGGCCATTGAAACTGCCCGGGCGTGCTCATCGTCGATCTCTTGGGCGATCCCGAGATTGCGAAAGAAATAATCCAGCGCATTGGCATAGTCCCCCAGCTTTTCATAGATGTTGCCAATGTTCATTAGGGTCACGGCTTCGCCGCGCCGGTCGCCGCTGCGCTGGCGGCCATCCAGGCTGCGAATATAGTAGGCCAACGCTTCCACCAGATTGCCGGCCATATACTCGACGTTGCCCAGCGCGTTGAGCGCCATCGCTTCACCGCGCTGGTCCACACCAGCCAGCAAAAACAGCGCCTCTTGCAAGCAGGGCAACGCGGCCTCGCGGTCGGCCAGCCGGACGTGACAGATGCCGGCATAGAGCAGGCTATATCCCAGTCCCCGGCCATACGCAATGCGCCGGGCCAGTTTGTTGGCCTCCTGGCTCATCGCCAGGGCGCGGGCAGTATCGGCGGCCCGCAACTCCCAGGCCAGGGCGTTCAGCACATCCACCCGGGCCGGCGTAGCGCCGGTTTCCTGAGCGAGTCGGGCTTCCAGGTCAGCCACCGGCAAGGTCGTCATGGGGTATGCAGCGGGCGCCGCACACCCCGCTCCAGGCATTGGTCCACCAAGGCGCTGATTTGCGCTTGAAATGAGTTGATGTCGAAACGCTCGGCCTGGCGGCGCGCCGCGGCCGGATCGAATTCCTGGGCCTCGAACTCGCGGATGGCGGCAGCCAGGGCCTCGGGCGTCTGCTCACGGAAAAAGACGCCGGTCTCGCCCTCGATGACGGTCTCCAGGGCCCCGCCGGCCGCATAGGCGATGACCGGCCGGCCGGCCGCCATCGCCTCCAGCGGCGTGATGCCCAGGTCCTCCTGGCCGGGAAAGATGAACGCCCGACAGCCGGCATAAAGGCCCGGCACGTCCTCGTCGGGCACACGGCCCAAAAAGCGCACGTTTTGGGGGGCAATGGCCTCCAGCTCGGCCCGGGCCCGGCCGCTGCCGGCGATCCAAAGGGGTCGATCCAGCCCGGCAAAGGCCTGCACCGCCACGTCGATGCGTTTGTAGGGGATGAGGCGCGAGAGGATCAGGTAATAATCGCCGGCGCCCGGCCCGGCCAGGTGAAACCGCGACACGTCCACCGGTGGCGGGATGACCACCGACTCGCGCCCATAGTATTGGCGGATACGGCCGGCCACGTTGCGCGAATTGGCGATCCAGTCGTCCACCCGGGCGGCGGTGCGGCGGTCCCACGACCGCAGCCAGCGGATGAACGGCTGCAGCAGCCCGCGCGCGAGCACCGGGACGCGCTCGTGGCGCACGTACTCGTCATAATTCCAGCCAAAGCGCATGGGGTTGTGGCAATAGCACACGTGAGGCGCGTGGGGCGCCGCGATGGCCGCATGGGCAAAAGAACTGGACGTGCTGATGACCAGATCATACGCCGACAGGTCATAGCTCTCCACGGCCCGGGGATAGAGCAGCAGGTAGACCTGGTGATGACCGATAACGCCGGGTAGACGCTGCATGAACGATGGGCGAATGTCCCACGACCGGTAGGCCGGCGGCATGACCTGGGGACCATACATGGCGGCGTACACCGGCGCGGCCGGATAAAGCGCGTGCAGGGCTTCCAGCACCCGCTCGGCGCCGCCGTATTGGTTCAGCCAGTCGTGAACAATGGCAACTTGCAAGATGGGCCTCCCGAACGGTGCGTTATTGGATGGTCGGAGCCGGATTCACGCGCCCCTCGAACCCGCCGGGGCCGGCACCGGCCGGCGCCGGCGCGCGGCCATAGGTCTGGGCCAGGCCCAACAAGCGCTGCGCCAGTTCGTTGGTAAGCACCCCCTCGGGATAGCGCCATTCCCACTGACCGCCCAGCCGCGAGGGGTAGTTCATACGCGCGCTGGAACCGTCGCCCAGCACATCCTGAAGTGGCACCACGGCCGTGTCGGCTACCGACGCATACGCCAGCCGGATCAGGTCCCAGTTGATGTGGTCGCCGGTCTCGCGGCCCAGGTATTGCAGCGCAAGCGCCCGCTCGCCCGGCGTGCTGGACGATTGGAACCAGCCCACGCTGGTATCGTTGTCGTGTGTGCCGGTATACACTGCGCAGTTGGCGTCATAATTGTGCGGCAAAAAGGGATTGCTCGCATCCGACGAAAAGGCAAACTGGAGGATCTTCATCCCCGGAAAATTGAACTCGTTGCGCAGGTTCACCACCTCGCGGGTGATCACGCCCAGGTCTTCGGCCACGATGGGCAGCTCGCCCAGCATGTCTTTGAGGCGATAGAACAGTGCCGCGCCCGGTCCCTTGACCCACTGGCCTATCTCGGCCGTGGGCGAGCCGGCCGGGATCTCCCAATAGGCTTCAAAGCCCCGGAAATGATCCAGCCGGATGATGTCGACCAGCTCGAGCACCGCGCGGAACCGGGCCAGCCACCAGTCATAGCCATTGCGAGCCAGCACATCCCAGCGATAGAGGGGGTTGCCCCAGAGCTGGCCGGTGGCGCTGAAATAATCGGGCGGCACGCCGGCCACCGCCGTGGGATTGCCGGCCCGGTCCAGGTAGAACAGGTGCGGATTGGCCCACACGTCGGCGCTGTCGTGGGCCACAAAAATGGGGATGTCGCCCACAAAGCGGATGCCGCGCTCGTTGGCGTAGGACTTGAGGGCCCACCACTGGCGAAAGAACAGCCACTGGCGGTATCGTTGCTCCTGGATGGCGTCGGCCAATTGCTCGCGCCAGTGGGCCAGCGTCGCCGGATCGCGGGTCACGAGGGGAAATTCCCACGCAGTCCACGTGCCGCCGCCGTGGTGCTCTTTGAGGGCCATGAACAGCGCATAATCGTCCAGCCAGCCGGCGTTGCGCTGGCTAAACAGCCACAACCCGTCCAATTGCGCCGGCGTGGCCCGGTCCTGAAACACCAGAAACGACCGGTGCAGCAGGGCCGTCTTCCACTGGATCACCCAGCCATAGTCCACGCGCTGCGCCGGGAACGGGGGCACCTCGGCCAAGTCTGCGTCAGTTAGCAGGCCCTCGGCCAGCAGCCGGTCCGGGCTGACGAGCAGCGGGTTGCCGGCAAACGCGGAAAAGCACTGATACGGCGAGTCGCCATAGCCCGTCGGCCCCAGGGGCATCACCTGCCACAAGGTCTGGCCGCCGGTCGCCAGGAAATCGGCAAACTGATAGGCCGCATCGCCCAGATCGCCAATGCCATAACGGCCCGGAAAAGACGTGGGGTGCAACAAGATACCGCACGAGCGAGGGAACCGCATGGGAACGCCTCCATTGGATGAGATGGGTGCTGCTGTCATTTTACACTGTTGTGGTATCGGCGTCAATCCCATCACTTGACAAAATGGCGAGCTTGTATTATATTATACCGGCCGGTCGATATAAAAAAGGAGGCAAGCCATGACCCCTAAACTGGGTATGAAGTCCATCCGTCAGGCCCAGGTCATTGCAGCGGCCACACGTTGCATCGCGCGCGGCGGCATCGGAAATCTGACCATGCAGGCCATCGCCGACGAAGCCGGCGTAAGCAAGGGCGTGGTCAATCACTATTTCGCCAACAAGCAGGATGTGCTACTCCAGACATTCCAGTCCATCATCGACGAGTACGACGAGCGTTTGCGGGCCGGGATGACAGCCGATATGTCGCCGCCGGATTTTTTGAATCTGGTCATCGCTGCCATGTTTGACGACCAAGCATTTGCGGAGAACCATCTGGAGCGTGTGTTCGTTCACTTTTGGGCCGAGTGCCTGCTGGACCCGCGCTTTCAGGCGGCGATGAAGGGCATGATCCAGCGCTACGAGATGGCAACGCGCACCGTCATCGAGGCCGGAATCGAATTGGGCATGTTCCGGGCCGGTGACGTGGACCAGATTGCGCAGGGATTCCTGGCCCTCATGGACGGGCTGACGCTCCAGTATGCCCTGAACCTGGATCTGTTTGATCTGACCAAAGCCCGGGCGATCTGTGCAGGGTACCTGAAAGCGACATTGCTGGACATAGCCTGATCATTGACGACGGGTAGCCAACCACATAACCAACCGCCGGCAACGGTCGTTGGCGAGGAGAGAAACGCTCATGGACACAAACGTGGTGATCTATTATTTTTCGGGCACCGGCAACGCCAAACGCCTGACGACGATGGCAGCAGATCGGCTGCACGCTGGCGGGCACGCGGTCGAGGTGCGGAGCATTGAGGAGCCGGGGCTATCGCCGTGCCATGACCAGGCCTCCTGGCACGGGTTTGCATTCCCGGTGTACTGCTTTGGCGTGCCGCGCATCATGCGTCGGTTTCTGGAGAATTTGCCCCCGGTGACCGACAAGCGTGCCTTTTTGCTGGTGTCTACCGGCTGCGAGGTGGAAGGCATCCCCATGCCTCCTACGGAGGGCCGCTGTCTACCTATCGGCCGAGGCATCCTGGCTGACAAGGGATATGCCGTCGTGGGCGGTACCTCGGCGCCCATGCCCAACACCTGGATCATGGCCGTGAACGCGCCTACACCGGAACAGACCACCCAGGTGGTGGCCCGGGCCGAGTGTCACGTGCAGGCGTTCATAGACCAGGTGATGGCTGGCCAGGAGTTGTGGAAACCTACATCGCGGATCTGGGGTCCAATGGAGCGGCTGCTCAATCCGCTGTTTCAGAGCCGGGGCTTGAGCCGGCTCCCCCGCCTCATGCGCGTGGACGGTACGTGTACCGGCTGTGGTATCTGCGCCCAGGTCTGCCCCACCGGCAACATCACGCTGGTGGATGGCCGACCCACCTGGAGCGACCGGTGCGAGCAATGCATGCGCTGCTTCCAGTTCTGCCCGCAAGAGGCCGTCCAATCCACGTTCATCGGGCGGACCGAGGGCCGGCGGCGTTACCACGACCCCGGCCTGACCGTGCGCGAGTTGACTCGCTAACCCGGGCCTGGCGTTGCCAACCCCGATCACGCGCTCAAGCCGGGCATGCCGGCCGACGCGAAATTACAATAGGAGCCAAGGATCACATGGAACAATATGACGTCGTCGTCGTGGGCGGCGGGATCGCCGGCTCGGTGGCCGCCCGGTTCGCCGCCGAACACGGGTTCGCCACCCTGCTCATCGAAAAGCGAAAAACGCCCCGGAACAAATCGTGCTCGGGCATCCAGTTTCCCTATCTGGAAAAACTCGTGGGCGCGCCCATTCCGCCCGACAAGCTGTGCCAGAACGAACTGCGCCAGGTCGAGATCGTCACGCCCAGCGGGCGCGCGATCCCCGGCCAGATGAAAATGCTCAACTTTTGGCGCTCGACGTTCGATAGCTGGCTCAACGATGTGGCCGCCGCGGCCGGGGCCGAGTTTCAGGATGAAACGCGTCTGCTGGATTTCCAGCCGGATGACGCCGGACTGGACCTGTGTATCCGCGCCGACGGCCAGGAGCGCGAGGTGCGCGCCCGCTACCTGATCGCCGCCGATGGGCTGTATTCTCGCATCCGCAAGCAGTTGCGCCCCGACGACTTTGGCCCCCGGGCCACCGGTGGCACGGTCAACTATTACTGCATGGGTGAGACCAGCCTGGACCCGCACACGCTGTACATGATCTACAACGTGGACCTGGCGCCCCTCATGTTCGCCTGGGCCTATCTCAAGGACGATCAGTGGGTCATTGGCACGGGAGCCAACGAGTCGCCCCGGGACTATGCCGACCGCCTGTGGGCCTATATCCAGGAACGCTATGGGTTCCACGGCGAGATCGTGCGCAAAGAAGGGTTCTCATCGCCCCTGGTCGGCGGCATTTTCCTGGGCGAGGGACGGCTGCTGTTCGCCGGCGACGCGGCCAACCTGGTAGACGCGCACCGGGGCCTGGGGATGGACAACGCGGCGTTGAGCGCCCGGCAGGCCGTGCGCGCCATCATTGCCGCAGAACGCAACGGCCAGCCGGCCGCCGACCACTATCAGCACTTGATGAAGAGCCTGGTCCACAAGCTCCAGGCCAACGATAGCAAACAGGCGCAGCAATTCGCCTCCAACGACCACCTGGAGGCCGGCCTGACGCCCGCCAGCCTGCTCAAGGGCGGCGTGCTCATGAAACTGGCAAGCCTGGCGAATACCATGCTGCCCCCGGAGCGGGTCATCACCCTGCCGCTCTGAAAGGATCGACAAGGTGCGTGTGATGCCGTGACGCTGCATAGACTTGCTGGAATCGCCGGCCCGAAAAGTCCTTGCATTCCGCTGCGACTTGTAGTATAATTTCCCTGAAAACAAGCCCTCGGGCTAATTACCAAACAAAACCTCTTCTCTGGGCGGCAGCATATGCCGCCCAGTTATCATTTCAGGGACAGATTAGGAAAAGGTTAAGGGCAAAATACAGACCGACACACAAAGGAGGATGAAGGAGCCATGTCACACTCGCGTCGTCATACGTTCGGACTGGGCCTGACGGCCCTGGTATTGTTGGCCACTGTTCTGGGTTGCATCAGCCGCCCACCATCGGCAGCCGAGGTCGAGTCCACGGCCTATGCCAAGCTCACGTCCACGGCCGAATCGTGGACGCCCACGCCGTCCAACACACCCACCCCCACCGAGACACCCACCCCCACGGCCACAGCCACCCCAACCCAGACGGCTACCCCGCGCCCAACGAACACACCCACCGCCGCGCCCACGTTCACGCCCACCAACACGCCCAAGCCCACGGCCAAGCCGGTCCCGCCGGACCAGCAAGTGATGAAATATCTCAACGACACGCATCCCTACCGGTCGCAGGAGGAGGCGGCCCGTGAGACCTTGATCAAGACCTGGAACAATGCGCGCTGGCTGCACGAACAAGTTAATGGTGTAGACGCCTATGTCAAAGCGGTGGAACCCATCCTGCCCCAATTAGAGGCCGTCAAGACCCCGGCCGAGGCCAAGGCTTATCGCGATCACTATGTCAACACGTTGCACGCCCTGTTTGAGGCCATCAAGGCCATCAACTGGGGCATCGTGCAGAAAAATAACAACATTGTCACCTCGGCGATTCGGGATACCAACACGAATCTGAACGAGTTGGAGGACAAGGTAGACCCGGAATTGACGGCCCTGGCCGACAAGTATAACCTGTATTTTAACGGCAACACCGGTAAATGGGAGAAAAAGCCCTAACCGGGGGCCAGCAGATTGGGGATTGGGGGGAGCCCAAACATGGAACCTGATCAAGCGCCCCTGGTAGACAGCATGAAAGTGCCGCCGGCCGGGCAGCGCCACGGCCGGCGCAAAGCCATCCTCATCGTGGCGGCCATCGGCGGCCTGGCCTGCCTGCTGGCCCTGGTGGGCGTGGGGTTCCTGGCTGCGGCCTATACCACCAGCGGCCCCTCGCCGGCGCAACTGGAGGCCACGGCCTATGCCAAGCTCACGGCCACGGCGGCCTTGTGGACTGCCACGCCCACCGCCACGCCCACGGCTACGCCGACCAACACGCCCACGCCCACGGCCACGGCCACCAATACACCTACCAGCACGCCCACGCCCACCCCCACGCCAAACCTGACCGAGGTCAAACTCTGGCTTTCGGACCTGCCAGCCGGATTCGAGTCCATGGACCCGGCCGAGCTGGGATTGGAGCCGGCAGAAGACTTTAACCCCACGAATATCACGGCCTTTGTCTCGTCCGACCCGGTGCAATACGTGACGGCGTTTCTGGACCGGGGCCAGACGCGCCTGGACCAGGCCAGCATGGACTTTACCATCACTCACCGCGAACTGATCGTCGAGCCCATCATCCGGAGCTTTAAAAGGGAAAACCCCGATGCCCGGCTGGTATCTGAAACCGATCTCTCCGGCGCTTCGGCCATCGGCGAACGGTCAGCCGGGGTACGGATCATCATGAACACCGGCAGCATCAAGGTGCGCATAGACGTGGTGGTGTTTCGCCGGCAGCGCGTCATGGGCTACATCGACCACATGCTGGCTGACGAGGACGAGCCGCTGGTTTCGGTGGTGGACCTGGCCCGCAAGCTGGATGCACGTCTGGCCCGGGCGTTGGGTTCAGGTACACCGTAAAGAGGAGCATCCATGTATCATCGAACTCGCCAACAATTCACCGGCCTGGTCGTGCTGGTAGGCGCGCTGCTGCTGGTCCCGCTATTGCCGGTCCACGCGCAGCTCCCCACTCCGCCTGCCCCGCCCCGCGAGCCAGGTTACCAGATGGGCCAGTCGCCGTTGCCCCTGCTGCCCGGCGCGCAGCCCGAAGATCGGTCCGGCGACACGGTCAACGCTGTCCCGGCCTGCGCCCCCTGGAGCAAGCTGACCTTTGCCGCCTATCACGGCAGCTCCTGGGACGTGTACACCGCCAACGGCGACGGCTCGGGCCAGACCCAGCTCACCGACCGCGACAAGCCCGACACCGCCCCCAAGCTCAATCGCGGCTGCACCCGCATCGTCTACCAATCCCTGCGCGGCGACGAGTACCAGGTCTACACCATGAATGCCGACGGCTCGGGGCCGATTGGCCTCACTGCCAGCGCCAACAATGGCGTCCCCGGCTGGTCACCGGATGGCACCCGCATTGCCTTTGAGAGCGACAGGGACGGCAACGGCGAGGTCTATGTCATGAATGCCGACGGCACCGGCCAGACCCGTCTCACCACCAACGTGACCTATGATGGGATGCCGGCCTGGTCCCCGGACGATGCGCGCATTGCCTTTGTCTCCAACCGCACTGGCTTGTACGAGGTGTGGGTCATGAACGCCGACGGGACTGGACAGACCCAGGTGACCGGTGGCGTGCCATACGCGCAGTATCCTTGCTGGTCGCCGGACGGCACCCAGATCGCCTTCAGCAACGACGACAACGGCGACGGCTTCATGGACGTTGACGTGGTGAACGCCAGCGGGGGCGCAGTCACGTTCGTGGCCGGGCACACCAACTCGGTGGACTATTGGTACCCGGCCTGGTCCCCCGACGGGGAGTGGATCGCCTATGGCCGTACGGAATTGATCTATTACAACGGCAACTGGTACTGGACCCGGTCGGACATCTATGCGTCGGGCGCGCCGGGGTATTTTCATGCCCAGACGGTGCTGGTGGCTACGGGCCGGGACTGGCGGCCGCATTGGGGGACGTTGGATGCTCAGCCGCCCACATCAGAGATCCTGAACCTGCCTATGTATACCGGCCTACTGGATCTGATCCAGTGGTCAGGCCAAGATATTGGTCCTTCCGGACTTGATGGATACGACGTACAATATCGGGATGGCGCAAGCGGTCCATGGATAGATTGGCTGGTGAATGTTCGCGGTATATCCGACAGCTTCCCAGGTGTAGCTGGACATACTTATTATTTCCGGTGCCGGGCTCGGGATCGCGCAGGAAATGTGGAACCCTACCCGAGCGTTGGTCCATACCCGCACTCGATATTTTACACATATCGTCTGAGTGGGCGTGTAAGCGATAGCCGGGACACACCAGTGACCCATGTAGCGATGGGGGTGTCACCCCCATCGCTACTTCCAGTCACCACAGGCTCAACCGACAGCTACAATGCCTACCTTACAGGCACAGACGTGCATACCATTGCCGCGAGCAAAACGAACTATGCCGCCCTGTCCTCCATGACACTCCGGGCAGCCCAAGTGTTGCAGCCCGCGATCTTTTATTTGCCCTCAATGGATGATCAAGTGCAGAATGGTGGGTTTGAGGAAGGTGGCTCCACGCCAAGCGACTGGCTATGTCAAGGCGCGCTTGCACCTACTGTAACCAGTAGCATCAAACATACTGGCAATAATGCCATTCGATTAGGTCCAACGCAACCCTCGTCTTTTGGACCAACACTAAACTTGTCCTCTGGCAGTAGAGGATTGAACTATCCGCGATTGGCATTAGAGCAGCGCGGAATCATCCACGCCGTATGGAGTGCCAGCTACGGGAATGGATACGCAGATATCTACTATGCAAAGCGAAGCAGCGACGGTGCATGGTCTACCGCACAGAACATTTCCAATACTACTGATGAGTCACAACTCCCAGAATTGGCGATAGATAACAATGGCGTCGTTCACGTGGTATGGTACGACCGTAGCCCGGGCAAGTGGGATGTCTACTACGCACAGCGGCGTATGGATGGCATCTGGTCTAGCGCCCAGAACATATCCCAAAACACGGGAGACTCGTTCGCTCCAAACCTGGCTGTGGACGGAAACGACCAAGTCCACGTGGTGTGGTATGACAATACACCGGGCAATTATGATATCTATTATGCTTGTCGAGACCGCAACGGTGTTTGGTCTAGCCCTCAGAACCTCTCCAACAATTCTGGCGACTCCTTTGCGCCGAAATTGGCAGTGGACAGGATTGGAATGCTACACGTGGTGTGGAATGATCGTACACCAATTCCAGGTGATGCCTTTTACATTCGCCGGTCCCTTGACGGTACTTGGTCCAAGCCGCGAAACATTTCATATAACCTGGGCACTTCGAGCGGGGCCGGACTTGTAGTAGATGAGGATCGGATTGTCCATATAGTGTGGCAAGATGATATTGATGGTGATAATGACATATACTACGTCCAAAGAACACCTGATGATTCCTGGAGCACTGTCCAAAACGTTTCTAACAACCCTGGATACTCGACGGAGCCACAGCTAGCTATAGACAGTAGCAGGAACGTGCAATTGGTATGGTCAGAATCTGTCACTGGCCCCTCTGGTGACCGTGATATTTACTATGCCCGGCGAGAACAAGCTAGTATCACCTGGTCCAGCCCCGCGAATCTTTCCAACAGTGTTCAGAGCTGCTTCTTTCCACGACTAGCAGTAGATGGTTATGGATCAGTATGTGTAGTATGGGCCGAAGATAGCATTCGCTATGCTAAAAAACCACCAGACGGCAGTTGGTCCAGCGCCCAGAGCATCCCTGACTCTGGGCACTCGGGGCTTCCTCCGCACGTGGTGATGGAGAAAAACGGCGTTGCCCACATAGTGTGGTCTGCTGGCGATGCTTATTACGCTGGACCAACCCCAGCCGAACAAACCAGTGACTCGCTAATCGCCCAAGTTGTCCCGATACCCAGTGCCGCGCTCGCGCCTACTCTCTCGTTCCTATATCAACTCGAAGGCGGGGCATCCGCAACCAACAGCACCGGCCTGGACGTGAAGATAAGTAGCAGTGTCTCCGTCACAACTGTGTTCTCTGCCAACGCCAACACCGACGGCTGGACTCATGGCTGGGCCGACATGACCCCCTGGGCCGGGCAGACCATCACTCTCACCTTCAACGTCCACAACGAGGCCGGCGCGCCTCGTACCTGGGCCTACCTGGACGAAGTCTCCCTCGGCTCGGCGTACCCCAACCTGTGGGTGAGCAAGACCAGCAGCACCGCGCCCCCCGGCGGTGGCCCGGTGCGCTACACCCTCACCTATGGCAACCTCGGCGGCGTCCCGGCCCAGACCGTGCGCCTCACCGACACGCTGCCGGCCGGTGTCACGTTCGTCGCGGCCAGCCCGGCTCCCACCAGCACCGCGCCCCTGGTGTGGGAGGTGGGCGACCTGGCGGCCGGCGCCGGGCCGTTCACCATCATCGTCACGGCCACGGTGGACGCCGGCGTGCCAACCTGGACCACCCTCGCCAACACCGTCACCATCGGCGCCGCCACGCCGGAGGCCGACCTGGACAACAACAGTGCCACCGCTCAGACCTTCGTGGGCTACCGGGGCTACCTGCCGCTCTCGCTAAAAGGATGGTAGACATCACCGGCAAGACAAAAAAGGGGCGCGAACCAATCGCGTCCCTTTTATTTTGGCCACACCCGCTGATAGAATGTCAGCACGTCTGCTATCGCCGCGTCGCACAGCCGGTGCCCCACTCCCTCGTAAACACGCAGATCGGCCTCATAGCCGGCCTGCACCAGCGCCTCGTGGAACCACCGGGCCAATGTCACCCGGTTCGGCGGCCCCGTGTCCACACTCCCCACCGAGACCAGGAACGGCGGCCGGCGCGTGGCGTCCCGGGGCGGCGGATCGTATGCGCCGGCGCTGAGCGCCGCCACGCCGCAGACCCGGCCCGGGTGCCGAAACGCCCACCGGTGCACAAACTGTGCCCCGCCCGAAAAGCCCACCAGTAAGACCGGCTGACCGCCGCGCGCCGCCGGCTGCTCCCGCGCCACCTCGTCCAGGATCGCCAGCAGGCTCTCGTCGGCGCCAGCCTCCAGCCGGTGATAGCCCGGGCCAAACGATGGGCACACCAGGCAAAAGCCCTCCTGCTCGGCGGCCGGCTGCCAGATGCGATACATGTCCGCGCCGCTGCCCCCGGTCCCATGCACCACCACCATGATGGGGGCCGGGTCTTCGGCCGTGGCGCCGGGGGGCACGTACAGGTAATATTCTTGCGCCGGGTTTGCAGCCAGTGCGTGCCGGGCTGGCCGCGCCTCGAGCCAGCGCAGCCCCAGCCACCCGGCCCAGACCATCAGCGCCGCCAGAACCAGAAACAGCCCCAGGAACACCACCCGTCGCACGCCCATACCCCCCATAATCAGAGCGGGCCTGACGTTCCCTCGTCAGGCCCCTCTTTATCTCTATCGCGCCTCTCTATCATAAACCACGCGCCCGGCCTTGACCACCGTATGCACCAGGTTCCCGCCAAACTGATAGGCCAAATCGCGATAGTCGTCGGTGTCCAGGATGAGCAGGTCTCCCTGTTTACCCACTTCAAGGCTGCCCACCACGTCGCCGCGCCGGATAGCATGGGCCGCATTGATGGTCGCGGCGGCCACGGCCTCGGCCGGGAGCATTTTCATGTAGCGACAGGCCAGGGCGATGATGAACTGCATCGACGGGCACGGGCTGGTGCCGGGGTTCAGGTCCGTCGCCAGGGCCACAGCCGCGCCGGCCTCGACAAAGGCCCGGGCATCGGCATAGTGCCCGGTCGCCAGGCCAAAAGGCGTCCCGGGCAAAAACACCGCCACCGTATCTGATGCGCCCAGAGTCGCAATGTCTTCCGGCGGCGTCACCACCAGGTGATCGGCGCTGGCGGCGCCCAGTTCCACCGCCAGCCGAGTCGCGCCCAGCGCCTCAAACTCGTCGGCGTGGACCTTGAGACCCAGGCCCACAGCGCGTGCCGCTTCCAGCACCCGGCGCGACTGGACCAGGTCCAGGGCCCCGGCGTCGCAGAACACGTCGCAAAACTCGGCCAGGGCCACGTGCGTGCGAGCGTTGGCATACACACGGATCTGCCCGGTGTGATTGCGTGGTAACGCGCGCTCGTCGCGCACCACCCGGGGCAACATCTCTTTGATGACCACCTGGTCGATGTAGGCGTCGGGATCCGTGCGGTAGGCCGGCGGCACAGCATGCGCCCCCAGGAACGTGGACACCAGTTCCACCGGATGCCATTCGCCCAGCAGGCGCGTCACCTCCAGGCATTTGACCTCACTGATCACATCCAGGCCATAGCCGCTCTTGACCTCTGCCGTGGTGGTGCCATGAGCCAGCATGGCATCCAGACGGCGCTGCGCGCTGGCCAATAACTCTTCCTGCGACGCTGCCCGGGTCGCCTGCATGGTGCTGACAATGCCCCCTCCGGCTGCCGCGATCTCTTGATAGGTGGCTCCGGCGAGGCGCTGCTCAAACTCGGCCAGGCGCGCGCCGCCCCACACCAGATGCGTGTGCGGATCCACCAAGCCCGGCAGCACCACCCGGCCGCCGGCATCCAAAAACGGGATGTGCGGGCCAGCGAGCTCGGACACCTGCGCTGCATCGCCGACCCAGGCCACGTTCCCGCGCCGGATCAGGACCGCCCCGTCGACCGTCAACCCCACGTCACGCAGGGCCGCGCCCCGCTTGGGGCCACCCGGCGACGCCACGGTCAACACCTGGCTCGCGTTGACGACAAACAGATCGCCTTCCATAGTCTCACTCTCCTGGCGGCAAGCGGCTCACACCACCGACGCTTCTCGGTGTGCCAGCGCGCCGGCCGCAAACCGCCCCATCCCTAGTCCTTCAGTGGGCAACGACGTGACGCCCCGGACAATGTGCTCGGCGATGAGCTGGCCGGTGATGGGTGCCACCATGAACCCGTGACCGCTGAACCCCACGGCCTGTACATAGCCCGCCAGCTCGTCGATCGGCCCCAGGAGCGGTTGCGCATCCGGCGTCATGGCATACAACCCGGCCCACTGCCGCACCACCTTGACGTCCTTGAGGCACGGAAGCAATCGCATCATCTTGGCCGAGATGCTACGAGCAAACGGCAACCCCGCCCGCACGTCCGTGCTCGGCGGCTCGTCAGGATCGCCCTGGCCCATGAGGATGCTGCCGTGGGGCGCCTGCACGATGTACGTGCCATAGTAGAACGAGATGATGAGCGGGTCAAACAGTGGCTCGATAGGTTCCGTAACCAATATCTCGTGGCGATAAGGCACCACCGGGATGTCCAGACCGGCCAGGGCAGCGACGGCCGCCGCATGACCGCCGGCCGCATTCACTACCCAGCGCGTGGCGATGCGCCCCTGGTCGGTGACGACGGCCTGCACGCTCCCGTTCGCCACCTCGATGTCAGTCACGGCGGTGCGCCGGTTCACCTCCACACCCAGGCGTTGGGCGGCCCGGGCATAGCCCTGCGTGACGAGAAAGGGATTCGCCTTGCCATCGGTGTGACAATAGGTAGCTGCCAACACCCCGTCGATGCTCAGGCACGGCACCACGTCGCGGGCCTGGGCCGGCGAGAGAAAATGCACGTCCAATCCCAACCCTTGCTGCATCGCCACGTTCTGACGGGACTGGACTACCTCGTCTTCGGTATAGGCCAGGATCAGATAGCCTCCCTGGGTGTATTCTGTGGGATAGCCCAGCTCGTCCTCAAGCCCTTCAAAGAGCCGGACCGAAGCCATGGCCATGCGGGTGTTGTGCGGCGTACTCCACTGCTGGCGAATGCCGCCGCCACAGCGCCCGGTGGCCCCGCACGCCAGATACCCCTTTTCCACCACCACCACGTCGGTGAGACCCAATTTCGCCAGATTGTAGGCCACCGCACAGCCCACCACCCCGCCGCCAATGACCACGACCTCGGCCGTGTCATGCATGGGCGTCACCTCCTTCAGCCAGCACGCCCAGGGGCACCGGGCGTGTGGGTGGCCGGTATGTGGTCCACGTTTGCTCGCTGGCCGGCACGCCGGCCTCTTCGGTGATGAGCCGGGCAATGAGCCGGCCGCAGGTACGCCCCTGGCAGTGGCCCATCCCACAGCGCAGGATGCGCTTGACCTCGTCCAGGCTTGTCAACCCCTCACGGATCGCCGCCCGGACCTCGTCCTCGGTGATGTCCTCACAGCGACAGATAATCGTCACAGATTCCATTTGAACCCTCTCACCACCATTGCCTGCTCCACTGGCACCGCCAGGCTCACCACGGCGGTGCGGTCCATCTTTTTGGTCTTGCGCACCCGGACCACCCGGGCCTCGCCCACCGGCTGCCCATCCCGATCCAACGCCGTCACCACAGCGCCCTTGGCCGGCAGCGGCAAGAACTCGTAGGGCAGGCTCACCAGGGCCTCGTCGGGCGAATAGGTGGTATCTACGATGAAAATCGCCAGGCCCGGGCACCCGCTCACGCACAGCCCGCAGCCGGTACACACGTCTGCGTCCAGCACCGGCAACGCGTTAATGTCCACAGGACTAATGTCCGCAGGACCATGGTCCCCGGGCATCGAAATGGCCCCCTGGGGGCACGCCTCCACACACGGGTTGCAGGGGATGCGCTCCAGGCACTCGACCACGGCCACCGGGCCGCGCGCCAGCCGCTCCGGGGGGATGGCCTCCAACACCGCTTCCAGTGTAGTGCCGGCCCGCGCCTCCAGCGGCATCGCCGATGGGGGAAACAGCGCGCATTCGCGCGATAGCCCCAACTCTTCTTTGCCCTCGCGAACCTTGGCGCCGTAGGGGCCGCCCCGGAACAGAGCCAGCTCTTGCTGGGTCTCGCGCAAGCGCGCCAGGCCCTCGTCCGATTCACCGCGCAGGCGCAAGGCGGCCGCCAGCCCGGCCAGCCGGCCCTCCAGCATGGCCGTGGATGCCTCCTCGATGCCGGAGGCATCGCCGGCCACGTATATGCCGGGCCGCGTCGTCTCCATGCGCTCGTCGTGGACGGCCACGTGGCCGCCCAGGGCCGGCACGTAGCGCATCTGGCAGCCAGCCTGCCACAGCAGTTCGCTCAGCGGCGTAAGGCCCACCGCCAGGCAAATGGTATCGATATCCAGAGTACGTTGCGTCCCATCGATCACGCACCACCGATCATCCAGTTGGGCGATGACAGCGCCAGTGACCTCCTCGTCGCCCAGGGCCTCCACCACCGTATGGCGCGTGAGGATGGGCACGCCGGCACGCCGGACCTTGGCCGCGTGCACCTGGTAGCCGCCCACAAAGGGCAGCGCCTCCACGATGGCCGCCACTGCCACCCCGGCCTGGAGCAATTGGTAGCTCACGATGACGCCAATGTTGCCCGCACCCACCATCAACACGCGCTGGCCCGGGCGCACCCCGTGGACGTTCATCAACGTCTGCACCGCCCCGGCCCCATAAACCCCGGGCAGATCATTGCCGGGGAACGACAGCATGTTCTCTGCCGCGCCGGTGGCAACGATCACGCACTGGGCCTCAAGTTCGCGCAACGTATTCTCCTGGTACACCCCCAGCACAAGGTCGTCGTACAAACCAATTGCCGTGGCATTCGACCAGACGTCCACGCCCCCGTCAACGGCCTGCTGGATGAGGAGCGGTGCAATGTCTATGCCCCGAGTGCCCGAGTGATGGCTGCGCGAGCCAAAAAAGCGGTGCGTCTGCTTGACCAACTGACCGCCGGGC
>JAHJIN010000195.1 GCA_018823415.1 Chloroflexota bacterium | reverse complement strand
CCGCAATCGTGCGTAAACTGAATCCCATGAGTGACTCCTGGCAGCAAGGATCATGAACTCCCTGATCATGCCGCATCTGCCGCCAGAAGTCAACCCCATGATGTGGCCTTAACTGAACCGTCTTGGGCCTAACCCGTGAAATGCTTGTATAACGAACAAGGATTTCCAAAAGCGTCAACCTGGTTAGCTCTGGTTTATCCCGGTTAGGGCGAAAGAAGAGGATTGAAGAAGCTAATGGAGACTGTACCTCTAGCTCCTTTCAAAGAGATCATAGATGAGATAAAAGCAAACGGTGGAGACGCCGTCAAATCCTGCTATCAATGCGGAATGTGCGACACGGTATGCCCTTGGAATAGGGTGACCACTTTTAGCATACGCAAACTAATCCGAGAGGCTACATTCGGTTTGAGCGAGATAGGTGAAGAGATTTGGCGTTGTACTACCTGCGGGAGGTGCCCCCAGCGATGCCCCAGAGACGTGAAGCAAATAGAGGACATGGTATCCCTACGCAGGATGGCCACGGGATATGGGCTTTTTCCTCCCTCTGTCCGTCCTGTACGCGCTGTAAGCGCAGGTCTTACCGCTCGAGGTAACCCCTTCGGTGGAGAACGAGAAACCAGGGGAGATTGGGCAAAAGGTCTGTCTGTCAAAGCCTTCACAGAGGGGATGGAAGTTTTATATTTCCCCGGTTGCTACCTCAGCTATGATGCGAGATTAAAAAAGGTAGCCGTTGCCACGGCTAATATCCTGAGTAAGGCAGGGGTAGATTTCGGGATATTGGGTGCCAAGGAAAACTGCTGTGGAGAAAGCATCCGCAAAACCGGCAATGAGCAATTATTCAAACACCTGGCCCGGGAAAACATCAAGACTTTTGTCGATCATGGGGTAAAGAAAATCCTTGTTTCTTCCCCGCATTGCTACCACACCTTCAAGAACGAATATCCTGAATTCATGGTGAACTTGGAGGTGGTTCATATCTCCCAATATTTGCTCCAGCTTATCAACGAGGGGAGACTTGAACTCACCAAGGAGTATAGGAAAAAAGTTACTTATCATGACCCATGTTACCTGGGCCGACATAATGGCGTCTATGACGAACCTCGAGAAGTCTTACAAAGAATACCCGGTTTGGAACTGAGCGAGATGGCCGAGTCGCGAGAGGATAGTCTCTGCTGCGGAATGGGCGGAGGCAGGATCTGGTTTGAAACTCCAATGTCTGAAAGATTCGCCAACCTCAGACTGGAACAAGCCATCGGGGTTGGGGCTGAGGTGCTGGCAACTTGCTGCCCGTATTGCATCACCCAGTTCGAGGACAGCAGGTTAACCCTGACGGATAGTGAGGTCATACAGATTAAGGACATCACGGAGATTCTCCAGGAAGTGATATAGGTATTGATACAGGCTCTGAAGAAGCCTGATGAGGTGAGGACAAGTGGAAAAAGAACTAGGGAAAATTGAGGACCAGGTTCGTAAAAGCCTCGCAGACAGTATTCGCCAAAGTGTTGAAGACAGTCATTTTGGTGATGTAATGGTTGTCGGTGGCGGGATCAGCGGGGTCCAAGCCGCTCTTGATCTTGCCGCTTCGGGTTTCAAGGTTTATCTGGTGGATAAGGCACCTGCCATTGGCGGCCATATGGCCCAGCTTGACAAGACCTTTCCCACCAATGACTGCTCCATATGAATACTTGCACCCAAACTGGTCGAGGTCGGCCGGCATCCCAATATAAAAGTCCTGACGTATACCGAAGTTGATAGTGTAGAAGGAGAAGCAGGAGACTTTCAGGTAACCTTGATTAGAAAGCCCAGATATATCTTGGAGGACAAATGCACGGGTTGTACGACCTGTGTAGAATACTGCCCGGTCAAAACCCCAGATCCATTCAATCAGGAAATATCAAAGAACAAAGCCATCCATATCTATTTCGCCCAAGCCATTCCCCTGATCACGTATATCGACGAAAGCTGTCTTTACCTGAAAGAGAAGAAATGTCGTATTTGCGAAGGGGTCTGTAAGAATCAGGCCATCGATTTCAATCAGACGCCGGAGAAGGTAGAAATAAAAGTAGGGGCGATCATCCTGTCTCCCGGCTTTGAGCCATTTGATCCGCGGGTAGGGAATGAATATGGCTATGGAAGGATGCAGAACGTAGTCACCAGCATGGACTATGAACGGCTGATGTGCGCCACCGGGCCATACGAGGGTGAAATACTGCGGGCCTCCGACAGGATGCATCCCCAAAAAATAGCCTGGATTCAATGCGTCGGTTCCAGACAAGTCAACCCACCTGGTGGTAACAGCTATTGTTCAGCCGTATGCTGCACGTATACCCAGAAACAGGTCATTTTGACCAAAGATCATAACGCAGAGGCCGAGTGTACGATATTCCATAACGATATTCGTTCCTATGGCAAGGATTTTGAGCGATTCTACCAAAGAACAGAGGGACTGTCAGGGGTTCGATTTATAAGAAGCTATGTGTCTATAGGAAGAGAGATCCCGGAAAGCAAGAATGTCACCATACGGTATTCTACACCCGACGATGGGGTGAAAGAGGAAGAATTCGAACTGGTGGTATTGTCCGTTGGATTGAATCCACCTACTGATGCAAAGGGCCTGGCAAGGACATTCGGCATCGAACTCGATCCTCACGGTTTTTGCAAGGTCAATCCTGCCAATCCGATGGAGACGACCAGGCCGGGGATCTTGGTAAGCGGAGCTTTCCAGGGTCCCATAGATATTCCCGAGTCAGTTTTTACCGCCAGCGGAGCGGGTTCCCAATGTGGCGAACTCATTGACTACCGCCGAGGAAAGCTGGCCCAAGAAAGGGTCTATCCGCCGGAAAGGGATGTCTCCCAGGAGAAGCCCAGGATAGGCGTCTTTGTGTGTCATTGTGGGGCGAATATCGGCAGGGTTGTGGATGTTCCTTCTGCGGTTGAATATGCCAAAACCTTACCCAATGTGGTCTATGCTCAGGAACAGCTGTTTTCATGTGCTACGAATTGTGCCAGAGAAATAACAGACGTGACCAGGGAAAAAGGGCTCAATCGTGTCATTATCGCTGCCTGCTCCCCCCGGACCCTGGACCCGTTATTCCGGGACACCGTTCGGGAGGCGGGACTGAATCAATATTACTATGACATGGCCAATATCAGAGAACAGTGCTCCTGGGTCCACTCGAGAGAAAAGGAAGAGGCCACCCAAAAAGCAAAGGATATTATCCGGATGTCGGTGGCCCGAACTGCCCATCTGGAGCCATTACAGGAAATCGATCTGCCGGTCAACAAGGCGGCGTTGGTGGTTGGTGGAGGGATAGCCGGCATGACCTGTGCGCTCTCCATAGCCAGCCAGGGGCATGAGGTTCATCTGGTGGAAAGGGAAACCGATCTAGGGGGGACAGCCAGAAGGATTTACCACACCCTAGAAGGGCTGGATGTTCAGGCCTATTTGCGTGATCTCGTGCACAAGGTTTATCAGAACCCCCTAGTCCACGTATATACGGATGCGACTGTCACAGAGGCTACCGGTTATATTGGGAATTTCGTAACCAGGGTCAAGTCTGAAAGAGGGGTTACCGAGATAAAACATGGCGCAACCGTTATCGCCGTGGGTGCTGATGTATATGAACCGACTGAATACCTGTATGGACAAGATGACCGGGTCATGACCCACCTCGAGTTGGAGGAGCAGATCCACCAGGAAAACGAAAAGGTTGTTAGCGCAGCAAGCCTCGTGATGATCCAATGCGTAGGCTGCCGGAATAAAGACAGAGATTACTGTAGCCGGATATGTTGTAGCGAGTCGATCAAGAACGCATTGAAACTCAAAGAGATCAACCCCCAGATGGATATCTATATCCTCTTTCGGGATATGAGAACGTATGGGTTTAGTGAGGATTATTACAGGGAAGCGGCAGATAAAGAGGTCAAGTTCATCCGCTATGAACCGCAAGATCAACCAGAAGTGACAGTGGGTGAGTCAGAGGAGGGGCGGTCTGTTCTAAAGGTTACCGTCCCGGATGATATCTTGGGTATAAAAGTTGAAATAGATGCCGATATCGTCGCGTTGGCTGCTGCCATCATTCCCTCCGCAGGAAGCCGGCAAGTAGCCCAATTATTCAAGGTACCTTTGGGCCCAGACAGTTTCTTCCAGGAAGCCCATGTCAAGTTAAGACCGGTCGAGTTTGCCACGGGTGGTGTGTATCTTTGTGGAATCGCTCACTATCCCAAGCTGATGAGGGAAACGGTCGAGCAGGCTTATGGAGCTGCCGGCCGGGTCTTGACGCTTCTCTCACATGATACCGTCATCGCCTCCGGCTCTGTTTGCGAGGTGGATGAGCAAGCGTGTATGGGATGTGGGGCATGTATCTCGGCCTGTACGTATGGTGCCATAGAGTTTCGTGAGACCCGACAGGGCAAAAAGGCTGTCGTGAATCCTGTTCTCTGTAAAGGAGACGGTCTCTGTAATGTCAAGTGTCCCACAGGGGCAATTCAGCTAAAGCACTTTACCGATAAAGAGATCTTGGCGCAAATTGACGCGGCAATTTGACGCGGCAATTTGCCGCAGTGGCTCAAGCCGTGTAAAAGTCTACAAGGAAGGAGGTGAGAACGGATGAGTGCAGGACCTACATTTAAACCAAGAATTCTGGGCTTTGTATGCCATTGGTGAGCATACGGCGCTGGCGACATGGCTGGAGTTTCCAGACTTCAATATACAACTGAAACGAGGCTGATACGCGTCATGTGTTCCGGTAGAGTCGACCTGGAATTTGTACTCCGGGCTTTCTCAAATGGAATGGATGGGGTGTTTATTGGTGGTTGCCGTTTAAATGAGTGCAATTATATTACGCATGGAAATTATGATGCCCTCAACATGGTGCTCCTCTGTAAAAAAATAATGGAACACATAGGCCTGAACCCAGAAAGGTTGAGGATCGAATTTATGTCTTCGGCTGATGGAATCCTTTTTGCCGAAATGATGAGCGAGTTTGGCAACGAGGTAAGAGAACTGGGACCTCTCGGAAAAACCGAAGGAATAGATCGGAATGAATTAAAGTCCAAGCTTGCAGAAATTAGAAAGCTAGTCCCATACATCAAGGTGGTGAAAAATGCCAAGCTGGCGTCACGTCTCAAGAGCCCGGAAGAATATGACAACCTTTTCACACAAGACGAAATAGACGAGCTATTCAGCCAGGTTGTATCGTACTATATCGAACCGGCCAAGTGCCAGGCTTGTATGATTTGCGCCAAGAGATGCCCTGTAGAGGCGATTATCAGTGCCAGGAACCAGGTCCACGTCATCGAGCAAGAGAAATGCATCAAATGCGGAACCTGCTTTGAAGTTTGCCCCACTAAATTTGGTGCGGTGACCAAGATACCCGGCGGGCCGGTCCCGCCTCCTATTCCTGAAGAAAAAAGAACGATCGTCAGAAAGGGTAAAGAAAGCTGATGGGACTGAAACTGAGTGTGAAGCCATCGGCGATACTCAGCACCCTTGGCCTGTGGGCGATCTTGGCAAGTGTGGCTGTCTGGCTCCTCAGCCTGCCGCTGGCTGAAGCGGTTGCCGGCAGCCTGGTGGCCGTGGGGTTGCACTGGCTGTCCGAGCTGGTGCACCAGTTGGGCCATGCCTGGGCGGCGCGCCGGGTGGGTTACCCCATGGAGGGGATCCGGTTCTGGGACGTGCTGAGCACGTCGCTGTATCCCCGGGACGAGCCCGAGTTACCGGCAGAGGTTCACATTCGCCGGGCGCTGGGTGGGCCAGCCGCAAGCCTGATGTTGTCCCTGGTTGCTGCGCTGGTGCTTGTGGGGCTGTGGCCCCTGGGCGGAGCACCGCGCTGGGTGGCGGTGTTCTTTTGGGCAGAGAACCTGCTGGTGTTCACACTGGGCGCGTTTCTGCCGCTGAGGTTTACGGATGGCAGCACCTTGCTGACGTGGTGGCGGAAGCGATAGAAATCCAAGGAGAGCGATAAAGACGATTGCCATGAGCCAGAAACCCAAGTTCTACCATCCCCTCCGGGTGCGCTATAACGAGACGGACGCCCAGGGACACGTTTTTTTCGCCAACTATTTGAACTATTTCGACGTGGGCCTGCTCGAGTACACGCGGGCCATTGGGTACGTCTATGCGGACATGCTGACCGCCGGCGTGGACATGTTCTACGCGGAGGCAAGCTGTCAGTACAAGTGGCGGGCTTATTTTGACGATCTGCTGCACGTGCATGCCCGCATCGGACACATTGGCAACACGAGCTTTACCTTCGAGTTTGCCATTTACAAGCAGCCGGCCGACGAACTGATCGCCACCGGCCAGATCGTCGCCGTGACGGTGGATGCTCGAACAGAGAAACCCGTCCGCGTGCCGGACGAGTTGCGAGAGGCGGTTGCCCGGTTTGAACAGTAGTCAGACGTCAGTAGCCAGTCGTCAGACGGCAACGACAGAATGAGCCTTGGAAAGGAGCAAATAGTATGGCGCTTGAGTGGTTACCAAGAGATCACGAGTTGAGGGACCATGACGTGGGCGGGGCCGAGTTCTTTGGCACCGAGCCTCCGTGCGTGATGTATGAGAAAAAGCCCATCGTCGATCCGGCGGGCCAGCCGGTCGAAGGGTTGTATTCAGCCTGGGTGTGGTTGAACAACCCCCAGCAGTACAACTCGTACACCAGCAAGATGGTCAAGGGCGTCATCGCCGGCATGAAGCGGGCCTCTATGGACCGCAGCGTCGTGGCCATCGTCTTTACCGGCGTGGGTGACCGGGCTTTTTGCACCGGCGGCAACACCAAAGAGTACGCCGAGTATTACAGCGGGCGGCCCACCGAGTACGCCCTCTACATGGACCTGTTCAACGCCATGGTGGACACTATCCTCAGTGTCAAAAAGCCGGTCATCTGCCGGGTCAACGGCATGCGCATCGCCGGCGGCCAGGAGATCGGCGGCGCCTGCGACCTGGCCATCGCCTCTGACCTGGCCGTCTTTGGCCAGGCGGGGCCCCGACACGGCTCGGCACCGGTGGGCGGCTCCACCGACTTTTTGCCGTGGTACCTGGGCATCGAGGATGCCATGTGGAACTGCATCTCCTGCGAGTCGTGGAGCGCCTACAAGATGTACCGCAAGGGCTACCTCAGCAAGGTCGTTCCTGTGCTCAAGCACGAGGGACAGTGGGTCCGGAATCCCCTGGTGATCACCGACGAGTACGTGCAGGGGGGCGAGATCGTCTATGGCGAGTTCAAGACCGGCGACGAACACAAGCGGGCGCGCGCGCTACTCCAGGAGGGGACCACCGATTTCGAGCTGCTGGATCAGGCCGTGAACGACATGCTGTGGACCTTTACCAACCTGTTCCCCAACTGTCTGCAAATGTCCATCGACGGTATCCGGGCCAAGAAGAGGTTCTTCTGGGATGCGGGCAAGGACTATTATCGGCACTGGCTGATGGCCAACATGTCCAGCGAGGCGTTCCTGGGGTTTACTGCGTTCAACACCCGAAAACTCACCGGCCAGGACACCATCGATTTTGTTCGCTACCGCCAGTTGCTCGCCGAGGGGCGCCTGGTGAATGAAGATTTCTTTGCTGAGGTTCTAGCCAAGCCGAAGGAATAGCCAATAGCCAATATCCGATAACCTGTATCTGGCTACTAGATATTGCACGAGGAGGTGCAAAAGTGACGAGTTTACCGGACGCAATTCAGACCTGGCAGATGGTGCAGCCGTGGACCCGGAACAAGGAGACCGGCGAAAAGACGCCGGGCAAGCTGGAACGAACCAGCATCCCGGTGCCCGAGTTGCAACCCGGCGAGGTGCTGGTCGAGATCGCCGGCTGCGGCGTCTGTCACACCGATCTGGGTTACTTTTACCACGGCGTGCCCACGGTGAACAAGCCCCCCCTGACCCTGGGGCACGAGATCAGCGGCCGCGTGGTGGCCGGGGAGGCGAACTGGATCGGCAAGGAGGTTATCGTCCCGGCGGTGATGCCCTGCAACGACTGCCCCATCTGCGCTGCCGGGCGCGGCAACCGCTGCCTGGCGCAAAAGATGCCGGGCAATAGCCTGGGCATTTATGGCGGGTTCTCCAGCCACATCCCGGTGCCAGCCGCCGACTTGTGCGTGGTCGAGGGCCGGGGGGACATGCCGCTGGAGCGGCTGGCGGTGGTGGCCGACGCTGTTACCACGCCGTACCAGGCGACGCAACGCGCCGATCTGCAAGCTGGCGACCGGGTGATCGTCGTCGGGGCGGCCGGGGGCGTCGGCACGCACGTGGTCCAGATTGCCAAGGCGCTGGGAGCCGGCACGGTGGTCGGCATCGACATCGACCAGGCCAAGCTGGAGCGCATACTCGACTATGGCGCTGATTTTGTCATCAACTCGGCCGGCAAGAGCGTAGACGAGGTACGAGGCGAATTCCGTGCCTTGTGCAAGGAACAGGGGCTGCCGCACAACTTTGGCTGGAAGATTTTTGAAGTGACCGGGGCCCGGCCCGGCCAAGAGATCTCGCTTGCCTTGCTGTCTTTTATCGGCAAGCTGATCTGGATCGGGTTCTCCACCAACGTCAACGAGTATTCCCTCTCCCGGTTGATGGCCTTTGACGCCGAGATCATCGGCACGTGGGGCTGCCTGCCCAAGCACTATCCGGCTGCGCTGCAGATGGTGCTGGATGGGCGTATCCAGATCGAGCCCTTTGTCGAGACCCGGCCCATGAGCACAATCCGGGAGGCGTTCGAGGAGGCACACGCCGGCCAGTTGACGAAACGGCTGGTGCTGGTGCCGGATTTCTGAGATGACACCGGTTATCGATTTCCACCTTCACGCCGGCCTCTACCATGAACTGCATCCCTGGGTCATGGACTGGATCAGCGAGACCATCGAGGACCCGGTGGCCTATGTCTCGAACATCCTGACGCCGGAGGGCATCGTGCGGTTCCTGCGTGAGAACGGCGTTGACTATGCTGTGGCGCTGGCCGAGCTCAGCCCCATCACCACCGGGATGCTGAGCAACGAGGGCGTGGCCGAGCTTTGCCGGGGCATAGACTGCCTGATCCCCTTTTGCAGCGTCAACCCCTTCCTGGTGGCAGACCTGGCCGGCGAACTGGAGCACTACGTCACCCAGATGGGGTTCCGGGGACTCAAGCTCTACCCCACTTATCACCACTTTTACGCCAATAGCAACCGCATCTACCCGCTCTACGCCAAGGCCCAGGAGTTGGGCATCCCGGTGATGGTCCACACCGGCTCGTCTATCTTTCGGGGGGCACGGCTCAAGTACGGCGACCCGCTCACCATGGATGACGTCGCCGTGGACTTTCCTGACCTGACGCTGCTGCTGGTGCACAGCGGGCGGGGTTTCTGGTACGACCGGGCCTATTTTTTGGCCAAGCTGCACGCCAACGTCTACATGGAGATCTCGGGCCTGCCCCCGCAAAAACTGCTGGACTACTTTCCCGAACTGGAGCGGGTGGCGGACAAGGTCATCTTTGGCTCCGACTGGCCGGGGATGCCTCACGTGGGCCGCAACATCGAGATCATCCGCGGGCTGCCACTGAGCGATGAGACGAAGGACAAGATCCTGGGCGGCAACGCGGCGCGGATTCTGGGGCTCTGACGAGGGAACCGCAAATGCGCAAACCATATCTTGGGTGAGTGATATACGCAGTATTGCGCCTAACAAGCGACGGATGAGCGATAGACGCAATACTGCGCAGATTTAGTAGTTGGGCAGCCACTTATGAAAGGATGAATGCATATGACCAATCTGACTGAATACCTCAAGCGTCATCAGTTGATAGCGTACTTTGTTCTGACCTATGCATTCTCGTGGGCGTTATGGATATCCTTTCAACAACTTGTTCTTGACGGGCAAAATTTTCTGATGCCTTTAATCAGCCTGGGAGTCTTTGCGCCTGCGCTGGTAAGCATTGGGCTGTCAGCTGTCCTCAAGCCGCGTCCTAGACAGGGCAGTCGCAAACCCGCAGTGATTGCATTTATCATCGTGTGGATCCTTGCCAGCTCGATCATCATTATGAATCTAATCACTAACGGACAGAAGGATTTGTCCTCTTCTTTAGTGGTCATAAGCGTTATAACCGGATTACTGCCGGCTTTTGTTGCTTCTTCTATCTTTTCCACGATACCGGGGGTAAGAGCTCATCTTCGCACGTATATCAAGCCAAGGGGCGCCCCTGGTTACTACTTCCTGGCGCTTGTCTTTTTCCCTGCCATTTGGCTCCTAGGAAATCTCCTGAGTCGTGCCCTGGGAATGGAAGCCCCATTTTCTAGCTATCCTACGGTGGATGTCGAGCTCTTGGGGATGGTGATCCTCTTCTACCTCTATAACATCACCTATGGTGGACTTTCTGAGGAACCCGGTTGGCGGGGATTTGCCTTGCCGAGACTTCAGGCCAAGTTCAGCCCCCTCGTTTCCAGTCTAATCCTCGGGGTTCTTTGGGCAGTTTGGCATGCGCCAGCGAGATTCGGGGGAATCGAAGCCAAGAGTCCTTCTGATACACTCGTTGAGTGGGTTCTGATTGTATTGGTCACTGTAATATTCACGTGGTTCTTTAACCGCACAAAGGGAAGTATTTTGGTAACAGCGCTGGTTCATCCAGCGATGAACACCACTGGCACTTTTCTCACCGGGACATTAGGTGCCCTCATACTCCTCTTTGTTTTCATGCTATTTGTTATCGTACTCGATCGAATGTGGAAAAGACTACCCGCTGATAGTCCGGGGATGTACAAGACTACTGAGGAAACTGCCTAACACCGGCTCCAGGCGACAGCGGCTTCGCCGCTGATGGTACGCTGAGTGTTTTGCCAGGAGTACACATGTTGGCATAGGCGTTCCGTTCACCCGCCACTGTGCCTGAGCCATACCGTTGTACTGAAAAACCACGCCCCTCGGTGACTTGCCCACTCGCAGGGGCAGAAAAGCGTGTAGTCAGACGCTTCCGAGATTTGTCTGACTTCTGGTTGCTGACATCTGACAAGGAGGAATGGATGGACATCAAAAAAGTCGGAGTAGTAGGTTGCGGGCTGATGGGCGCCGGCATCGCCCAGGTAGCGGCCCAGGCGGGCTATGACACCGTCGTACGGGAAATGAACGCGGAACTGCTGGAAAAGGGCTTGGGCCGTATCAGCGCCTTCCTAGACAAGGGCGTGGCCAAGAAAAAGATGAGCCCGGACAAGCGGGATGCCACCTGGGCGCGCATCAGCGGCACCACGGACCTGGCAGACCTGGCCGGCTGCGATCTGGTCATCGAGGTCATTTTC
The DNA here is from genome assembly GCA_018823415.1 of Chloroflexota bacterium. Lineage (GTDB taxonomy): Bacteria > Chloroflexota > JAHJIN01 > JAHJIN01 > JAHJIN01 > JAHJIN01. The sequence goes on along the minus strand of JAHJIN010000195.1, from coordinate 21,768 downwards.
GAGAACATGCCGGCCAAGCAAGAGCTATTCAAGACGCTGGACGGCATCTGCCAAGCCAACACCATCCTGGCCAGCAACACCTCGTCCCTCTCCATTGCCGAGATGGCGGCTGCCACCGGCCGGCCGGGGCGAGTGGCCGGGCTGCACTACTTTTTCCCGCCGGTCATCAACCAGTTGCTCGAAATCGTCGTTGCCGAGGGGACGGCCCCGGAGGTGGTGGAGGCACTGCTGGTCTTTGCCCGCGCCTCAGGGAAGGTGCCCATCGTGGTTCAGGACGCGCCGGGCTTTGCCGTCAACCGCTTTTTCGTCCCCTGGCTGAACGAGGCAGCACGGATGCTGGACGATGGCCTGGCCAACATCCCCACGATTGACGAGGCGGCCCGCGAGGCATTTCACGTCGGCATGGGGCCATTTGCGCTGATGAACGCCACCGGCATCCCCATCGCCTACCACTCGACCACTTCGCTAGGCCAGGCGCTGGGCGCGTTCTATGCCCCGGCTGACGCCCTGGCGGCCCAGTTCAAGGCCGGCCAGGAGTGGAATCTAGAAGGCCCGGTGGACGCGGCGGCCAAAGCAGCGGTGGGTGAACGGTTGTTGGGCGTGGTCTTTGGTGTGGCCGCGCAACTGGTGCAAGAAGGCGTCGCCACCGCAGAGGACACGGACCGGGGCGCGTTGGTGGGGCTGCGCTGGGCGCGAGGTCCCTTTGGGATGATGAACGACCTGGGCGTGGATGGGGCACTGGAGCTGGTGGAGCGAGTGGCCGCGCGCTATGATTCGTTCGCCGTGCCGGAACTGCTGCAGTGGCAGGCGGCCGCCGGCCAGCCGTGGACGCTGCGCGACGTCAAGCTGGAAGTCAAAGGCCACATCGCCACCATCACGATGAACCGGCCGGAGGCGATGAATGCCCTCAACGAGAAGGTGCTGCGGGAGCTGAAAGAAACCGTCGCGCAGGCACGGGACAACCCGGCGGTGCGCGTCGTGATCCTCACCGGCGAGGGGCCGGCCTTTGTCGCCGGGGCTGACATCCGGGCCATGATGAGCAAGAGCCTGGTCGAGATCCGCGAGTTCACCCAGTTCGGCCACGGCGTGCTGAACGACATCGAGAGAATGGAAAAGCCGGTCATCGCCGCCATCAACGGCTTTGCGCTAGGCGGCGGGCTGGAGCTGGCGCTGGCCTGCGACATTCGTCTGGCCTCCACCGAGGCCCGGCTGGGCTTCCCCGAGGTGGGGCTGGGTATCTTTCCCGGCCTGGGCGGGACGCAGCGCGCGCCCCGGCTCGTCGGCAAGAGCCGGGCCTGCGAGCTGATCTTTACCGGCACTCCCATCGGCGCCGAGGAAGCGGCAGCCATCGGGCTGGTGAACCGGGTGGTGCCGCCCGGGCAGTTGATGGCCGAGGCCCGGCGGCTGGCGGAGCGCATCGCCCGGCAAGGCCCCATCGCCGTGGGGCGGGCCAAGGCGGCCATCAACCAGGCGCAGCAGGTGGGACTGGACGCCGGCCTGGCCTTCGAGTTGGAGGCGGTGACGCAGACCTTTGGCACCGAGGACCAGCAAGAGGGTATGACGGCTTTTCTGGAGCGACGACGACCCGAGTTCAAAGGGCAGTAGGCAGTACACAGTAGTCAGTAATCGGTAGCCAGTAATCAGATCTGGCTACTTGCATCTGGCTACTGAGGGAAGGGAGGCGACGCATGACGGAGAAGGTGGTCCGAAAAAAGATCGCAGCGGCCCGCGACATCGGGCAGTTCATGGCTGACTATTACCTGGAACTGGACCAGGCATCCAAAACCGGCGAGCACAAGATCGCGTGGTGCACGAGCGTCGGCCCGGCCGAGATCCTGCGGGCGATGGGGTTCCTGGTCTATTTTCCCGAGACCCACTCGGCCATGCTGGGCTCCACCCGCATGGCCACGGACCTCATCCGGCACGCCAACGCGCTGGGCTACTCGCCGGAGATCTGTTCGTACCTGACGGCGGACATTGGCGCGTACGTGCAGGGCGTGACCCCGCTGACCAAGCCCTTTGGGATCGAGCGCGTGCCCCGGGCCGACGTGCTGATGTACAACACCAACCAGTGCCGAGACGTTCAGGACTGGTTTGCGTGGTACGCGCGCGAGTTCGACGCGCCGCTGCTGGGCGTTCATACCCACCGGGGTGTGGGCGAGGTGACCGACGACCATGTGCTTTCCATCGCCCGGCAAATGGAAGAACTGGTCGAGCCCCTGGAGCAAGTCGCGGGCCGGCCGTTCGATATGGACGAGTTCAAAGAGGTAGTGGCGCTGTCCCGGGCGTGTTCCGACATCTGGAAAGAGGTGTTGGACACGGCGGCGGCCGCTCCCTCGCCGGTGACGTTCTTTGACGGGACCACGCTCATGGGGCCGGCGGTGGTGGGCAGAGGGACCCAGGAGGCGTTGGACGTTTTCGAGGTCCTGCTTGCAGAGCTAAAAGAACGCGTCGAGAACCATGAGGGAGCCGTGGCAGGCGAGCGCTTTCGGATCTACTGGGAGGGCATGCCCGTCTGGGGCCGGCTGCGCGCCCATTCAGAGCTATTCGCCAGCCGGGGGGCTTGCGTGTTGGCATCCACGTACTGCAACAGTTGGATATTCTCTGCCCTCGACCCCGCGGACCCCTTCACGAGCATGGCCCGGGCCTATACCGAGCTGTTCATCGTGCGGTCAGACGAGGCCAAGGAAGCATACATCGAGCGGATGCTGGACTTTTTCCAGATCGACGGCATCATCTATCACAATGCCCGGACGTGTCCCAATAACTCGAATAGTCGCTACGGCATGCCGCAGCGACTCACGGAAAAGACCGGCGTGCCGAGCCTGATCATAGACGGGGATCTGAACGATCTCCGGTGCCTCTCTGATGAACAGACCCAGACCAACGTCGAGGCCTTTATGGAGCAATTGGAGGAGAATCGGTGATGCTAGACTCGTTATTCAGGCCCCGGTCGGTAGCGGTCATTGGCGCTTCCGCCAAAGAGCTCTCGATAGGCAACCGGATCATCAAGAACCTGGTGGATTTCGGGTTCAAGGGACCCATCTATCCCATCAATCCGAAAGCAGACGAGGTGCGCGGCATCCGGGCCTACGGGTCAATCCTGGATGTCCCCGGCGACACCGTAGACGTGGTCCACATGGTCATCCCGGCCCGGTTCGTGCCCCAGGCGATTGCAGATTGCGGGCAGAAAGGGGTCAAGTTTGTCATCCTGAACGGCGGAGGCTTTGCTGAGGTCGGTCCCGAGGGGGCCGCCATCGAGCAGGACTGCATGGACCGGGCCCGGGAGAACGGCATCCGGATACTCGGCCCCAACTGCCAGGGCATCATCAACACGGACCCGGAGGTACGGGCGTATTGCAATTTCACGTTCACGCGGCCGGACCCCGGGGCCATCTCTATCGTCGCGCTGAGCGGCGGCGTGGCCGAGGTGATCCATCAAGCGTTTTCCGAGATGGGCGTGGGAACTCGCATGTACGCCTCCAACGGGAACGCCTGCGACGTTTCCATCCCCGAGATCATCGAGTACTATGGCGAGGACGAGGGGACGCGGGTCATCGTGCTGTACGTGGAGGGCCTCCGGGAGTCCAAGACGTTCCTGGAAGTGACCAAGCGGGTGGCGGCGAAAAAGCCCATCCTGGCGATGAAGGCCGGTCGCACCGAGGTCGGGGCAAAAGCGGCCGCCTCCCACACTGGTGGGCTCGCCCGGGTAGACATGTCGGCCGACCTCATCTTTGAAAAGGCCGGGATCCTGAATTTCATGGACGAGGCAGAGCTGTGTCAGGCGGCCGTGGCCTTTGCTTCCCAGCCCATTCCTCGGGGCAACCGGGTGGGCATGATCACCAACACCGGCGGCCCGGCGGTCATCTCCACGGACATATTCGCCAACGCCGGGCTAGAAATACCTCCCCTTTCCGAGCGGGCCAAGGCAACCCTGGAGGCGGTGCTGTTCCCCGAGGCCGCGATCCAGAACCCCGTAGACGTGCTCGCCACCGCCGGGGCCACGCACTTTCGGGCCGCGCTGGACGTGATGATGGACGAAGACCAGGTCGACAGCGTGTACATCAACATGGTCACGCCGTTTTTCGTGGATACGGAAAGCATCGCCCGCGAGATCGTCGAGGTAAACCAGGCCAGCAAAAAGCCCATCGTCTGCAACCTCATGACGGACAAGCGCCAGTGGACCGGGACCCTACGGCTGCTGATGGACGGGGGCGTGCCATGTTACGGGTTCCCCGGCACGGCGGCCCGGGCACTGGTGGCGTTGGCCCGGTACAACGACATTCGGTGCCGGGAGTTGGGCGAGGTCAAGCGATTTGACGACGTGGACCGGGACCGGGCCGCCGGTATCCTCCAGAAGACACAGGCGGCCGGGCGGGAGTTTCTCACCGCTGCCGAGTCCTACGAGATCCTGGCCGCCTATGGCATCCCTGCTGCCGACTGGCGGATAGCGAACAATGCCGCCGAGGCCGAGAGTGCCGCTGCCGAGATAGGGTTTCCCGTGGTGGTCAAGGCCGAATCCGAGTCCATCTTGCACAAGAGCGACGTGGGCGGCGTGGCGTTGGGCCTGCGGGACGGCGCGGCCGTGCGGGCGGCAGTGGAGAGAATGGAAGCCCGGCTCGACGCCCCGGACCTGAGATTCTTGGTCCAGAAGCACCTCCCCGGGGGGCTGGAGGTCATCGTGGGGGCCAAGGCCGAGGATGAGCTGGGACACCTGGTGATGTTTGGCATCGGCGGTATCTATGTGGAGGTGCTCAAGGACGTGGCCTTCAAGATCGCGCCAGTCACCGCGGTCGAGGCGCGGGAGATGCTCTCCGCCATCACAATGGCGCCATTGCTCGAAGGCGTCAGAGGGGCAAAAGGCATAGACCAGCAAGGGATCATCGAGGTCATCCAGCGCGTCTCCCAGTTGGTCACCGATCTGCCGGCGATCCAGGAGATGGACCTCAATCCCCTCATCGCGTATGAGGACGGCGTCTTTGTGGTGGATGCGCGCGTGGCATTAATCAGATCTCAGTAGCCAGATGGTCTGACTACTGTCTACTGACTACCGAAGGAGGCAGTCATGGCCCACTGGTTGAACCTGGGACAGATCCTCAAGGTAAACGCAAAAAAGTTTCCCAACACCGTCGCGTTGAAGGACCGGAAGCGAGCCTTTACGTACCCGGAGACGAACCGGCGCGTCAACAAGCTGGCCCATAGCTTGCTGGCCCTGGGCCTGAAGAAGGGCGACAAGGTCGCGGTCCTGCTGGAGAACAGCATCGAGATCGTGGAGGTCTATCTGGCAACGGCGAAAACGGGCCTGGTCATCGTGCCCATCAACTTTCGCCTGGTTGGGCCGGAGGTGGTATACATCGTCAACAACTCGGATGCCCGGGCCTTTATCGTGCACGACGAGTTCACGCCCACGGTGGACGCGATCCGGCCCGACCTGGAGAACGTGGCCCCAGACCGCTACGTTGTCGTGGGCGAGGAGTGCCCAGGCTACCGGGAGTACGAGGCGTTCATCGGTGCCGGGGCGGAGGGCGAGCCGAAGGCAAACGTGATGGCCGCCGACCCCTGGATCCTGATCTACACCTCGGGCACCACCGGGAAACCCAAGGGCGTGGTGCGGTCTCACGAATCGCACATCGCATTTTATCTCATCAACGCCGTAGATTTTGGGTTCAACGAGCACGATGTGTGTCTGAACATCATGCCGTTGTGTCACATCAACTCGACCTTTTTCACTTTTACCTTTACGTACGTCGGCGGCTCGGCCTACATCCATCCGGCGCGATCTTTCCGGGCTGAAGAGATACTCGAGATCGTCGAGCGGGAAAAGATCACGTTCATCTCGCTCATCCCCACCCACTATAGCCTGATCCTAAACGTGCCGGAAGAAGCTCGAAAGCATGACGTCAGCTCCATCCGGAAACTTCTCTGTTCCTCGGCCCCGGCGAGGAAGGACATGAAGCTGGCGGTCATGGAATTCTTCCCCGGCGTCGAGCTCTACGAGGCCTACGGTTCCACGGAGGCCGGGATCGTCACGGTGCTCAAACCCGAGGACCAGATGAGTAAGCTGGGTTCCATAGGCTTTGAATCCCTGGGCACCGATTTCGTCAAGATCCTGGATAGGGACGGCAACGAGGTGGGCGTGGGGGAAATAGGGGAGCTGTATTCCCGGGGCCCGATGCTCTTTGACGAGTATTACAAGATGCCGGACAAGACCGCCAGTTCGTTCAGAGGCGAGTGGTTCAGCGCCGGCGACATGGCCAGCCGCGATGAGGACGGCTTTTACGAGATCATAGACCGCAAGGACAACATGATCATCACCGGCGGCGAGCACGTCTATCCCAGCGAGGTGGAAAAAGTGGTCGGTTCCCACCCGGGCGTCCTGGATGTGGCAGTGGTGGGTTTGCCTCACGACAAGTGGGGTGAGGGCGTGACGGCGTTCGTCATCCCGAGAGACCCCGATGACCCGCCCACGGAGGAAGAGATCATGGCCTTCTGCCGGGACAAGATGGCCGGGTACAAACGGCCGCAGGCTGTGCTGTTCATCTCTCAAGACGAGATGCCCCGCACGGGCTCTGGCAAGGTGCTACACCGGGCGCTGCGCGAGCGTTATGCCAGTGGTCAGTAGCCAGACACTTGGCTACTGTCATCTGACTACTGAAAGGAGTCAAAGATGAGCGAACCCAAGATCGCCGTCGTGGGCGTGGGGCCAGTTGGTGGGATCCTGGCCGCACATCTGGCTCACGCCGGGTATCATGTGGTCCTGTGCGACGTCCAGAAACCTCATCTGGACGCCATCAAGACGAGAGGATTGTCCCTCACGGGCGTCCTGGAGATGACGGCCCGGTGCGAGCGACTGGCATATAGCATCTCGGAACTGTCGAATTTCCCTGCTGTGGACACCGTCGTCGTCGCTACCAAGGCGTCTATTCTGCCTTATATCACTCCAGAATTGGCCCAGATCGCCCGGCCGGGGATGCGGTTCATCAGTTGCCAGAACGGGCTCGACAACCAGGAGTTCCTGGCCGAGACGTTTGGCCCGGACAATGTCCTGCGCGTCGTCGTGAACTATGCCGGTGCCCAGATGGGAGACGGACATATCGCGATGTCGTTTTTCAACCCGCCCAACTATATCGGGGCCATGACGGCCAAGGGTGAGCCGCTGGCCCGCCAGTTGGCCGAGATGATGACGGCGGCGAACCTGGAAACCCAGTTCACCACCAACGTCAAGAAATACGAGTGGGAAAAGGTCATCCTCAACGCGGCCCTTAGCGCGATGTGCGCCTTGACCCGCAAGCCAATGAAGGATATGATGGATTTTGAACACACCGAGGTGCTGGCCGAGGAACTCATGCGCGAAGGGATCCAGGTGGCCAAAGCCTGCGGCGTGGTTTTTGACGAGGGGTTTTTCGAGCACGGCGTCCAGTACCTCAAGAAGGCCGGCTATCACCGAACCTCCATGCACCAGGACGTCCTGCGCAGGAGTCGGACCGAGATCGATTGGCTTAACGGCAAGATCGTCGAGCGGGGCCGGTCCGTCGGTGTCGATACCCCTTATAACTTTACCATCACGGTGCTCATCAAGGGTCTGGAGATGAAATCCGGGGCACCGGAGGAACATTGAGCAGTATCTTTGCCGGCATTGACGTGGGGACGACGACAACCAAGGCCGTGGTCATCGACGCTGACAGGAAGGTACTTGGGCATTTCGTCCGGCGCTCCGGGACGGACCTGGCCTCGGCGGCAATGACGGCATTGGAGGAAGCGCTAGCCCGGGCTGGGGTCACGCGGGAAGCGATCCGGGCCATCGTGGCGACCGGCTACGGACGCAGGAGCGTGCCCTTCGACAAGCTCAGGACAGGCTCCTTTGCCCACGACACCCGGACCGAGATCGGTTGCCACGGGCGAGGGTGCTACCACTACTTCCCCGAAGCGATCACGGTCGTGGATGTGGGCGGCCAGGATAACAAGATCATCAGGCTCAATGCCCAGGGCATGCGCATTGGCTTCAAGATGAACCGCAAATGCGCCGCTGGCACGGGGGCCTTTTTGGAAGAGATCGCCCACAAGCTGGATATCCCCATTGGTGACTTTAATAGCCTGGCCCAGGGAGCCGGCAGCACGGCCCAGATCGGGAGTTATTGCACGGTCTTTACGGCCACAGAGGTGCTGGACCGGATCCGGGCCGGCGAGCGGACGGACGACATCATCAGGGGCCTGTTTGACTCGGTCGCCAAGCGAATCCTGGAGATGGACACGCTGACCGGCCGGGTGATCATGACCGGGGGCGTCGTGGCGTATAACACCATCGTGGCAGAGCTCTTGAGCGCGCGAGCCGGCGTCGAGGTCGAGATCGCACCCCACCCCCAGGAGATGGGGGCATTTGGAGCGGCATTGTTCGCCAAAGAATCGTTCAGTAGCGAGGCAGTCTGACTACTGCCATCTGGCTACTAATTACTGAGAAAGGAGATTCCGATGCTGGTAAAAGATCGTATGACCCCCAAACCGACGACGATCACCCCAGATACCACCTTCCCCGAGGCCTTTCGCCTCATGCGTGAGAAAAGGGTTCGTCACCTGCCGGTGGTGGATGAGGAGGGTAAACTGGTCGGCGTCGTCGCGCGGACGGATTTGCTGCACGCTTCGCCCTCAGCAGCTACCACGTTCTCTGTTTTTGAGGTGAACTACCTGCTGGCCAACTTGCATGTCCGGGAGGTGATGAGCAGCCCACCCATCACGGTATCCGAGGACGATCCTCTGGAAGAGGCCGCGCAGGTCATGGTGGAGAAAAAGATCGGCTGCTTGCCGGTGATGCGAGATGGCATGCTGGTGGGGGTAATCACCGAGACTGACATCTTTGAGACGTTTGTGGAGATCCTGGGCGGTGAGGAGGCCTCGTTGCGCGTCACGGTGCAGGTGCCGGATGTGCGGGGCGAGTTGGCCCGGTTGGCCGAGGTGATCGCCCGGCTGGGAGGCAACATCTGCTCCGTGGCCGCTTTCCGGGGTGAGGACCCGCAGTACCGTTACATCACCTTCCGCCTGGAAGGCGTGGATGAAGAGACGCTCCTCCCGGTGCTCAAGACCGAGGTCGAAGAAATAGTCCACGTGTGTTGTGTTGCTTGACAGTAGTACTGTCTACTGACTACTGATTACTCTCACAGGAGGTTATCATGTTCTTTGAACAAGCCTACATCCCCTATGGGGGCTATTGGAGCACGCCATTCTGTCGCTGGCAGGGGAGCTTGGCTCACCTCAATGCCGTTGCCTTTGCGGCCGAGATCACCCGGCAGGCCCTGGAGTCGCGGGGCATCTCCCCCCAGGTGTTCGATAGCCTCTACCTGGGAATCACGGTGCCGCAGAAGCATTCTTTCTACGGTGGTCCCTGGCTGGCCGGCCTCATCGGGGCCGAGGCGGTCACCGGTCCCATCATCAGCCAGGCTTGCGCCACCAGCGCCCGAGTGGTGGGCAATGCCGCAGCCGAGGTCGAGGTCAGCGGGGATCGCACCATCCTGACCATCACCGCCGACCGATGCAGCAACGGCCCCCACATTTACTATCCCAATCCCCTGGGGCCGGGCGGCATGGGCGACAAGGAAGACTGGGTCTGGGACAACTTTGGCTTCGATCCCTTCGCCAGGAACGCCATGATCGAGACAGCGGAGAACGTAGCTCGGGAGGCCGGTATCACCCGGGAGGAGCAGGACGAGATGACGCTCCTGCGTTACCAGCAGTACAGTGACGCACTCAAAGATGATGCTAACTTTTTGCACCGCTTCATGGTGATTCCCCTCGAGGTCAAAGACGAGCGAGGGCGCAAAGTCCTGGCCACCCTTGATGGGGACGAAGGGGTGTTTCCCACCACGGCGGAGGGGCTGGCCCGGCTCAAGCCCGTGGTCCAAGGGGGCACAGTGACCTATGGCACTCAGACCCACCCGGCTGACGGCAATTGCGGGATCATCATTGCCACACAGGAGAAGGCGCGAGAGTTGAGCCGCAATCCCCAGATCGAGATCCAGGTGATGTCTTACGGGGAGGGGCGGGCCAGAAAGGGTTACATGGCCCAGGCCATCGTCCCGGCCGCGCAACAGGCGCTCTCCCGGGCCGGCATCTCGCTCGCGGACGTGCGGGTGATCAAGACGCACAACCCCTTTGCCGTGAACGACATCTATTTCTGTCGCGAGATGGGGGTCAAGCCAGCGGCGATGAACAACTATGGCTCATCCCTCATCTTTGGGCACCCGCAAGGCCCCACCGGCCACCGCTTGATCATCGAGATGATCGAAGAATTGGTCATGGTCGGTGGCGGGTATGGGCTGTTCGTCGGCTGTGCCGCCGGCGACACGGGGGCCGGCGTCGTCATCAAGGTCAGTGGCTAGATGAGGATGGACAGCATGGATATACCGTGGGAAGAACGGTTCGCCTGCCGGATGGAAGGGGTGACCAGCTCGGCCATCCGGGAGCTGCTCAAAGCCGTGCAGCAACCGGGAGTGATCTCTTTCGGCGGGGGGATGCCGGCGTCAGAATTGCTGCCGGCCGAAGCCGTCCGAGAGGCCAGCCACCGCGTCCTGACCGAACGAGGGCACTATGCGCTGCAGTACGGCTTGACGGAGGGGTACCCGCCACTGCAGGCCTGGATCATCGAGTATATGGCCCGTCAGGGCATCATCATCGATGAGAGCAACGTGCTCATCATCTCCGGCGGGCAACAGGGGCTGGACCTGACGGCCCGGCTCCTGCTGAATCCGGGAGACCGCGTGGCGGTGGAATCGCCGACCTTTCTGGGCGCGTTGCAGGCGTTCAACGCCTATCAGGCGGCCTATGTACCAATGCCGATGGACGATGAAGGGTTGGAGATCGAATCGCTGGAGGCCGCGCTGGCGGCCGGTCCGTGCTTCGTCTACACCATCCCTACCTTTCAGAACCCCTCGGGTGTCACGCTATCCCAGGAACGCCGGCAGGCCCTCGTCGAGTTGGCCGCCCGGGCCGGGGTCCCCATCCTCGAGGACGACCCCTACAGTCAGCTCCGCTACGAGGGGGAGCACCTGCCGTCGCTGCTGGCGGTAGACGCATCCCGCTGTCAATCGGCGTCTGACGTTTACCAGGGCAATGTCATTCACGTGGGGAGCTTTTCCAAGCTCCTGGGGCCGGGCCTGCGGCTGGGCTGGGTGGTCGCGCCGGCGGTCGTGATCCGGCGGATGGTGCAAGCCAAGCAAGGGATTGACGTGCACACCAACCTGTACACCCAGATGGTCGTGCACGAGATGATACAGGACGGCTTTCTGGAGCAGCACGTGGCCCGGTTGCGGGTGGTCTATCGAGAGCGACGGGACCTGATGTTGGCGGCGATGGCCCGGTATTTCCCGCCGGGGGTAAGCTGGACCCGGCCCCAGGGGGGATTGTTCCTCTGGGTCACGCTACCGCCGTCGCTGAACGCCGGGGAGTTGTTGGGGGAGGCGCTGTGCCACCAGGTGGCCTTTGTCCCTGGCACACCCTTTTATGCTGGCGAGTGCAGCCCGCATACCCTGCGGCTTAATTTCTCTTACCCGCGGCCGGAGCAGATCGAGACAGGTATCCAACGGCTCGGGGAAGTACTGGCGCAGGCGTTGGAGCCGGCGGTATTCGCCATTGAGCACGAGATCGCGTCACCATGACCGATCCCTGGTAAGGAGGAAATCCTGATGGAACAGAAGAAAAAGTCGAGAATCGGCGAGGTGCGATGCCAGAATTGCTTCGAGCGCTTCTGGCCCGCGCCCGGCGCGGAGAAGGCCACCTGTCCCGCTTGTGGCTGGGAATGGTATATCTCCTGGACAGGCAATCTGGCCAAGATCAGAAAACCGGTCTGGGAGAACTGGGAACGGCAGATAGCCAAAGCGCAGTCAGCGGACAGTAACCAGTAATCAGTAGGCAGTAGTCAGTACTTTGATAGTTGGCTACCGATAAGGAGATCGCAGATGGCACTCAATCGCAAGATCGCGTACATAGACCTCTCAACCGGCGAGAGCAAGACCGCCCCTATTACCCTTGAGATGCGCAAGCTGTACCTGGGCGGGCGGGGGCTGGATATGTACCTGCTGTACAATCACCTAGAGCCGGGCGTGGACCCGCTGGGTCCCGACAATGTGCTCACGGTCAGCGCCGGGCTGCTGGTCGGCACGCCGGCCTCAGCGTCGGCCCGGACGCACATCGGGGCCAAATCACCGCTGACCGGCTTTGTCGGCAGCTCCAACATGGGCGGGTTCTTTGCCCCGGAACTGCGCTGGGCCGGCTTTGACCACCTGGTGATCAAGGGCAAGGCGGATAGGCCCGTCTATCTCTGGATCCACGACGGCGAGATCGAGATCCGCGACGCTGCCCATCTCTGGGGTGAGGACATTCCCACTACCCAGGAACTCATCAAGGAGGAACTGGGCGACCCGGAGATCAAGGCGTTGACCATCGGCGTAGCCGGGGAGAACCTGGTGCGCTTTGCCAACGTGATGACCGGCGTCAAGAACGCCGCCGGCCGCACCGGGATGGGCGCGGTGATGGGTTCCAAGAACCTCAAGGCCATCGCCGTCCGGGGCACCATGGACCTGGAGGTCCGCTTCCCGGAGGAGGCGTTGGAGTACAATGCCGGGCTCCTCGACCACATCGCCTCGACCAAGTTTGCCCAGATCATGCAAAAGTGGGGCACCATGTTCATCTATGGTGTCACCAACACCGTCGGCCTGATCCGCGAACGAAACTTTCAACTGAACCAGCAGGTGGGCGGCAACATCGAAGCCGAGCACATCGAGGAATATGCCCTGGGCACGGAGGGGTGCTACGGCTGCGTCATTCACTGCCGTCACAAGTATGTGATCCGGGAGGGGCCGTACGCCGGGACCTACGCGGAAGGACCAGAGTACACCAGCCAGGGCGCGTTCGGCATGGAAGTGGGCTGCAACAACTTTCAGACGATCCTGGTGGGCAACCACCTGGTCAACAAGTACGGGATAGATACGCTAGAAACCGGCAGCATGATCGCCTGGGCGATGGAACTCTATGAGAAGGGTATCCTGACCGACGCAGACACGGATGGCTTGAAGCTGGAGTGGGGCAACGACGAAGCGGTGCTGGAGATGGTCCAGCGTATCGCCGAGCGCCAGGGACTGGGCGACATCCTGGCAGAGGGGCCGCTACGGGCCGCCGAGCGGATCGGGCAGGACTCGCTCCGGTACAACATCCACGTCAAGGGGATGAGCAACCTGCACTCGGATGAGCGGCCCACGCCATCGCTAGCATTGGGCATCGCCACATCCTCGCGGGGTGCCGACCACCTGCGCAGCCGGCCGGCCATCGACCTCTACCACCTGCCGGAACACCTGCTGCGCAAGATCTATGGCGGTCCCCGGCCCTACGACGGCCCGCTGTCGTCCGACTATACGTCCTACGAGGGCAAGGCCCGCATGGTACAGTGGCAGGAGATGATGTACGAAGCCATCGACTGTACCGGCGTCTGCAAGTTCCACACCATCTTTCTCAGCCCCAACCTGATCGGGTTTGAGGAGTTGTCCAAGCTGATCTACTATAACACCGGCCTCGAGTTCACGCCGGAGGAGATCTGGGACATTGCAGATCGCGCCTATACCGTCGAGCGGCTGTTCAACATCCGGGAGGGGTTGACACGGGCGGACGACTGGCTGGTGGATCGCTATTTTGACGAGCCGACGCCTATTGGCCTGCCGATTGTCCGGGGCAAGACCATAGACCGCGTCAAGTTCAAGCAGTTGATCGACGAATACTATGCGTTGCACGGTTGGGCTGAGGACGGCGAGCCCCGGCCGGAGACGTTGAAAAAGCTGGGGCTGGACGGCGAGCCCTCGCACAAGTTGTAGGAGAGCGCAGATGGAAAAGATACTGGTAATAGATCACGAGAAATGCACCGGGTGCCGGTTGTGCGAGATGGTCTGCTCGGTAAAACACACCGGCATGAGCAATCCCAGCCGCTCTCGCATCCACATCGTCAAGTGGCCGCTGGAGGGGTTCGAGTTGCCGATGGTGTGCCAGCAATGCGAGGAGGCACCCTGTATCGCCGTCTGTCCCAAGGACGCGCTCTCCCGCGACGTGGCCCTGGGTCGGGTGGTCGTCGATTACAACCTGTGCATCGGCTGCAAGATGTGCGTGATGGCCTGTCCGTTTGGCGGCATGGGGATCGACACCGTGGCCCGGCAGGTGATCAAGTGTGACCTGTGCGACGGCGAGCCGGCCTGCGTCCGTTTCTGCGACCCCGATGCGCTCCAGTTCGTGCCGGCCAATACGGTGAGCCTGGTGAAGAAACGAGACGCCGGATTAAAGCTCTCTGAGGTGATGCGGAGAGCCATCAGTAGCCAGTAACCAGTAGCCAGATCATCTGACTACTGGCTACCTTTCCCGGACGCATGGATTCAAGGCCAAGATGATGGAATCGCACGAACTCGAAATGGACAGGGACATGCCGCGTCTGCCGGTGTGGTTTTTGATGCCGGACCCGGAGCCCAAGCGCCGGCGGGCGGCCGGGCAACTGGCCAAACCGCGTCGCGCGACGCTGCCCTTGGACGAAGAAGCCTTGCGCGACCGCCTGCGCGCCATCCGCGTCGATACGGCAGAACACCTGGACGAGTTGCTGGCACAGTTGACGACTACCTTGCAAGAGCGGTACGGCGTGACGCCGCTGGAAGCGACAACGGCCCAGGAGGCAGCCGACGAGATCGCCCGGCTGGCCGGTCCATCACGCCGGGTGCTGGTCAACCGCTCGGCAACCGTGGCCGAACTGCGGCCCCATCTAGAGGCCCGTGGCCTGGAGGTGGTGCAAACGTATGACGAGCAGTTCGTCCATCCAGACCAGGGTGTAGAGCGATACTGGCAACTCGAACCCCCCTCAGCTGAGGCCACCTGGGAGGCCTTTCACCCCCAATCCATCACGCCATCAGCTCCTCGATCTGCCGACGTTGGCGTGCTGGGCGTCAACGTGATCGCCGCTGAAGACGGAACGGTCTTTTTCGTGCAGCACCTCTTCAACATATCCGAGATACTGGAGCAGGCAAGCCAGGTGGTGCTGGTGATCGGCATAGAGCGCGTGGTGCGAGACGAGGAGGGCGCCGAGTTCTTTGCCCGGGCCCAGGCCCGCTATGGCACGCTCGGCGTGGCACTGAACATGCCCTGCCGAGGCGGCAAGAACAAGGGCGAGGTCCCCGCCGGACACAGCCTCACTCCTTCACCTCCCATCCACGATACGACGCGCCTTGCGTCACACGCGCCGATGCAGCGCACAGATGTGCGCGTGATCCTGCTGGACAACGGCCGGCGCGCCTGGCTGAACGATCCCCGCTATCGGGACCTGTTCCTGTGCATCGGATGTGGGAATTGCCTGATCGAGTGCCCAACCCGGTCAACCTACGGGAAAGAGACGTGTTGGACGCCGCGTGACTATTTGATGGCTTTTCTGCGGGGAGACAGCCCTTCGCTGCGCGAGTGCATCACCTGCGCACGCTGCGGGGCCCGTTGCCCGCTGGACATCGACCTGCCGGTCATGATCTCCGAGGCCGAGGCAGAGGCGGGTGCCACCAGGTGGCAGGATCAGTTCTACTGCAACATCGGCGTGTTGTTCCAGGCTTCCAGCCTGACCGCGCCGCTGAGCAACTGGCTGTTCGACTGGCCCCTGGCTCGCCGGCCGATGGAGTGGGTGTCCGGGATGGACCGGGAGCGCAAGCTGCCGGCCTTTCACCGCGACACATTCTTGCGCCAATATCGCCGCCGCCCGTCCGGCCCCACTTCCGATCGCA
Organism: Chloroflexota bacterium; assembly: GCA_018823415.1. GTDB lineage: Bacteria > Chloroflexota > JAHJIN01 > JAHJIN01 > JAHJIN01 > JAHJIN01. The sequence continues at coordinate 5,992 of JAHJIN010000195.1, read as the reverse complement.
CGGTGGTGTACTATCCGGGTTGTTACGCCAACTTTACCGACCCGGCGCTGGGCTGGGCCGTCGTACACATCCTGGAGCGCAATGGGTTCCGGGTGCTGGTGCCAAACCATGCGTGCTGTGGCGTGGCTTGCTTTCCCTACGGGGACAAGGAACTGGCTCAGCGATACGCTCGTCGGAGCCTGAGGGCCCTGGAACCACTGGCGCAGAAAGGGTACCCGATCCTGGTGAGCTGTCCCAGTTGCGGCACGGCGCTGGAACGTGACTGGCCTTACCTGCTGCCAGGGAGCGACGACGCGCGGCTGGTGGCAGCACAGATCCGGGACGTCAGTGCCTTTTTGTGGGCGTTACACCAGCAGGGCGAATTGGACACCGCCTTTGAGCCACTGGAGCTGCGGGTCGGCTACCACACACCCTGTCACCTACGGGTGCGCGACCTGGGTCCGGAGAACTTGGACTTGCTCAGGCTCGTTCCAGGGCTGGAGCCGGTTGATATCGACCGGGGCTGCTGCGGCCTGGCTGGTTCTTTCGGCATGCGCCGGGCGCACCGGGACGAGTCGCGCGAGATTGGGCGCTATCTGTTCGACGAGTTGCAATCACCAGGCTATGACCTGGGCATCACCAACTGCGCCGGGTGTGCGATGCAGATGCAAGCGGGATCGGGCCAGAACGTGGTCCACCCGCTGGTACTATTGTGGCAAGCCTATTCCACCAAGTCGGAACCATGAACAAGATCATCGTCGTGGACCATGAAAAGTGCACCGGCTGCCGGAACTGTGAGATGGCTTGCTCGGTGTTTCACGTGCGGGCATGCAACCCGAACAAGTCGGCGGTGCGCATCGTCAAGTGGGAGCGGGAAGGGCTGGATGTGCCCACCGTCTGCCAGCAGTGCGAGGAACCGGCGTGCGCCGACATCTGCCCGGTGCAGGCTATCTCCCGTGATGCCGATACCGGGGCCATGATCGTGGATCGTGACCTCTGCGTGGGCTGCCGGATGTGCATCGTGGCCTGTCCCTTTGGCGCGGTCACTCTGGACCGGGACCAGCGGCAGGCCATCAAGTGCGATCTGTGCGGGGGTGTTGAGCCCTGGTGTGTGCGCGTCTGCGAGCCCGGGGCACTCACCTACCAGTTGCCTTCGACGGTCAGTCTGCGCAAAAAGCGCGCGGCGGGCCGCCGCCTGATGGCAGCCTTGAAAGGCGAGCGCGTATGAAGGTCCAGCTCAAGATCCTCCTGCCGGTGCTGCCCGAGACAATCGGCCGCAAAGAGTTAGAGGTCGAGTTTGCCGGGGAATCGGTGGGCGACCTGCTCGACTATCTGGTCGCCCGGTATGGCCGGCCGGCCCGGCAAGCATTGTATGACAAAAAAGGCGAGTGGGATCCGATGGTCCAGATCCTGCTCAACGGGAAAGAGTGGGTGCCCCACGACCAGCTTGATACGGCGCTGCATGATGGCGACAGCGTGTTGCTGATGGTCATGATGGGGGGTGGATGACCAGTGGAAAGCGGGTTAGCGCGCCCGCTTTTACGTCATCGCGAAAAGGATAGATCAGCGGCGAGACCGTTTCCCCAATCACCCGGGTCTCCCGGTGGTGCAGCGACATCATTCCTCTCCGAGCCTGAGCCTCGTCTGACAGCAACGCCTCGTACAGACTAATCCGGTCTGGCAATCAGGGCAAACACCTCGCCAAACACCGGGTGCAAGTCAGCCTCTAGCCCCTGCTCCAGCCGAGCACAGGTAGCGGTGAGTGCTTGTTCGCCGCGGATGTACGGCATAGGCCAGCGCAAGACGACCTGGTTGAATCCCGGCCGCAGACGGTTCCGGCCGATCCGTACTGTCCTACGACGCCACCGGGTCCCCAGCCGGACATTTTTGATGAAGCAACCATTGACGCCAACTTGGACCCCCGCCGGGGCAGCCTTTTCCCAGGTCAAAGCGGGGAGACGAGCGGTGATATCTAGCTCGACATCGCGTGTCGCATCACAAACCAGGCAAAAACTGGAAACCGGCCAGGGCGAGCGAACCATCGCTCGTCGTGCCAGATCGGCAAAAGCCATCACGTCAGGGTAGAACCGTTCTAACGGTTCCCAGTGGTAAAAAGGAATAGCCAGATCGGTAACTTGATCACGAATGTGGTGACGTGTCAGAACCAAGTCCCTGATCTCAGAACAGCCAGAGCCGCCCGCTCGCTCAAGCACAGCTTGCACAGCCTGGATGACGACCACATCCAAGTAATCGTATCGCCAGCCATGCTGCATCGTTAGGTAATAGGGAGAAGCAAGATTCCTCTGCTGCGCTGCCGTGAGGATAACGGGGCACGGCGCCGTCCGGGCCCGGATGAAATCAAGCATCGTCTCCTTGATCCCCGGATAAGCATCCAACGCCTCCTGACACCAATACTCGACAATCGAAGCCTTTGAGCCGAAGGTCAAGAGGCGATGCGCGTTGTGGATGGCTGCACCAAACTTGGCAACGGCATCCGCCTGAGGGGACACGATGGGTTCAGGCACCTGGGCCAGCACAGCTTGCCAGTTGGCTTGACGGTCGCGCCCTTCGAGCCGCTGCAGGATCTCGGATGAAACCGCAGCCATGCTCACCTTGATGCCTTCAACGGTTAAATGGCAATAATCCAGAAACAATCGTCGCCCCGGCAAAGGCGACCCGGTATGCTCGGCCAGGATCGCCGGCAGATCGACACAACCAAATCCATATCTACTGGCAGCCTGCCGCAAAAGTGCCTGATCCATCATCGTCGCCTGCGGCGCGCTCATGAAGCAGAGATTGGCGTATTGACCGCTATCTATTTCCGCCAGGGCGGCCTCCCGCGCTCGATCGAGATCGCCCAAGCCCATGTAAGCCTTGGCCAGGATACGGTAAGAAGTGGGACACGTACTGCCATCACACGCGATCATGCTGCGAGCCGTATCTGCGGCAGCCGGCCAGTCCTGGTTGTCCAACTGTCGCCGGGCCTCATGGTACAGCACGTACCACTGACTGGTTTGGTCGCCCGGCAGCCATACCACCGGCTGACGATTCTCCCAGTCGGCCAGGTTGGTCTCGGGAACCACCAGGATGACAGGCAGCGCAGCAGAGCGGGCGATGAGATCGACTTCTGCCAAAGCTCGCGCCGAGCGCTGCAAACGGCTGCGCGCCGCCTCTTCGATGGGGCCCAGCACACCGGCCTGGCGCAGCGCCTGTCCATAACGTTGCCGGGCCTGGGTTGAGGGGATGTAGGGAGAAAACTCGGGGGTTTCTAACAGGTTCCAGTTATTCCCGACCCAGATGACCGCCAGATCCGGCTGCAGTTGTAGGGCCTGTCGGACCGTAGTTACCAGACCGTCGAGGGTTTCGTTGACCCGGGCCAGATCAACGACCTCGTAAGAGGGTTGCCCCACGGCCTCCAGTTGAGCTTGCAGTACGCCAGCGGGAGTCAAATGGGGCGCATAGAGATAACCTGCGGCAACCGACTCGCCCAAAAAACAAATGCGCCGGATTGAAGGTCCTTTGGCAGCATGGAGAACCTTCTGGGTTGCGTAATGATCGCCAAGAGGGTATGGATCTGGCCGCACAAAGATCAACTCGCCGGCAGACCGTTGGGGCTGCCAAATGCTGATCGGCTGCGGATCAGACAAAGGTGTAAAGATAGTCATGAATCATATTCTCGTGTTTGGTAAAAGCGCTCTGCTGCTGGGTCTGCCAGCCGGCACACAAAACATCCCAATTGTCAGGCAGCCTGGTGCGTTCGATATAAAAGTCGTTCAAAACCAGGATATCCAAACCCATCCGCCCCATGCACAACAGCGCATCGATGGGAGAACAGACGATGGGCTCACCCCGAAAGTTGAGCGACGTGTTCAACAGCAACGGACACCCGGTGCGCCGGTAAAACGCTTCTAGCAGCGCCGCATAGCGCGGATTCAATTCGGCAGATACCGTCTGCGGGCGAGACGACCCATCGACGTGCGTAATCCCGGGCAAAGCGAGCGGGGATCGCACCGGGCACGTTTCAAGCATAAAGAGTGACAGATGGTCGAGGTCAAAATGAGCCGCGGTGTGGTGAGCCAGCACACTGGGCGTAAAAGGTCGAAACATCTCTCTGCCCTTGAGTCGATTAAGCCGATCCCGAATACCGGGAAGCAGTGGGTTGGACAGAATGCTGCGGGCACCCAAGGCCCGGGGGCCAAACTCCATGGCTCCCTGGAACCAGCCGACGATCTGGCCGGACTCCAGACCATCCACTACCTTTTCCAGGAGACGGTCTTGCCGCTGGCGAAAATCGTCGGCCGGGATTTCCGCCGCCAACAAGATCGCTGCCACCTCTTCCGAGGTCCATGCCGGTCCCCAATACACATGACTCAAGGGCATATGGCTATGGCGTTCGCCGGTCAAATGGACATGAGCCAGAGCTGCTGCCCCCAAACAGCCACCGGCATCGCCGGCCGCCGGTTGTACGAACAGCTTTTCAAAAGGGCCTTCTCGCACAATGCGACCGTTGGCCACACAGTTGAGGGCAACCCCACCGGCCATACAGAGATTGGGGGAATCGACTCGGCTGGCAAGATAGTGGACCTTGTCCAACAGGATCTCTTCCAACACGAATTGAACGCTCCGGGCCACGTCACAGTGAAACGCGGTGATCTCGGCGCCGGGTTGACGAGGAGGCGCGCCAAACAGATCGCATAACGCAGGAGAGTACATCTGGTTCCCCCGGACAAAGTCAAAATACGCCATATCAAGGCTATATTGACCCTGCTCCTGGGGGTTGATCAAGTTGTACACCTGGGCCACGTAACGTGGCTGCCCATAGGCAGCCAGTCCCATCACCTTGTACTCACCGCTGTTGACCCGAAAACCGAGGTAGGCAGTCACTGCCGCATAGAGCAACCCCAAAGAGTGGGGGAACCGCACCTCTTCAAACAGATCGATCGCGGCGCCCTTGCCCAGGCCATAGGTCGTGGTGGCCCACTCCCCCACGCCGTCCACGGTGAGGATGGCCGCGTCGCGAAACCCCGAAAAATAAAAGGCGCTGGCAGCGTGGGACAGATGATGATCAAAGAACAAGATCGGCCCTTCGTAGCCCAGCTTTTCACCAAGGATCTGCTCGATCAGCCCGGCGCCAGAGGGCACGAGATCCTCGACTGTGGATTTGGGTACCCCACAAGTTTGTTGGCGATCTAGCTTTTTGTCGGGCGATTCATAATAGGCCAGCGCGTCGATCTGGGTGATGTCGATACCGCCGGCCTGGAGGCAGAAACGAAAAGCTTCAACCGGCAGCGCCGGATCGTGCTTGATCCTCGAAAACCGCTCCTCGGCCGCGGCGCCAACCACCTCGCCGTCCTGCAACAAACAACAAGCCGCCTCGTGATAAAAAGCAGCAAGGCCGATAATGTTCATCAGAGCTACCTCACTGGACAGTTTTGGCGGGGCTACGCCCCGCCAAAACTCACTGGTCCCATCGCCGTTTTGCACCTGACCACGCTGGTGCTACTCACCTACTGGCCTTCGGCCGCCCGCCGCGCATCTTCTTCCATCTTTTTCCGCAAGCTCAGGGGCCTCATGTCCGTCCACACTTCCTTGATATAGTCCAGGCACTCCTGCTTGAGTCCCGATTTTCCCACATCATTCCAACCCAGCGGGTTCTCTCGATCAGCAGGCCAGATCGAATACTGCTCTTCGTGGTTGATCACAACCTTGTAGATGGTGGTGTCGTCTTCTTCGTCCCAGGGCATTTGAACCTCCTCATATGTAATAATCCATCAAGCGTGTTTCGACACGCAGTGTCTTGCGTCGCAGGGCGTCTCGTTGCCGAACCAGAGCAGTTCACCACCTCCCTTGTATATAATATCACCACGAACTCGTGGTACGGCGCCACCTACTTGCGCCAAGCGAGTGCCCCGGCGATAATAGACCTGTTCGGCATGCGCCGAACGACGGACCACCCGGGAAGGCTAATCCTCCGTGCCGGACTCGTACCGACCAGATACGAGCCACGTCTTGG
>JAHJIN010000023.1 GCA_018823415.1 Chloroflexota bacterium | reverse complement strand
TGGCTTCTTCCATCGGCACCAGGCTCAGCGATAGGTACCGCTCCTGTTCTTCCCCCTTCTGCGTCAGGAAGGGGAACGGCACCCGGCCCGTCAGCAAGCGGACGCCGGCGACCATGGCGGCGATGGCGGCCAGCGGCGCGACCAGGCCGACGACAAAGCCGAACAGGAAATTATAGGGCACGGCAAAAATGTTGTAGACGATGCTGAACGCGGGCAACGACCGGTCCCGGTTACTCATCGCTCTCACCTCCTATCGTCTCTGCCTCGCGGGCTGCCTTGGCTTTTTGTACCTGCTCGCGGACCGTGGCGACCACCTGGTCGGGGGTCAGCAGCGTCACCTCCGGTTTTTCGCCGGCCATCTCTACCGACGGAAATTTGCCGGTGAACAGATAGGTCAGCAGGACCGTGCCGACGGCTGCCAGCGTGGTCAGGCCCAACATCAGGCCTAGATAAAAGGCCAATCGCTTCAAGAAACCCATTCTGAACCCTCCTTTCTGTTTGCACTCCTTGTGGAATCTGACTTCTCCAACAGATTGTACTCGAAAATGGCAGGGAGGGCAAATATCTGCTGCGCCGATGCGCCCCAATTCTAACGAAACTCTAATATCTTTCTACTGTTGATCTAACGATCGATCGCTACAATAAGGTTGGAAACTGGAGGGGAGTCCTGCGATCATGCAGCAACAAACGGTTTGTGCCAACTGTGCCATCGTCATTCACTGGCGGCCGACGATCGTCGACGGCCGGACCTACTGCTGTCCGGGCTGTGCCCAGGGCGGTCCGTGCGAGTGTGACTATGAAAACCTGCCGCGGCCGGGCGAAATCAACGCCCTGGTGCATCACGTCCGCGACCCGGCCCAGCCTGAAGAGCGGGACTGACACAGACTGTCAGCGTTCGGTCAGCCGGAGGTGAGCGTCTCAATCTGGGGACATGGGAATAGGGAGAAAGAGGACAAAAAAGGCTGATACGCGTCGCCAGATGGCGAAGGATGGGATCGGCCCTTGCCCATAATGGAATAAGGGCCAACCCGCAAGATGTGGTACACTGTGCTTGGAGAACATAGCGATACCGAGTCTTGCGGAGTTGGCCGAATGAAGCATACCACGAAAGAACCAAGTGCACAACTTTTCTGCCATGTCCTGGTGCTTGTCAGTCTGCTGACCTTGACCCTGCTCGGCCAGCCTGTCGACAGCCAGGCCGGTTGGGTTACCTGTCCCCCGCACCTGGCTTGTTTTTCTAGCCCAGCGCACCGCACGAACAAGAGGCAATCTCCCACCCTTCGTGACCGCGAGTACCGCATGTGGTGCTCCATCGCAGACAGTTGGTCCCGACCCTTTCTACGCAGCTTGCTGCTGGCAATCCTGTGGTCTCTCAATGGGCACCAGACCCCAGCGTGGCTCGTTGGCTGGCCATGGTTGCTGTGGCTGTGGCAGATGATGACCGCCATTTGGCCGGAATTGGGTCAATACAGGATCTGGCGAAGCGGAGGCAGGCTCCTGTGGCAGGGGCAACAACTGGTTGTGTGCGCTTCCTTGAGTCTGGGGCTCGGCCTTTGGGTGCGCCACGTGGTCGCCTCCCCACCTCTGTGGCAGGCAGGGGGCATGCCATCGAGTCCCTGGCCCATGCCGGGGCCTGCCCTCAGTTGTACGGCGAGCCTGGGCTGTGTTTTCTGTGGTCGGCAGGAGCCGTGGGTCGATGTGGTGACCGAAGCAGATGGGGGCTACACCGCCATGCTGTGCGGCCACTTCACCTTCCACATTGCGGGCGATGACGTCTTCCAACAGCGGATGGCTATTCACTTCTTGCGGCAGGTGGAAGGTCCCGGACCCCAGCGCAGCGGGCGGCGGACCCGCGATGGACGGACGCCCTTTGTCTCTCAGGAAAAGGTGAGCGCCTGGTTTCACATCCCTCAACCCGACATCAGTCGCCTGGAGAAGTACTGGCGGGACAAGGACTGGGCCAACTTGCACAGCCTGAAGGCCACGGAAGTGCTGACCGGGGACCTGATGGCGCGGATTGTGGCCGTGTTCGTCACCTTTCCGTGGTGGGGTGTGGACAAAGTCTACCGACACCTGCGCCAGCAGGAAGTAGGAGTCACCGAACGACAGGTACGCCAGGCAGCCGAGCAAAGTGGCTGGTCTCAGTTGCGCCAGGCGTTGGTCAGACGCTACCACCTGACCGCCGACAGCTTCCGTCCTCGTGACAACTGGCTGGTGACGGACCTGCTGGCCCAGGTGCAGACGCTGCTGGGCAAGGTGGAGGCGGGGGAAACCATGACTCGTGAGGAGGAAGTGAGCATCGCCGAACTGCAAACCCTGGCGGCAGAGGTGGGCATCGTCGTCCCACCTCCCCTCAAGGCCTTGCCCTGGCTGATGACTGTCGAACGGGTGGTCTTTGGCCAGTGGCAAGAAGTGAGCGATGAGGCCGTGCACTGTATCTATTGCGGTTCGACTCACGTGGTGCGCAAGAGCAAGAAACCACGGCGGAAAAAGTACTACGACGCTCAGGGGCAGTTGCAAACGGTGGACGTGTATCGCTACTACTGCCGCAACCTGGCTTGTGACAAGGGGAGCTTCACCCACTTGCCGCCCGGCTTGGTACCCTACTCCCCGTACCGGACGCACGTGCACGTGCTGGCTATCCAGATGTATGGCTGGGGGCGCAGCACCTATCGCTGCGCCGGACAGGCGTTGGGCGTGACCAGCATGACCGCCTACCGCTGGGTCAGCGCCTGGGGCTACGAACTGCTGCCGGTGGCGGCCCTGTTTGGCGTCGTGAAATCCAGTGGCGTGGTGGGCGTGGACGAGAAATTCGTGCTGGTGCCGCAGAACGACAAGCCGGCCGGCAAGATGCGCCGTTGGATGTACGTCTACCTCGCGGTGGATGTGTACACCTATGATCTGTTGCATATCGCCATCTACCCCAACAACAACAAGGACAGCGCTCGGGCGTTCCTGCTGGCCCTGCGGGCCAAAGGCTATCACCCCCAGATCGTGGTCACTGACTTGCGCCAGGACTACGGAGGCGTCATGGCCCAGGTTTTCGCCACGGCCCGCCACCACGAATGTATCTTCCACGCCCAGCAGGACGTGCAGCAGCACTTCAAGCAGGTCTACGGAGCCAAGTTTACCGAAACACACCCGGCAGCAGTGGCCCTCAAGGGCCAGATCTATCATGTCTTCGCGGCCCGCACCAAACGTACGGCGCAGAAACGCTATGCCGAGGTCCTGGCCCAACGAGAC
>JAHJIN010000194.1 GCA_018823415.1 Chloroflexota bacterium | reverse complement strand
GGCTGGGCAGCGTGCTGGTGACGCCGTCGCCCAGGAGCCACAGGCTGGCGGTGTAGACGCCGGTCGACGTGTTGGTAAACGCCACGGAGAGCGGGGCCAGGCCGGTGCCGGGTGCGGCGGTGAAATCGGCCGTGGGCGCCGGGACCGGCGCGGTCACGGTGATGCAGTGGGGCCGGGTGAGCGTATCGCTGCCGCCGGGGCCGGTGACGGTGAGGGTGACGGTGTAGGCGCCCGGCGTGGTGTAGACGTGCGTGAGGCTGGGCAGCGTGCTGGTGACGCCGTCGCCCAGGAGCCACAGGCTGGCGGTGTAGACGCCGGTCGACGTGTTGGTAAACGCCACGGAGAGCGGGGCCAGGCCGGTGCCGGGTGCGGCGATGAAGTCGGCCGTGGGCGGCGGGACCGGCGCGGTTACGGTGATGCAGTGGGGCCGGGTAAGCGTATCGCTGCCGCCGGGGCCGGTGACGGTGAGGGTGACAGTGTAAGCGCCCGGCGCGGTGTAGACGTGCGTGGGGCTGGGTAGCGTGCTGGTGATGCCGTCGCCCAGGCGCCACAGGCTGGCGGTGTAGACGCCGGTCGACGTGTTGGTAAACGCCACGGAGAGCGGGGCCAGGCCGGTGCCGGGGGCGGCGGTGAAACTGGCCGTGGGCGGCGGGACCGGATACACGCGCGCGATGAGCGGCAAATAGAGCGTGTGCGTGGGACTGATGACTGCTGTCGCGCTCCCGGCCGGCCTGCCACGGACCGCGCCGGCCGCGCCGGGCTGTTCGTGGCCCCGGGGCGCCGCGGCAAGCGCCTGGTGCGCCAGGGCGATGAGGATCATGCCCAGCGCCAGGAACACCCATCCACCGGCCCACCGGCGCGCCCCGAAACTGCTCCAGGCCATCCGACCTCCCCAACCAGACCGTTCACGTGCATTATACCGCAGCGCGGGGCCACGGTCAACATATCGCCTAGCCGCTTGCCCTATTTCCCTCGTGCCCCTCCTGTGTTACAATACGTTCTATGGAGTACGGCCCGGCCCTTTGCCGTCGGTCAACGGGGATCGGCATGGTCCCCAGAAGGATGGAGAAATCATGAGGCGAGAGGCGTGTAGTGTGGTGTTGGTCCTGATCATGCTGCTGGTTGGCGGGGGCATCCCCCAGCCCGTCTGGGGCGGGCCGGCCGCCGGTCCCCCTGAACCGTTTCCCCTTTCCGACCGCTACCCGGCCGAGGTCAGCCTGGATGCGCCGGCCGATTGGGCGGTCCTGGACCGCCTGGGCATCGACGTGGGCCGGGTACAGCCCCGGTCACAGTCCAGCGCTGCCGTGACTGCCACTGTATACATCAACCCCCAGGAAGCGCAACTGCTGGCCCAGGCCGGATTGACCGCCACACCCATCCCCAACGAAAGCCTGCGCGCCTATCGGACATATGGGCCGGGCACCGCCAGTGCCAGTGCATGGCCTACCTTTGACCAGTTTGTCGCGCGCATGCAGGGCCTCGCCACCGCGCACTCCGACCTCGTACGGCTGGTTTCCATCGGCCAGTCGGTGCAGGGACGCAACATCTGGGCTCTGAAGATCACCGACCACCCCGACGTGGCCGAAGACGAGCCCGAGTTCAAGTACACCAGCAGCGCCCACGGCAACGAGCCGATAGGCATCGAAATGACCCTGCGCTTGGCGGACTTGCTGGTCGACAACTATGGCGCGGACCCGGACCTGACCGCTCTGGTGGACGACATGGAGATCTGGCTGTGCCCCATCCACAATCCCGATGGGTACGTGGCCGGCACGCGCTATAACGCCCACGGCGTAGACCTGAACCGCGACTTTCCCGACCGCATCACCGACCCGGTGGACGACCCCGCCGGCCGCGAGCCAGAGACCCAGGCGTTCATGCTCTGGGGCTATGACCACCGCTTTGTCATGGGGGCCAACTATCACACCGGCGCCCAGGTGGTCAACTATCCGTGGGACAGCGTCGTCTCTGGCAGCCCCGATGTTGCGCCGGACGATGCGCTGTACTATGATTATAGCGTGGGCTATGCTGTGCGCAACCCCATGATCTGGAGCGGCGGCTTTCCCAGCGGCGTCACCCGCGGTTGGGTGTGGTACATCATTCGCGGTGGGATGCAGGACTGGGCCTATTACTGGCACGGCGAACACCACGTGACCATCGAACTCTCGGATGTCTTTTACCCGTCCTATGACCAGATGGACACCTACTGGGATGCGAACCGGGACGCCATGCTGTGGTGGATGGCTCAGGCCCTCTCCGGCGCTCGCGGCCTCGTCACCGACGCCTTTACCGGCGCACCGCTAGACGCCACGGTAGCCGTGCTCGAACTGGATATGGCTGTGCAAACCGACCCGGCCGTAGGCGATTATCACCGGCTGCTCTCCCCCGGCACCTACACCCTTCAGGCCAGCGCCCCCGGCTATATCACCCAAACCGCCACGGTGACCGTGACCTCGGGCGCGGCAGTCGTCCACGATTTCCCGTTGGCCGTGGATCAGCCTGTGCCCCCAGCCAGCGTGAACGCGGTCGGCCCGGACCAGGGCGTAACCCAGATTCCCACCACCTGGGCCGCTGCCGTCAGCCCCATCACGACCACGCTGCCCGTCGTCTATGTCTGGCAGGCCACCGGCCAGTTACCGATCACGCACACCGGCGCGTTGGCCGATGTTGCCGCATTCACCTGGAACACGCCCGGCCCCCAGGTCATCACCGTTACGGCAGCCAACGCCGCCGGTGCCGTCACGGCCACGCGTGCCATTACCATCGCCGTCCGGCCCACGCTGACCGTCACCGGCCTTCCCACGGGTACCGTGGGGGCTGATTATGCGTTCACGGCCGCGATCAGCCCCACCTCGGCCGCACAGCCCATCACCTACACCTGGCAGTCCACCGGGCACGCGCCGTTCACGCACACCGGTGGGTTGAGCGACACGGCCGTTCTGTCGTGGACCGTGACCAGCCCCCAGGTCGTCGTGGTCGTGGCGACGAATGCCCAGGCGAGTGCCGTCGGGCAGGCTGTTATCCAGGTGTCGGCCGGCCCGCTGGCCGGCGTCGCTGTCAGTCCCAGCCCCACCACCCTGACCGTGGGCCGGTCGCGCGCGTTCATCGCCACCGGCGCTGACGCCTTTGGCAACGTGGTGCCCATCAGTCCCATATGGGCCACCGACGCCGGGACGATGACCGGCAACATCTTGACGGCGCAGACTACTGTGGCAAGCAGCCGGCACGTCACCGCGACGGTGGACGACACCAGCGGCGCGGCCATCGTCCACATTGTCGCCGGGTCGGTGAGCCGGCTGTCCATCACGCCCACCCAGGTCACGCTGCTCCCGGGCGCGCAGCAGCAGTTCAGCGCCACCGGGTTCGATGCATACAGCAACACCATCACCGGCCTGCTCCTGTTCTGGCGTGTCGCGTCGCCGGCGGCCGGCACCATCGACACTGCCGGGCTGTTTACCGCCGGGACCCAGGCCGACGTGTACCCCGGCGCTATCGTCGTCTCGTCCAGCCTGGTCAGCGACGTGGCCGACGTCACGGTGCAGGGGGTGTACCGGCTCTACCTGCCGGTGGTCTGGCGCAACTGACCAGGCCGGGCTTGTGAATCCCGCAAAAATCAGCTATAATGCGCATCGAGGATTTATGAAGACCCAGTGCCCGGTTTGTGAACAATCCATCACGTTCACGCCAGAGCAATGCCCCCAGTGCGGCACGGCCATGTGGATTGCCTGTCCCACCTGTGCGGCACCCAGCCCGGTAGACGCGTGCTATTGTGCCCAATGCGGGGCCAACCTGCAAGACGCCTCTACGCTGGACGTGGGGGCCACCCGCGATCAAGTGCTGCGCAAGCTGGAAAGCTATATCCCCGAACATCTCACCGCCAGCATCTTGCACCGGGCCCAGGGCCGCATCGAGGGCGAACGCCGGCTCGTGACGGTTCTCTTTGCCGATGTGAGCGGGTTTACGGCCATCGCCGAGCGTCTGGGTCCCGAAGCCGTGTTCCGGGCCATGAACGACTGCCTCCAGGTGCTGGTAGACGCCGTCTATCGCTACGAGGGTACGGTCAACAAGTTCATCGGCGATGGGCTGATGGCCCTGTTTGGCGCGCCGCTGGTGCATGAAAATGACCCCGAACGCGCGGTGTGCGCCGCGCTGGACATGGAAGCTGGCCTGGTCGAGTTTAACCGGCGACTGGTGGCCCAAGTGGGCGAATTGCTCCTGGTGCGAGTGGGCATTCACACCGGCGAAGTGATCGCCGGCAGCATGGGCACAGACCAGCGCATGGACTATACGGTGATGGGCGACACCGTGAACCTGGCCGCGCGCCTGGAAACGTCGGCCCAGCCGGGCAGCATTCTGGTCAGCGAAGACGTATACCGCCAGACGCGACCCCTGTTCGATTATCAGGAGCCCGTCAGCATCACCGTCAAGGGCAAGGCCGTGCCGGTCCAGGCCTACGAGGTGATCGGGCCGCGCGCCAAGCCCGGGCGCGTGCGCGGTATCGAGCATCTCACCGGGTTGTTTGCCCCCCTCATCGGGCGCGATGCCGAAATGGCCCGGCTCACGCGCGCCGCCAACCTGCTCCTGCGCGAGCACCGGGGCCAGGTGGTCACGCTGGTAGGCGAGGCCGGCCTGGGCAAGTCGCGCCTGACCGAAGAGTTGCGTACGTCTCTACGCGACCATGTTGTGGCTATCTGGGAGGGCCGCTGCCTGCCCCACGCCACCGAAACGCCCTATGCGATGGTGCTGGACCTGCTGCGCAACTATATGGGGCTGACCGAAGCGGCCGGCCGTGACCAGGTGCGCGCCAGCTTGCATGCCCGCCTGAGCGCGCTGCCGCTGCCCCTCCAGGACACCATTGGCCCCTACCTCTATCGCCTGTTCTCCCTGGAACCACCCACCCTCGACTGGCAGCAGCGCCTCAGCTACCTGAGCCCGGTGCAGATCAAACAGCAAACCCAGCTCGCGCTGCGCAACCTGTTCGAGTGGGAAGCCAGCCAGCGCCCGGTCCTGCTCATCTTTGAAGACATCCACTGGATCGATAGTCTGTCTCTGGACCTGGTCCTGGCCCTGGTGCCGGCCGTCGAAGTTGCTCCACTGATGCTCTATGGCATCACGCGCCCCGGGCCCGAGCGCGGGTGCCAGGCGGTCATCCAGGCGGCCCAGCAGCGTGTGCCCGACCGCCACGTGGCCCTCACCTTGCAGCCCCTGTCGCTCAACCACAGCCATCGCCTGGTCGAAGCATTGCTGGTCATCGCCGATCTGCCCGAAAGCGTCAAGGCGATCATTTCCACGCGCAGCGAGGGCAATCCCTTTTTCCTGGAAGAAGTCATCCGCAGCCTCATCGAGGCAGGGCTCTTGCAGCGGCGCGGCAGCTATTGGCAAACCGCCACCGAGCAAGAGATCCAGGCCGTGCAGGTGCCGCCTACACTCACTGGGATCATTGCCTTTCGCGTGGACCGGTTGCCGGCCAGCACGCGGGTCGTGCTCCAGCACGCCGCCGTCGTCGGGCGCCGGTTCTCGGTGCCCTTGCTGCAGGCCGCGCTGGACCCCGAACTGACCGTAGACCTGGGCGAGGCGCTGAACCAACTGGCGGCCCTCAACCTCATCGAGAGCGACGGCGACGGCGAGTATCTGTTCCATCACTCGCTCACGCAGCAGGTGGTATATGAGGGCTTGCTCACCGGCCCACGCCAGGCGATGCATCAGCGGGTGGGCCACGCGTTAGATCAACTCTATCCCGACCGGCAAGACGAGTTGGTGGAACAACTGGCCTACCATTTCGAGCAGGCCTGTCGACCCGAGCAGGCGCTGCCGTATCTCATTGCCGCCGGCGAAAAAGGTCGCCAGCAATATGCCAACGCCGAAGCCCTGAGCTTTTACCAGCGGGCACTGGAGCAGGCCCGGCTCGTGCCCGTGGTGACGGTGGAGCAGCAGCTTACCATCTATGTGGGCATGGGCCATGCCTATCACTGGACCGGCGAGTTGGCCTCGGCCATAGAATCCCTCAAGCTATGCCTGCCGCTGCTGACGCCGGACACCGCCGCGCACTGGATTGCTGACATCTATGGCCGCATCGGGCGCACCTATGAGAAACTGGGCGACTATCAGGCCGCGCTGGGCTGGCTGAACGATGGGATCAAGCACCTGGAGCCAGACCCGCTGAATAAACGCGCCGAAGAACGTGCCAGCCTCTATGCCGAAACGGCCTGGTCGTATCTGCGGCGGGGCCAGCGCACCGAAGCCGAGCAATGGGCGCGCCGGGGTCTGACCCTGGTAGAGGGCGCGGTCGGGAGCAAGGCCGCATCGTCGTTGTACAACGTGATGGGCGGCATTGCCTACAGCCAGGGCGACTGGGATATGGCGATTGACTATACCCAGCGCCGGCTGGCCCTGTGGGAGCAACTGGGCGACCTGTGGACCATCGCCTCGTCGCACAACAACTTGGCCGTCATCTATGGCGCCCAGGGCGACTGGAACCGGGCTATTGAGCATCACGAGCAAAGCCTGGCCCTGGCCGAACGCATCGGTGAGCCGTATCAGTTGGCGGCCTCGCACAACAACCTGGGCTATATCTACAAGGAACGCGGCCAGTGGGACCAGGCCCTGGCGGCCTTTCAACACAGCCTGTCTATCAGCCAGCGTATTGACGACCAGTGGAACGTGGCGCAGGCGTTGGTCAATCTGGGCGATACCTATGTGCGGCAGGGACAGGTGGAGCAGGGCCTGGAATACCTGGAGCGCGGTCTTGTTGTCATCGGCCACATTGACGCCCGCGACCTGCAGTCCGAGGCGTATCGGCACATCGCCGAGGCGCTTTTGGCCCAGGGCCAGCCCGTCGATGCCCAACGTTGGGCAGAGCAGGCCCGCGACCTGGCGTGCGAGCTGGAAAACCGGGCGGAAGAAGGTTGCGCGTGGCGGGTGCTGGGCCAATGCCTGCTCCAACTCGAACAGTGGGCCGAGGCGTGGCAAGCGCTGGACACGGCCTTGCAGACCCTGGAAGCCATCAACAGCCAGTGCGAGATCGGGCGCACGCACGTGACCAGGGCCGATTGGGCCGCTGCCCAACCGGCTCAAACCGCTGAACTGGGCCAGGCGCGCCGCGAATACCTGACCGCCGCGCGGGACATTTTCGTGCGGTTCGATGCCCGGGCCGACCTGGCAAACGTGGAATGCCAACTGGAATAGATACAAGCCATATGGAGCACATCCGCACGTTTATTGCCATCGAAATGCCCTCGGCCGTGCAGTCCGTCATGGCTGCTGCTCAAAAGGCCCTGCAAGCGGTCCCCGGCGCGCGCGATGACGTGAAATGGGTCCAGCCCGAGATCATCCATCTCACCCTCAAGTTTCTGGGCGATGTGCCGGCGTCGCGCATCGAGGTCGTCCACGAGGCGGTGACCCGGGCCTGCGCCGGTGTGCCGGCGTTTACGCTGGCCGTGGGCGGGGCCGGCGCCTATCCCAACGTCCGCCGGCCGCGCGTGCTCTGGATTGGGCTGGGCGGCAAGCTGGACGTGCTGGCTCACTTGCAAGACATGGTAGAGCGCGAGTTGGCCGGCGAGGGATTTCCGCCAGAAGAGCGCGGCTTTACGCCGCATCTTACCCTGGGCCGGGTGCGCCGCGACCCGGATCCGGCGATCGTTCAGGCTCTGGGTCGTGCTGTCGATGGCCTGCAACTCCCGGCCAGCGGGCCGTTCCCGGTGCGTGCGGTCCTGGTGATGCGCAGCGACTTGCGTCCCAGCGGCCCCATCTATACCCGCCTGCACACGGTGCCGCTGGTCTCGGTGCCGGCCGAACCCGATTCGGCATCCTCAGCACCCCCGGCACGCGACCCGGCGAGCAGCATCCGCAGCCGCCCCTTTATCGCCGTCATTGGCGGCTCCAGGTGTGACGCGGGCGTGGCAGCCCAGGCAGAAGAGGTGGGCCGGTTGCTGGCCGAGGCCGGGGCCGTGCTAGTCTGCGGCGGCCGGGGCGGGGTGATGGAGGCGGCGTGCCGAGGTGCTCAGTCGGCCGGGGGGCTCACCGTGGGCATCTTGCCCGGCACAGACCGAGATGAGGCCAACCCATACGTGGATATTCCCATCGTCACCACCATTGGCTTTGCCCGCAACATCATGGTAGTTAATACTGCCCAGGCGGCCATTGCCATTTCGGGCAGCCATGGTACCCTGTCCGAGATTGCCTACGCTCGCCAGGCCGGTCTGCCGGTGGTGGGCCTGGGCACCTGGCAACTGGCCCGCGCCGGCCGTCTCACCGACGACGTCGAGCTGGTAGATACGCCGGCTCAAGCCGTGGCGCGCGTGCTGGAATGCGTGAAACGTCAATAGCGGTGCATAACGTTTGACGTTTGGCGCCCGATATTATTCCCGGAGACACACTTTTATGGTCGACCTATCTGTCCTATCCGCTCGCCTGCTCGATATACTATTTCTGGGGATTGCCCTGATCGGCGGTCTCACCATCCACGAATGCGCCCACGCCTGGGCCGCTGATCAGCGCGGCGACCCCACGGCCAAGTATTTGGGTCGCATCTCGCTGAACCCCATTCGCCACCTGGACCCTATCGGCACGATCATGCTGCTGGTGCTCATTGTGGCCGGCGTGGGCCTGGGCTGGGCCAAGCCGGTGCCGGTGAACCCGTATAACCTCAAGCGCGGGTCTCGAGACTATGCCCTGATCTCGTTCGCCGGGCCGCTGGCCAACGTGATCCTGGGACTGGCCTTTGCCCTGATCCTGCGCGTGCTGACCACGCTGTTTCCCGTGCCCCTTTTTGGGGGCAATACCATTCAAATCCTGTTCTACACGCTGCTCTTTGTGATCGCCGTGGTCAACTTTTCCCTGGCTGTCTTTAACCTCATCCCCATCCCACCCCTGGACGGCTTTTCGGTGCTGTTGGGCATCCTGGACAGCCTACCCTATCGCTACCGCTGGGCGCGTCAGGTGAGCGCCCTCCTGCGCCAGTACGAGCCGTATGGGCCATTCTTGCTGATCGTGATCATTGTCATGGGCACGCTGGGCGGGTTTGGCTTTTTGAGCCTGCTGTTCTACTTTGTCCAGGAACTCACCATACGCATTTCCGGGTTCTAGCGTTGGGCGCCTGGTATCGCGTGCGACAATTTCTGCGGGCGACCACGGCCCACATCGACGAGGACGAACATGCGCAGGTGGCGAGCACGCTGTCACCGGCGCAAGCAGAACTCTTTTATCGCCAGGACCTGAGCGATCAGCGCCACGCCCTGGATGTGTACCAGACGCTGCGCGCCGGGGGCCACGACGATCTGGATTTGCTCCAGGCGGCCCTGTTGCACGATGTCGGCAAGAGCGTGGGGCCAACGCGCATACCGTTGCCGTATCGAGTCGTCATCGTGCTGGTGCGCGCGGTGCGGCCGACGTGGCTAGAGCGCCTGGCCCGGCCGGATCCGGCGAGCTGGCGGTACCCTTTTTATGTACACAACCAGCACCCGGCCCGGGGCGCCGAACTGACCGTTGCGGCCCAATCGTCAGCCCAAGTCATGCACCTCGTCGCAGTGCACCACGCGCCGGGCGATGATCCGCTGGCCCGGGCGCTGTGCCAGGCCGACGAGGCCAACTGAGCGCTCGCAATCTGCTTTGTTCGCGGCGGACCAGTGCACAGCCTACCCGTAGGGTACAGTCCGTCGCACGCCGCTAGCGCGGGGACTGTGGTCCCCGCTGAACCCATGATACGAGGAGTAAACTCATGCCACGCATCACCATCATCGGCACCGGCCTGATCGGTGCATCCATCGGCCTGGGTCTGAAAAAAGTGGGCACCAAGGCCGAAATCGTGGGCCATGACCGAGACCAGGCCATTGCCAAACGCGCCCAGAAACTGGGCGCGCTGGATCGCGTCGATTGGAACCTGCCGTCGGCGTTGGTCGAGACCTCGCTGGCGATCATTGCCACGCCCCTGAGCGCCGTGCATCGGACGCTGGAGGTCATTGGTCAGGAGGCACCGGCCGGCTGTGTTGTCACCGACACGGCCCGGGCCAAGGTGCCGGTCCTGGCCTGGGCCGATGAACTCTTGCCGGACCACATGAGCTTTGTGGGCGGTCACCCGCTGATTCGCCGGGCGCCGGTTGACGAAACCGTCGAGGGTGCCAGCGCTGACCTGTTCGACGAGCTGCCCTATTGCATCTGCCCCTCCCCCCGCGCCGACGAAGATGCCGTGCGCCTGGTGTCAGACCTGGTGGGCGGCCTGGGGGCGCGCTGCTTTTTCTTGGACCCGGCCGAACACGATGGGCTGGCTGCCGCCGTAAACCACCTGCCCCTGGTGATGGCTAGTGCCCTGGTAGAGATGCTCGTGAGTCATCCAGCCTGGCGCGATCTGGGCCAGTTTGTCACCTACGAGTTCGAGCGTGATACCTATTCCGCTGGCACCGAGCCGTCCGAATCGCTGGCCCTGTTGCTGGGCAATCGCGAGAACCTGGTGCGGTGGATCGACGACTATATGGCCCAGCTTCAAGCCTGGCGCGACCGGCTGGCTGCCGGTGAGCCAGACGATTTGGGCGCCGTCTTGCCGCCGATCCACAAGGCCCGCGAGCGCTGGCTGCGTGGCGAGGTCGAAGAGACCGAGGATTTCATGCCCCGCTATGGGCTGGGTGGGGCGCTGAAACGGGCCTTTTTGGGCAACCTGTTCCAGCAAGACGAGCGGCAACAGGAGCGAGACGCCAACCAGCCGTCGTAAACGAGGCCAGCGTGTCTTCAAACAAGCCATCATTAGGGGCGCGGCTTTGGGGCCTGGTTCAGCGTTTCAAGCCAAGATCCGGTCAGCCCGAGTTTCTGTGCGATAGCTGCCGCTATGACTGGCGCTCGGCCTGCCGCCGGCCCGAGCGCCCCAACGCCACTCGCTGCCCAGATTATAAGCAGCGAGGCTAAGCGTCAGCCTCCCAGGCGCAGCATGGCCCCGATCAGGACCAACCCCACCGTGGACGTAAAAGCAAACTCGAGCACCACGCGCCGCGATAGCCGGCGCGCCAGGTATTGCTGACAGACCCCGGTGAGCATGTAGAACATCAGCAACAAGAGCACTCCCCCCACGAGCTGTCCCACGGCCCAATAGTTCAGCGCCCACGTCACCTCGCCTATGATGAGCCCGCAGATCAGGGCATAGAACCAGGTGCGCAGGGCCCCTTGCTCTGTCCCGCGCAGCAGCTCTACTGCCAACAGGGTGCTCACCAGCACAATCGTCGACGCGGATACCAGGCTGCGCGACTTGGCGCTGTAGATCGTGGTCAATACCAGAAACGCCACCAGGTACACGGTCAGGTTCAGGGCCAGGCGCGCCAGGCCCGACAGCCGATCATCCGGGTCGATGGTGTGATACTCGGCGATGATCACGGCCGCCAGCAGCAGGCCGGTGACTGCCAGCCCGGCCAGCCCGCTGAGCAGGTCGGGCATCTGGTTCAAGAAAAAGGTGGCGCCCACCAGCAAAAAGCCGGGGAGGATCCAGAACGTTACCGTGTACGGCGCGTCGCCCCGGCCCAGGCGCGGGTGCGACCGGACGATGGCATCCACGCCGCCACAGGCCAATGTCACGGCCACGGCCGCAAAAAACCAGTCCTCCGTGATCACCACCGCCAGGTTCAACCCGGGCAGGCGCAGGGTAATCGCCGGCAAAGACAACACTAGTGACAATCCCAGGGCCAACAAGGCCAGGTTCACGACCAGGATCACGCGCTCGCGATCGGGCATATCGCCACCATCCTCCAGCAATCTGTGCCCCGCATTCTACATCGACCCGCCACGCTTGTCAATGCGTTTGACTTCTGACATCAGTTGTGATATAGTTAGTGACTGAGATTCCATCATCGCTGCGAGGTGTCAAGATCAAAGATCTCCGCATCAACAGAGCTATTCGGTCCCGTCAAGTTCGGGTTATTGACGAAGAAGGCAAACAGTTGGGCATCTTTACGATCCAGGAAGCCCTGGATATGGCCAACGAACGCGACTTGGATCTGGTAGAAGTGGCTCCCAATGCGCGGCCTCCCGTTTGCCGGTTCTTGGACTATGGCAAATATCGCTACGAGCAGGACAAAAAGGAGCGTGAGTCGCGCAAGGCGCAAAAGTCGATCATGATCAAGGAAATCCGCATGCGCCCCAAGACGGACGATCACGATCTGGAAACCAAGGTCCGGCGCGCCCGCGAGTTCTTGCTGAATGGTGACAAGGTCAAGGTAACGATACGATTCCGGGGCCGCGAGCGGAGCCATCCCGAGATCGGGCAGCGCATGCTCGATTACGTACTCGAGTTGTTGCGCGATGTATCCGAGGTGGAGCGTGCTCCCTCTGCCGCAGAGGGCCTGGCCTCCATTAGCGCCATTCTGAGGCCCACCGGCGAGGCAGCCAAATAGTCAACAGCCGGGCCGGTACGCAGCCCGAGCCGGGTTCTGCCCCCGCTAGAAACCGGCGGTGCGTGCCAGGTCCGTTCAACTCGGTGGATGTTCACAGATCCGCTTCCCACACTGCCCGACCGGGTTGGGAGCGGTTCTCTTGTGAGTGCCCACAGCAGAATCAGGAATAGGAAGGACGATCATGCCCAAGATCAAGACCTACAAAAGCGCGGCCAAGCGCCTCAAGATCACTGGAACCGGCAAAATCCACCGTACCAAGGTCGGTAAGAGCCACCTGCGCCGTAAGAAGAGCAAGCGTGTCAAGCGCCTGTTCTCGATCACCATTGAGGTGAGTCCGGCCAACCGCAAGCGCATTCGCCGCCTGGTGCCCTATGGCACCAAGCGCTAATGGTTTCTAGCTAAAGCGAAAGGAATAATCTAGCGTGCCACGAGTAAAACGAGGCGTGACGGCAGGAAAACGCCATAAAAAAGTATTGAAATTCACCAAGGGTCAGTGGGGCAACCGCCACCGAGTCTACCGTCGGGCTCACGAGGCTATGCTCAAGTCCCTGTTTTATGCCCAGCGCGACCGGCACAACCGCAAGCGCGACTTTCGCCGGCTGTGGATCACGCGCATCAACGCCGCCAGTCGCGAGTCCGGCCTGCCGTATAGCCAGTTCATGGCCGGCCTCAAGCGTGCCGGGGTGGTGTTGGACCGCAAGGTGCTGGCCGACATGGCTGTGCATGACCCGGCGGGCTTTGCCCAGCTGGTTTCCACGGCCCAGCAGGCACTCGATGCCTGACCGCACCCAGCCGTGATTACCAGCACCCGGAATAGCCACGTTCAGGCCCTGCGCGCCCTGCGGCGGCGCCGGGAGCGACTGGCCCGGGGCTGGTATCTGGCGGAAGGGGTGCGGCTGCTGGAAGAAGCGATACGGGCGGGGGTGATCCCCGCCCTCGTTTTGTTCAGCCCAGCGGCCCTGGAAACCAACGCTCGCGGAGCGGCTTTGCTGCGCCAGATCCAGGCCCTGGACACAGCGGCGTACCCAGCTTCCGATGCGGTCATTGCGGCCGCCAGTGATACCCAGGCGCCGCAAGGCGTGGTGGCGGCCCTGCCCCTTCCTCTCCCCGGCGACAATGCCCCCGGGACTGGTTCGCCGGCGGTGGTGCTGGACAGCATCCGCGACCCCGGCAACCTGGGCACCATCCTGCGCACCGCCTGGGCCGCCGGCGTGACCGACGTCGCTACCACACCCGGCACCGCCGATCCCTTTGGGCCCAAAGCCGTACGCGCCGGCATGGGCGCACATTTTAACCTGGGGGTCCACGCCGAACAGACCTGGGATCAGATTGCGGTCTGGGCTGCCAACCGGCCGGTGTTCCTGGCAGCGGCCCAGGGCGACGTCTGCTATGACACCGTCGACTGGCGACAACCCAGCCTGCTGATCCTGAGCAGCGAGGCGCACGGCGCGACGCACAGCGCGGCCCAGTTGGCCACGGCGCGGGTCTATATCCCCATGAGTGCCGGGGTAGACTCGTTGAACGTGGCGGCGGCAGCGGCCGTGTTGCTGTTCGAGGCGCACCGGCAGCGCCAACGCTGATCCGGCAACCGGAGGACCTATGGAAGGCGATTTGATCCGTTGCAGCGTGGGGATCACGGCCCATAACGAAGAGGCCAACATGGCCCAGATCCTGGACGCCATGCTGGACCAGCACCTGCATGATGTAGCCATCACCGAGATCATTGTGGTGGCCAGCGGCTGTACCGACAACACCGTGCCCATTGTCCAGGCGTACATGGAACGAAACCCCCGCATCCGGCTCTTTGTGCAGGAGCGGCGAGAAGGCAAGACCAGCGCCATCAACGTGTTCTTGCAGCACGCCCAGGAAGACATCTGCGTGCTGGAAAGCGGCGACACGCTGCCTCGCTACAACAGCGTCGAGGCCCTGGTGTCCATGTTCGCCGACCCGCAGGTGGGCATGACCGGCGCGCAAAAGGTGCCGGTGAACACGCCCGCTCACATCGTGGGGTACATGAGCCACCTGCGCCTCCAGTTGGAGCACGAGTTGTGCCTGGAGATCCCCCGCCTGGGCGAGATGATTGCCTTTCGCAAGGTCTTTGACCACATCCCGCCGGACGTGGCCATGGACGAGGCATTCGTGGAGGCCCTGGCCGTTCAGCGCGGCCTCCATGTGCGCTATGCGCCAGATGCTGTGGTCTATAACATGGGGCCAGAAACCATCCGTGACTTTGTCCGCCAGCGCCGGCGCAATCACGCCGGGCACCTGTATCTCCAGCACAAGTACCAGTACAAGGTTTCCAGTCTGGACACGCGCCGGGTCCTGCGGCTCACGTTTGGCATCATCTGGGGCGCTGTGCGCCTGGTGGGCGGCCTGGCCCTGCTGGCGATTATCGAACTCTATTCCCGGATCCTGGGGTCGTATGACTATCACGTGAAAAAAGACCGCCACGAGGTGTGGGACATGGCGTGGACCACCAAGCGGGTCGAGGTCGAAAATGGCAGCCGGTCATCGGCCGGCCTGCAAGCCAAACCCCTCGCCGGGCCGACCAACAAGACCACGCCATAAGGTAACCCGCCGGAGTGCTCTTGACAGCCTATGGCCCCTGTGCTATATTCTTGGCCTGTTACCACGAGCTATAAGGAGAAAAGGTATGATCCAGGCACACCAGTTGACCAAATTCTACGGTCCCAAGGCCGCCATCCAGGACGTGAGCTTTGAGGTCGAACGGGGCGAGGTGGTGGGGTTTTTGGGGCCGAACGCGGCCGGCAAAACCACCACCATGCGCATCCTCACCGGGTTCATGCCCCCCTCCAGCGGTTCGGCGCAGGTAGCCGGCTTTGACTGCCTGACCGATTCCTTGCAGGTCCGTCAGCGCGTGGGCTATATGCCCGAAACCGTTCCGCTCTATCCCGAAATGCGTGTGTATGACTATTTGGACTTTTTCGGCAAGGTGCGCGGCCTGGATGACCGCGACAAGCGCGTGGCCCACGTCATGGACGTGTGCGGCATCGCCGACGTGGCGCAGCGTCTCACCGGCCAGTTGTCCAAAGGCTATCGCCAGCGCGTGGGCCTGGCCCAGGCCATCCTCCACGAGCCCGAGGTCTTGATCCTGGACGAGCCGACCGTGGGCCTGGACCCCAAGCAGGTGGTGCAGGTGCGCGACCTGATCAAGGACCTGGCCGGCCGGTCCACTATCATCCTGAGCACCCACATCCTGCCCGAAGTCAGCCAGATCTGCCAGCGCGTGCTCATCATCAACGAAGGCCGTATTGTGGCCGAAGATACCCCGGCCAACCTCACCCGGCGCCTCCAGCAATCCGAGCAGGTGCTGCTGCGGGTGCGCCAGCCCAGCGACGAGCTTGCCGCCAAGCTGCGCGCCGTGCCCGACGTGCTGGCCGTGACGCCCCGCGAGGCCGGCGCTTACGAGATCCAATGCGCCCTCGATACCGACCGCCGCGCTGACCTGGCCGCGGTCGTGGTGCAGGGCGGCTGGGACCTGCTGGAACTGCGGCCGGTGGACCTGACCCTGGAAGACATTTTCCTGCAACTCACGACCCGAGAGGAGGTGCACGCGTGAACAATCTACTCAACGTGGCCGCCCGCGAGCTGCGCAGCTATTTTAGCTCGCCGGTGGCCTATATGACCATGGTGGGCTTTATGGTCATCACGGCCATCTTTTTCGCCACGTATGCGGTCATCTTTTTAGACCCGCAGGCCCTCCTGTACAACATCCCGGCGACCCTGAGCCCGGTCCTGAACAACCTCGCCATCGTCCTGTTGCTGGTGGCCCCGGCCATCACCATGCGCCTCCTGGCCGAAGAACAGCGTTCGGGCACCATCGAGCTTTTGATGACGGCTCCCCTGCGTGATTGGCAGGTGGTGGTGGGCAAATATCTGGCCGCGCTGATCCTGTACCTGATCATGCTGGCGCTGACGCTCTATTACCCCCTTATCCTCATCCTGTTCGGCAGCCCCGATATGGGCGTGATGGTCACCTCGTATGTGGGGGCCATCCTCATGGGCGCCGCGTTTCTGGCCGTGGGCGTGCTGGCCTCGTCCATGACGCGCAATCAGATCATTGCCGCCGTGCTGTCTCTGGGCATGTTGCTGTTCCTGTGGCTGGTCGATGTGTTCAGTCCACTGCTGCCCACCGACATTGCGCTGCCCGTGGGCGGCGTGCTCAACCCGGCCGAGGCGCTGCAAAACCTGTCGATCATTTATCACTATTTCGATTTCACCAAAGGGATCATGGATACGCGACACATCCTGTACTACCTGAGCGTTGTCGCCATCTGCCTGTTCCTGGCTACACGCATCCTAGAAGTGCGGAGGTGGAGATAGGATGGACGAAAATAGACTAGACGAATACGAGTTGGACGAGCTGGCAGAGGACGACGCCGACCTGGACGAACTGGCAGAAGACGACGCCGACCTGGACGAGTTGTCGGCCTGGGATCAGCTCAAGGCATATAGCAACATTATCATCCTGCTGGGTCTGGTGGGCGTGATGGCGGCCCTGGTCAGCTTTGCGTGGCTGGGACAGATCAACATCATCGGCCAGGTGTTGCTGGTAGTGGGGCTGCTCCTGGTGATCCTCTATATTGTCCTGGAGCCGCGACTGGTCCAGAGCGCGGCCACGGCCCGCCAGACGCGCTATGGCCTGAACGCCGTGATCATGAGCCTGGCCTTTGTGGGTATTGTGTTGCTCATCAATGTGGTGCTCTACAAGTACAATGCCCGTATGGACTATACGGCCGGCCAGCAGTATTCCATCTCGCAGCAAAGCGTCAAGATCCTGAGCAATCTGACACAGGATGTGCACCTCGTGGCGTTTATCCGCGAAGTAGACGGCCGGGAGCCGCTGGAGGACCTGCTCAAGGAGTACGTGCGCCATGCTCCGGCCGGCCGCTTCACCTACGAGTTTGTGGACCCCGACCTGCACCCCGAGCGGACCAACCAGTACGGCATTACCCGCTATGGTACGCTGGTGTTCGAGAGCGGGGGCGAGCGCCGGGATACCTTTGGCGCCACCGAGCAGGACATCACCGGCGCCATCCTCAAGGTCACGCTAGGCGAGGTCAAGCGCATCTATTACCTCACCGGCCACAAGGAACTGAGCCTGGACGACACGGCCGAGAACGGCTACAGCCAGGCCAAGGCCGCGTTGGAGAGCAACAATTACGAGGTGGTGTCGCTGAATCTGCTGATCTCGGGGACGGTGCCGGCCGATGCGGCCGTGGTGGTGTTGGCGTCGCCGGGCACGCCCCTGGGCGACCAGGAGGCCACGGCCCTGACGACCTATGCGCGCAATGGCGGCAAGCTCTTTTTGCTGGTGGACCCGGAGCAGGTCATTGGCATCGAGGCCGCTTTGCAGCAAGACTATGGCGTGTTCTTTGAAAACGACGTGGTCATTGACCCGGTGAACAGCATCCAGGGCTCGCCGCTCATGCCGGTGATCCTGCAATATACCTCGAGCGACATCACCAACGACCTGGGCCTGACCTTTTTCCCCTGGTCGCGCTCAGTCAGCCAGACCCTTGCCGCGCCAGATGGGGTGACGGTTCAATCGCTGTTCAAGACCAGCAACCAGAGTTGGGGCGAAACCGATTTCGCGAACGCCAATCCCACGTTCGACCCCACCGCCGACGTACCCGGCCCCATGAGCCTGTGCCTGACGGTGGAGCAAGAAGAAACAGCCATCGGCGGCGGCGCGCGCCTGGTGCTTATGGGTAACGCCAGCTTTGCCACCAATCAGGTCTTTGATCAGCAGAGCAATGGAGACCTGTTTGTAAACTGTGTGAACTGGCTCGCCAAAGACGAAGCGCTCATCTCTATCCGGCCCAAACCACCGGTGGACAACCGGATGGACCTGGCACCCTATCAGGTGCCGCTTGTGGTCTTTTCCAGCCTGTGCCTGCTGCCTTTGCTCATCATGGGCCTGGGCGCGCT
The DNA here is from genome assembly GCA_018823415.1 of Chloroflexota bacterium. GTDB lineage: Bacteria > Chloroflexota > JAHJIN01 > JAHJIN01 > JAHJIN01 > JAHJIN01. Next base: position 68,123 of record JAHJIN010000194.1, on the reverse strand, counting down.
GGTGTGGTGGCGCCGGCGATAGCGGCCGGGAATAGGAGTTGTACTAGTGTCCAAGAATGTTCGCCCCACGATCATCCTGGTGTTGCTGTTTGCGGCGCTGCTGGCCGGCTGGTGGATGCTGGAAACCTTTAAACCCGGCGAGCCGGCCGCCGACACGCCCATCCCAGAAAAATATCTGTTACCCACTCTGTCTTCGGAAGACATAGCAGCGCTCGAGATCAAGTTGCACAGCGGGCCGTCGGTGTACCTGTTCAAGGGACCCGATACCTGGTACCTGGGCGGCCAGGGCGGCGAGCGCCTGGACGCGGCGGCCATCGACAGCGGCCTGAGCGGCCTGGTGCAACTGCGCGCCCAGCGCACCATCGAAGCGGCCAACCCGGCTGAGTTTGGGCTGAACCCCTACACGGCCACGCTCAATCTGACGTTGACCAACAAGCGCACCGAGTCGCTGCTGGTGGGCGACCGGAACCCGGAGGGCTTGGCCTACTATGTGCAACTGGCCGGCGATCCGGCGGTATACCTGGTGAGCCGGTATCCCATCGACCAGGTGTTGGCCTGGGTGACCGATGCGCCGCGTGAGCCAACGCCCACGCCGGTGGCCGCACCGACGCTCCCGCCGGCCGCGGCAACGGCCGCGCCGACAGTCGCGACGAACCCCACCGCCACACCGACGCCCACACCCGAGCCCACGCCCCCACCGACGGCTCAACCTTAACCGGTGACAACCGCCCGCACGTGAGGAACCCGTTTCCGGGTCGGAAACGGGTTCCTGATTCCCGCTAAACACCCATCGAGGTGCCAGATGACCCAGTTGACGCCAGCCAGCGATTTGCGCAGCGTGTCCACCACCACCGTGGTGCGCTATGAGCATGACCGCGCCCAGGAGGTGGTTGCGGCGGTGCCCCGGGAGGTCCCGCTGCTCATCCGGCTCAACGGGGCCGACCTGGTGACGCTCTCGCACACGCCGGTGCGTTCCAACGCCCTGGTCCTGGGGTTCTTGTACCTCGAAGGGATCATCGAGGGGCTGGACGACGTGGCCCTGATGCGGGTGTGCGATGACGAGACCGTGGCCGAGGTGCAACTGACGCGCGAGGTGGACGTGGCGGCCCTGGCACAGCGGCGCACGGTGACGTCGGGTTGCGGCGGGGGCGCCACCTTTGGCCTCATCGACCCGGCCGCGCTGCCGCCGCTGGCGACCGCGCGCACCGTGTCGGCCGCGCAGGTGCAGGCGTTGATGGCCGAGTTGTTGATGTCGGCACAGGGCTATCTGGCAGCCGGCGGCCTGCACACGTCGGCGCTGAGCGACGGGGAGCGCCTGCTGGTGCTGGCCGAGGACGTGGGCCGGCACAACACGCTGGACAAGGTGATGGGCGAGTGCCTGCTGCGCAGCCTGGCGCCGGCCGGGCTCATTCTGCTCACCACCGGGCGCGTCTCGTCCGAGATGCTGCTCAAGGCGGCGCGCATGGGCGTGCCCATCGTCGCCAGCCGCACGTCGCCCACCGATCTGTCGGTGGCACTGGCCCGGGACCTGGGCCTCACCCTCATTGGCTATGTGCGCGGGCCCACGTTGCAGGTGTATGCCGGCGCCGGGCGCGTGCAGGACTGACGACCAGAAACCCCATGTAAGACGGATTGGCAATCCGTCTTACAAAGTCGGCGGGTCGGTCGGCGCGAATGCGGCCTCAGCCGGATCTTGCTTGCGATGGAACCGACTTGACATTTCGCCACGATCTGATACAGTAGTAGAGCCGACCCGCCGGGTCGGCTCACTTGACGGCTGAGGAGAAAAGCTTGCAGACACGCGTTCGTCTGGTGCGCTGGGGTCTGGTCCTGGCGTGGATGGTAGGCATTTTTGCCCTGTCGGCGCAACCGACCCTGATACACCCTGCGGAACCCATTGCCGACGTCATCCTGAAAAAGCTGGGACACATGACCGAGTATGGCGTGCTGGCCCTGCTGGTGTGGTGGGCGTTGCAGCCGGCCGCGCCATCGGTGCGGTGGCCGGCGCTGGCGTGGCCGTTTGTCATTGCCGTCCTGTACGCCGCTAGCGACGAGTGGCACCAGACCGGGGTTCCCGGCCGCAATGGCAACGCCCTGGACTGGACGGTGGACCTGGCCGGCGCGGGCCTGGCGCTGGTGGGGCTGCGCGTGGCGTGGCTGCGCGCAACGGGGTTGCGGCGCAGCCGCAGCCGCTGACCCGGCCTTTACGCCCATTGTTTTTTATGGTATGATGACGGCAGTCGCTCGGCAGCGCAGGAGCCCGACACTCGTGTCGGATAGCCTTTTCGACAAGAAACTTGGGGTAACGAGATGACAGTCCGGCGTGACCCTCTTGTTTCTTGGCAGGACGGCGGTCGTGAAACGGTATCGCGTGACCATTGTAGGGGCCACAGAACTGGTGGGGCAAGAGTTGGTCAAGGTATTGTACCAACGCCGCTTCCCGCTGTTAGAGCTGCGGCTATTCGCCTCTGGCCGGGCCACCCAGCGCAAGCTGCTGGTGGGCACGCGCGAGGTGGCCGTGAAGGAGACGCGCACCACCTCGTTCGAGGACGCCGACGTGGTCTTTTTTACGGCCCATCACGAGGTCAGCATGCGGTTTTCCCAGTATGCCACCCAGTCCGGGGCGCTGGTCATAGACGCCAGCCAGGGCTATCGGCTGCCCAACAAAAAGATACCCATCATCGTGCCCGAGGTCAATGGCAGCACCCTGCACCGGCGCCCCAAGATCATTGCCTGCCCGGCCAGCGTCAGCGCCATCCTCAGCATGGTCCTGTATCCGCTGCATCAGGCGGCCACGCTCAAGCGCGTGCTGGTGAGCACCTACCAGGCCGTCTCGGACCGGGGGCAGGCGGCCATGGAAGAGCTAACCGAGCAGGTTGGGCGCGTTGGCAAAGGCGAATCGGCCATCCCTCACGTGCTGCCGCACCAGATCGCGTTCAACGTGTTACCCGAAACAGAGGTGTTTCTGGACAGCGGCTATTCGCGCGAAGAATGGCGCGTGATGCAGGAGACGCGGCGGCTGCTGGAAATGCCCGCGCTGCCCATCTCGATCACCACGGCCTGGGTGCCCACCTATGTGGGGCACGCGCTGTCGGTTCACGTCCAGTTGGAAGAAGCACTGGACCGGACCACCGTGCAGCGCTTGCTGGCGGTCATGCCGGGCGTGCAGGTCCACGACGACCCGGGCGTGAGCATGTATCCCCATCCCTGGATGTCTATCGGCACCGACCAGGTGGTGGTGGGTCGCATTCGCGAGGACATGGCCCTGGAAAACGGCCTGATCCTCTGGATTGCCAGCGATAATCTGCGCAAGGGCGCGGCGCTCAACGCGGTCCAGATCGCCGAGTTGGCCGTGGAGCGCGGCTGGCTGTAATTGGACCCGACCGCTGACGACCGACGACTGACTGCCAGTGCCAGGGTGGTTGCGGCCGGTGGTCAGCGGTCAATCTGTGATATAGCACAAGCATGAAGGATAGACAATCGTGACAGAGAATTCTGACTGGTACGCCATGGACGCCGCGTCTGTGCTCCGTTACTGGGACAGCGATCCCGGGCGCGGCCTCTCGATGCTGGACGCCGAGACGCGTCTCGCCAAGGTGGGACCGAACCAACTCCAGGCGGCTCCACGCCCCACTGCCCTGCGGCAGTTTCTCTCCCAGTTTACCGATTTCATCACCCTGGTGCTCATTGGCGCGGCCATCATCTCGGGCGCGCTGGGCGAATGGATAGACGCCATCGCCATCCTGGTGATCGTGATCCTGAACGGCGTCTTGGGTTTTATCCAGGAGTATCAGGCCGAAAAGGCGCTGGAAGCCCTGAAAAAGATGGCCGCGCCCACGGCCCGGGTCATTCGCGACGGCGAGTTGATCAGCATCCCGGCCGTGGAGGTGGTGCCCGGCGACATCCTGCAACTGGAGATGGGTGACATTGTGCCGGCCGATGCCCGGCTCATCGACGCCCACAACCTGCAGGCCGAAGAAGCCGCGCTCACCGGCGAATCGACGCCGGTGAAAAAGGCCGCCGGCGTGCTGGCCGACGCCAAGGTGCCCCTGGGCGACCGCGTGAACATGGTCTTTGCCAGCACCACCATCACCTATGGCAAGGGCACCGGCGTGGTGGTGGAAACGGGCATGGATACCGAGCTGGGCAAGATCGCCGGTCTGGTCCAGTCCGTAGAAGAAGGACTGACCCCGCTCCAGCAGCGGCTGGACCAACTGGGCAAGTGGCTGGTCTATGCCTGCCTGCTCATCTGCGCCGTGGTGTTTGCCGTGGGCATCTGGCGCGACACGTCGCTGTCGCTGTTGCAAACCGCCGGGCTGCCCGGATACCTGGGTCAGTACCAGCACGTGGTGGTGGAATTGTTTATCACCGCCGTGGCCCTGGCCGTGGCTGCCATCCCCGAGGGCCTGCCGGCCGTGGTCACCATTGCGCTGGCCCTGGGTGTGCGGCGCATGGTGCAGCGCCACGCCCTGGTGCGCAAGCTCCCCTCGGTGGAGACGCTGGGCAGCGCGCAGGTCATCTGCTCCGACAAGACCGGTACGCTCACCCAGAACGAGATGACGGTGCGCAAGGTCTATATCTCCCATCGCATGATCAACGTGGCCGGCGCTGGCTATGCCCCCGAGGGCGAGTTCCGCTACGAAGGGTCCGGCAAGACACCCTCGGCCCGGGTTGACCGGGTGCTGCGACTGGCCGGCACCATCGCCGGGCGCTGCAACAATGCCGTCCTCAAGCCGCCGCCAGCCGATGGTACGGCCTGGAGCATCGTGGGCGATCCCACCGAGGCGGCCTTGCTTACCGTGGCCGGCAAGCTGGACCTGTGGGCCACCGATCTGCAAGCCACCTATCCTTTCCGCGCCGAGATACCTTTTGACGCCGAGCGCAAACGCATGACGCTCATCGCCACCACGTCTGACACTGACGACGTGTGGCTGCCGGCCGAAAATGGGCACCCATCAAATGGGCCCGCGCCCGCCGTGGCCTTGATGAAAGGCGCGCCCGAGATGGTGCTGGCGCGCTGCGGTCGCGTGTACGATGGGCGCGAGATGCGCCTGCTGGAAGACGAAGAGCGGCGCGGCATCCTGACCGTGAACGAGGACCTGGCGGCCCAGGCCCTGCGCGTGCTGGCCGTGGCCTATCGCCAATTGCCCGAAGCGCCAGAAGAAGACGCCGTGGAACCCGACGAGATCGAGCGGGACATGGTCTTTGTGGCCTTGCTCGCCATGATCGACCCGCCCCGGCCCGAGGTCAAAGAGGCCGTGTATACATGCAACCAAGCCGGCATTGCCCCGGTGATGATCACCGGCGACCACCTGGGCACGGCCCAGGCCATCGCCCGGGAGCTGGGTATCCTCAAGGGCCACGAGCGGGCCATCAGCGGCGCCGAGCTGGACGAGATCGGCCGGGTCAAGCTGGAGAGCATGGTAGAGGACGTGCGCGTCTATGCCCGCGTGTCGGCCGAGCACAAGCTGCGCATCGTGCGGGCCTGGCGCGACCAGGGCTATGTGGTGGCGATGACCGGCGACGGCGTGAACGACGCCCCGGCCGTCAAAGAGGCCGACATTGGCATTGCCATGGGCATCACCGGTACCGACGTGACCAAAGAAGCCTCGGACATGGTGCTCACCGACGACAACTTTGCCTCCATCGTGGCGGCCATCGAAGAGGGCCGGGCCATCTTTGACAACATCCGCCGCTTTATCCACTATCTCATCTCGTGCAACATTGGCGAGGTGCTGGCGATGTTTTTCGCGTCGCTGCTGGGCCTGCCCCTGCCCTTGCTGCCCATTCAAATCCTGTGGATCAACCTGGCGACCGACAGCCTGCCGGCTCTGGCCCTGGGTGTCGAGCCGCCCGAACCGGACCTGATGAAGCGCAAACCGCGCCCGTCGTCAGAAGGCATCATCAACCGGGCCATGGCCATCCAGATGGCGCTGCAAGGGATCCTCATCGGCGGGGTGACACTGGGGGCCTTTGCCCTGGAATATTACGTGCTGGGGAACGGCGACGCCGACCGGGCGCGGGTGATGGCCTTTTCCGCCTCGATCCTGGCGCAAAACCTGCACGCCTTTAACTGCCGCAGCCGCGACTATTCGATATTCCAGTTGGGGCTGTTTACCAACCGGGCTCTCGTTGGCGCGTTTGTACTGGTGGTGATCAGCGAACTGGCGATTGTCTATTTGCCGTTCTTCCAGCCCATATTCAAGACCATGCCGCTGACACTGAACGACTGGGCCGTGGTGGTGGCTCTGGGCGTGATTCCCCTGGCCGTGATGGAAACCTACAAGCTGACGCGGTTGGCGCTGCGCCGGCTGCGCGGCGGCTGACCGTAAGGTAGAGGGACTAACATGACCCACTATCGGCCGTTCGACATGGATGCGTACGTCCGTCGATCGCAAGGCGGCCCCTGCTTTGTGTGCGCGTTGCTGGCCGGCGACCCGGCCTATCGCCACCACATCGTCTACCAGGACGAGGTGGCCGTGGCCTTTCTCAACAAGTATCCCCCGCTCTATGGCTATACCCTGGTGGCCCCGCGCCAGCACCGGGAGCACGTGACCGGCGATTTCTCGCCGGACGAGTACCTGCAACTCCAGCACGTCATCTATCGCGTGGCCGAGGCGGTGCGACGCGTGGTCCCCACGGAGCGGGTCTATCTCCTCTCGCTGGGCAGCCAGCAGGGCAACCGGCACGTCCACTGGCACGTTGTCCCTCTGCCGCCCGGCGTGCCCTATGAGGAGCAGCAACTCGCCGCCCTGAGCATCGACCGGGGCATCCTGGACCTGCCGGACGACGAGCTGGCTGCCCTGGCCCGGCGTATCCGCGAAGCCATGCCCTAACCTGGATGAGCCAAACCAACCAGGCTGATGGTCTGAAGATTCTTGCTCATGCCGTTTCGCTAGCACAAGAATTCCGTGGGTTAGGCCCTGACGTATGAACAAAAAACAGGGGCGAGGTCACCTCGCCCCTGCCGGACAATGGGCTCGTAGGGGAGGGGCGCGATTCAATCGCGCCCCTGCTTGGTGTGATAGGTTCCTGGCACCGGGTAGGCCCTGGCGTTGTGGCGTTGTGGCGTGGAGGTCATGGGATCAGTCGTGTATACTGTCGTCGGGCATGGTGGCCCCGAACAGGTTGGCCCCGCGCAGGTCGGCATCGCGCAGGTCGGCTCCACTGAGGTCGGCCCCACTTAGATCGGTTCCACTCAGATCGGCCTCGCTCAGATCGGCCCTGCGCAGGAAGGCCTCGTTCAGGTTGGCCCCGCGCAGGTCGGCCTTGCTCAAGTCACGTCCTTCATTAGGTTTGGTTACGATTTCCCAGACCAGTCGCCATTTGGTGTCAATCCGTGTATCATCACTCAGAATGGTCCCCTTCAGGTTGGTCCCGCGCAGGTCAGCTTCGCGCAGGTCGGCCCCGCTCAGGTCGACCCAAGTAAGGTCGGCCCCGCTCAGGTCAGCCTCTCTCAGGTCGGCCCCTTCCAGCTTGGCCTCACGTAGATGAGCCCGGCTCAGGTTGGCCCCGTTCAGGTCGGCCTCTCTCAGGTCGGCCCCCTCCAGGTCGGCCCCGCTGAGGTTGGCCCCGCTCAGGTTGGCTCCTTCCAGGTCGGCCCGGCGCAGGTTGGCCCAGAGCAGGTTGGCCCAGTACAGAATGGCCCGGCGCAGGTTGGCCCCTTCCAGGTCGCCCTTGCTCATATCGGCATCACGTAGATGAGCCTTGCTCAGGTTGGCCCCACTCAGGTCGGCCTCTCTCAGGTCGGCCCCACTCAGGTCGGCCCCGCTCAGATTGGCCTCGTGAAAATCTTTCTCGCCTGCCTGGTATCGTTGGATAAGCTCTTGGGCGTCCATCTGTTTCCTCCTTCTGTGTGATATGGTGGTTCTGGCAGTCTGGGTCTGCGCGCCTCCCACATCAGTATACCCCAACCTTGCGCTCAAGTCAATATGCGTCAAGCGTCCGCGCACAGTAAAACCGGGGCGGTCATTCCGCCCCGATGATAGCGCCGCGCTGACACTACCCTTGTCATCACCCCCATCGTGCGGTATAATGCGCATGGGGAGGCGAACGTGATCCGCTGGGAAGACCAGGCTGCCATTCGCGAGCGGTTGGCCGGCGAGCAAGGCACCATCGTCAAGGACTGGGGCGGCCGGCTGGCCGTGGCCCTGGTCTATCCCAACACGTACCACGTGGGCATGTCCAGCCTGGGCCTGCACGCGCTCTATCGTCTGTTCAACCAGCCCGACGATGTAGTCTGCGAGCGGGCCTTTCTGGACGATTTCGACCCGCCGCTGGCTCTGGAATCCCAGCGCCCTCTGGACGATTTCGCCGTCATCGCCTTTACCGTGTCCTACGAGCTGGATTATTTCAACCTGGTGGCGATTTTGCGCGCCGCCGGCATTCCCCTGCTGGCCGCCGAGCGCGACGAGCGGCACCCACTCATCATCGCCGGGGGGCCGGCCCCCACCGCCAACCCGGTACCCCTGTCGCTCATCTGTGACGCGGTAGCCGTGGGCGATGGCGAAGTCATCGTGCCGGCGCTGCTGGACGCGCTGCGGACCGGCGACCGCGCCACGCTGGCCGGCGTGCCGGGCCTGTACACGCCCATCGCCACGCCAAGCGGTGAGACGCCCAGTGTCACGCGTCAACCAGCCCTCGACCTCGATGCCTTTCCTGTCTCTACCGTCGTCTATACCCACGACACCGAGTTTGGCGGCATGGCGCTGGTGGAGGTGAGCCGAGGCTGCGGGCGTGGCTGCCGGTTCTGCCTGACCGGCTACTGCCTGCGGCCGTCCCGGGAGCGGTCGCTGGACGTGCTGCTCCGGCAGGCGGAAGAAGGCTTGCAGCACCGGCCCCGCGTCGGGCTGGTGGGGGCCGCCGTGAGCGATTACAGCCGCATTGACGAGTTGGTGGCCGGCATTCGGGCGCTGGGCGGGCGCATCGCCGTTTCCAGTCTGCGGGCCGACTCGCTCACCGAGCCGCTGCTGGCGGCGCTGGCCGAGAGCGATACGCAAACCATCACCCTGGCCCCCGAAGCCGGTTCGCAGCGTCTCCGTGACGCTGTCCGCAAGGGCCTCACCCAAGCGCACATCCTGCACGCCGCCGGGCAGGCCCAGGCGCACGGGTTCCACAACCTCAAGCTCTATTTCATGGTGGGCCTCCCCAGCGAAACCGACGCCGACGCCGGCGCCATCGTGGACCTGTGCCGGGCCGTACGCCAGCAGTTTCAGGGCGGCATATCCGCCACTCTCACGCCCTTTGTGCCCAAGGCCGGCACCCCGTTCCAGTGGGCTGCCGTCACGCCCCTGGCCATCGTACGAGCGCGCCAGCGGCGCGTGCAGAGTGCCCTGCGCGGGCTGCGGATCGCCGCCCGGCCCGAAAGCGCCGAGTGGGCCGAGGTGCAGGCGGTGCTGTCCCGGGGCGACGTGGGCGTGGCCCGGGCCTTGTCCGTTTGCCAGGGACCCACGCGCCGGGCCTGGGGCGACGCGCTGGCCTCGTGCGGCGCGGACCCGGCCCGCTACCTGGGTGCGTGGTCCCCGGACGAGCCGCTGCCTTGGGACGCGGCCGCTGCCGATGCTGCCGCTGGTGCAGACCGGGACCGGCTGTGGCGCGAGTACCAGCGGGCGATGGATGCCGCATGAACGAAACCGCCGCTACTACCGCCGTCTATGACCAACTGGCCGCCGGTTTTGCCGCGCGCACGTGGGACCTGCGGTTGGACCGGGCTTTGGACACGTTCGGCCAGTATCTCCGGCCCGGCGCCCGCGTGCTGGACCTGGGCTGCGGCCCCGGGCGCGACACGCGCTTTTTGGGCGAATTGGGTCTGTGGGCCGTGGGACTGGACCGCTCGCCGGGGATGCTGGCCGAGGCCCGGCGGCGTGTGGACGCTCCCCTGGTCCTGGCTGACATGCGCGCGCTGCCCTTTGCCGATGGCGCGTTTGACGGCGTGTGGGCCTGCGCGTCGCTACTGCACGTGCCCCAGGCCCAGGCCCCGGCCGTGCTGGCCGAGGCTCATCGCGTGCTGGAACACGGGCATCTCTTTGTCGCCGTCAAGCGCGGCGCCGGCGAGTCCTGGGTCGATTCGGAGGCCGGGCCGGTCTTTTTCGCCTACTATCACCCGGCCGAGGTCGAGTTGCTGGTAGAGCGGGCCGGCCTGCGCGTGCTGGAGCGCTGGGAAGAGGCCGACCGGTCGGGCCGGGAGCATCCCTGGATCAACCTGGTGGCCTGGACCCGGCTCGTCACACCCCGGGTGGCGGCGTGCGCCATCGTCCTGGACGAGGCCGGCCGGCTCTTGTTGGTGCATCGCGAGGACAATGGCTATTGGGCGCTGCCCGGCGGGCACCTGGAGTATGGCGAATCGCTGGTCCAGGCCGCCGTGCGCGAGACCCGCGAAGAGACCGGCCTCGAGGTCCAGATCATCAGCCTCAGCGGAGTTTATTCCGCGCCGTTTCCGGACGGCTTTGTCGTCAACGAGGTGAACCAGGTGGTTGTGGCGGCGTTTATCTGCCGCATGGCCGGCGGTCAGTTGCGGCCCGGGCCAGAGACCACTGACGCGGCATTCTTTCCGGTCGACGCCTTGCCCGAGCCGATCATGCCCATCCACGTGCCGCGCATCCGTCACGCGCTTTGGGGCACCACCGACGTGTATTTCGATTGAGGGCCATGAACAGAAACAAAGGCGATGACCACGGAGCGGAACGATGACCGACCCGAACACGCAATCCGCAGCACGTCTTGTATTACGCCAAGCGGTCATGCGTCACGCATCACGTTTGACGTTTGACGTCATCCGCTCTCCGCTCCCCCTGCTGGCCCTGCTCCTGCTGGCTTTTGCCCTGCGCGTCCATGCCCTGGATTTTCAGCCTCTCTGGTTTGACGAAGGCAAGAGCGTCTTTTTCGCCAACCAGATGCCGTGGGACACGGCTCTCTTGACCGCCGAGGACATCCATCCGCCGCTATACTACTATCTGCTGCACGTCTGGGCGCTCGTGGCCGAGTGGGGCCCGTTCGCCTTGCGGTTCTTGTCGGCCATGTCGAGCTTGTTGGCGATACCGCTGGTCTACCAGTTGGGTCGGCTGCTCAGTGGCCGCCGCGCAGTGGGCCTGCTGGCGGCTCTGTTCCTGACGCTTGCGCCCATGCACGTGTACTATGCCCAGGAAGCCCGGATGTATGCCCTGCTCACCACGCTGGGGCTGGCGTCCACGGTCCTCATGTTGCAAGCCCTGCGCGCGCAGCCCCGGCGCTGGCTCTCGCGCCGCTGGCTGGCGTATCTTCTGATCACCATTGCGGCGTTGTATACGCATTACTATGCGGTGTTCATCCCCCTGTTCCAGACCGTGTGGGTCTTGTGGTGGGCCTGGCGAGACGCGCGCCAGCGTCGCCACCTGTGGCCCTGGCTGGGACGTATGGCGCTCCTGGGCCTGGCCTATGTGCCCTGGGTGCTTTTGTCCTATCAGGTGCTCACCAGCTATGTGGTCGCCAAGGTGGCCCACGAGGCGTATGCGCCGCTGCCGCCCTGGCAATACCTGGTCGATCATCTGCTGGCTTTTGGGGGCAGCCCTGAGGCCGCGCTGGTGTTCGGGGTGCTGGCCGGGTGCGGCGTGGTTGCCGTATGGCGCAGTGCCCGGCAGCCGGCCCGGCCGATGACGTCGGGTTTGCTATTGTATCTCCTGGTCCCCCTGGCAGCCGGCCTGGTCATCAACCTCTACTTTCCGTTTCACCCACCATATTACGAGCGCCAGTTTCTCTACGTGGCCCCGGCCTGGTACTTGCTGGCAGCCGCCGGGCTGGTGGGATTACTGGACGTAGCGCGCCGGGCCGCGTGGGCCGCGCGCTGGCAGTGGCGATTGCTCCCGATAGGCGCGGCGGTGCTGGTGATGGTCGCCATCGTGGCCCTCAACGCCCAGACCTTGCACGCGTTCTATACCACACCACGCAACGCCGCCGACGACTATCGACCGCTCATGGCGCGGGCCCGTGGCCTGGCTCGCCCTGGCGACGCGGTGGTCTGCATCTATCCGTGGCAGGTGGGCTACTTTCAGAGTTATCTGGCACCCCGGCCGCGTCCCATGCTCTACTATGTTCCATACACCGCATGGGACGAACCGGCCGGCATGGAGGCCGGCCTGGATAAGTTGCTGTCCGGGTATCCCCGCCTCTGGTTTCCTTCGTATCAGGCGGCCGGCCGGGTCTTGGAAACCCGGGTGGAAGCCTATCTGGGCCAGAAGGCGTACATGATCGACCAGGAATGGTACGAGAACAACAAGCTCTCATTCCATGCGTCGCCGCGCCCGTTGCCGGCCCCGCTGCCCGGCGCGCGCTTTGGCGATGCCGTGACTCTGATCGAATATCAGATGGCCGCCGGCGAAGTGCCAGCGGCCTGGGGCGTGGTGCCCGTGCTGTTGACCTGGCGCGTGCAACAGGCCGTCGAGGAACGCTACCTGGTGACGCTGCGCCTGGCCGACGCGGCCGGTCGCACCTGGTCGCTGTCCGATAGCGAGCCGCAGGCCGGGTTGTGGCCGTTTTCGTTGTGGCCCCTGGGCCAGACCGGGCTGGACCGGCGTGCTGTGCTCATCCCGGCCGGCACGCCGCCGGGCGCGTACAAGCTGTACCTGAGCCTGAACCGGCCCGGGGGCGGTCAGCCCCTCTCGGTGGCGGGGTTTGATGGCACGCCCCGGGGGGCCGAGTTGTTCCTGGGCCAGGTGAACGTGGTAGCTCCGCGCGACCCCCCGCCCTTGGAGGCGCTGCCGATCCAGCGCTCGGTGGGGGCGCGTTTTGGCGACGTGCAACTGCTGGGGTATAGCCTGGGACCCGGACCATTCATGGCCGGGCAGCCGTCGTCCATCACGCTGTTCTGGCAGGCCCTGGTTCCCCCGGCCGGCGATTATGTGCTGGCTGTAGAGTTGCTCGACCTGGCCGGGCAAAACCTGGCCCAGTCGGCGCCGCGCCCGGTGGGCGATGCCTACCCCACCAGCCGGTGGCGCGCCGACGAGTTGGTGGTGGACTTTTACCAGATAATACCGGCAGCCGGGATCAGCGATGCCCAGGAATTGCACCTGGTGGTCATCGTGTATGACGCAGCCAGCCAGCCGGTGGGCGAGCCGGTCGTCCTGCAATCGGTGCCCGTGGTGGGGCGCGAGCCCAACTACAACGTGCCCCCCATCGCGCACCCGGTCAACGCGCGGCTGGGCGAGGGTATCCGCTTGTTAGGCTATCAGACCGAGCCGGCCGACCGCCCGCTGCAACCCGGCCAGACCATGACCCTGACCCTGTACTGGCAATGCCTGGCGCCCATAGACACGTCGTACAAGGTCTTTACCCACCTCATCGACCCGAATCGCCCGGCGAGCATCTGGGCGCAGGACGATGCGGTGCCCGGCCGGGGCACGGCACCCACCACCAGTTGGGTCCCCGGCGAGGTGCTGACGGACACCTATCGCCTGACGGTCAAGCCCGAGACACCGCGTGGGACCTATCAGATCATCGTGGGCCTGTATGACCCGGTGACCAATGCCCGATTGTCGGTGGCAGACGAGGCGGGCGCACCCCTGGGTGATCACGTGGTACTCCAGGCCGTGTCGGTCGAGGCCGCATATCCATGAGAATGGACCGCTGACCGCTGACCATCGACCGCCACTCTTTCGCTCTGTGGGTCGGCCGTCCGCGGTCAATACAGTGAGGAGACAACCATGTTACGAGGCGAGCGCGTGGTACTGCGCGCTATCGAGCGCGACGATCTGCCCCGGTACGTCCGGTGGCTCAACGACCCGGACGTGCTGGAATACTTTGGTTTCTATCGGCCCATGAGCTTGGCCCAGGAGGAGCAGTGGTACGAAAACATGCTCAAGGCCCATGACACGCTCAACCTGGCTATCGAGGTCGACGGCGAGCACGTGGGCGGCTGCGGCTTCTGCAACATCAATCACCAGGACCGCCATGCCGAGGTGGGGCTGTTCATCGGCGTCAAAGAAATGTGGGACCAGGGCATCGGCGCGGACACGCTGCGAGCCCTGCTGCAATACGGGTTCGATGCCCTGAACCTGCATCGTATCTACCTGCGTTTCTATGCCGAGAATGCGCGGGGCCAGCGCTGCTACGAAAAGGTGGGATTCAAGCAAGAGGGCCGGTTCCGCGAGCACAACTTTCGCCACGGCCGCTGGATCGACGAGACCCGCATGAGCATCCTGGAGGACGAATGGCGGGCCATCGTGAAGGGAGAGACAGCATGAGCTGGCGACAGGCGCTCAAGGCCGATGCTATTCCCTGGTTGCTGGAGCCGGACGAGCCGTCGGTGCGATACTTGGCCCTGCGGGATTTGCTGGACCGGCCGGCCGGCGACCCTGACCTCCTGGCGGCACGCGCGGCCATCGCAGACAGCCCCACGGTGCGGGCCATCCTGGCGGCCCAGTGGCCCGATGGTCGTTGGGCCACGGACGAAGGCACCTATCGCCCCAAGTACCGGGCCACCCACTGGCAGGTTATCTTGCTGGCCGAGTTGGGATTGTCGCGGGACCACCCGGCCGTGCAAAGAGCCCTGGAAGTGATGGCACCGGCCATCGCCGGCATTGGCGCGGACGACGCCATCGAGCAGGATGAGGTTATCTGGTGTTACAGCGCCAACACGATCCGCTACCTGTGCCTGTATGGACTGGGGGAAGAGCCGGCGACCCGGCGGGCGTTGAACCAACTCCTGCGTCTGGCGGGGGGCAACCGGACCTGGGCCTGCCCGTACAACGACGCGCCGGCCGCGTGCCTGTGGGGGGCCATCAAGGTCCTGCGCGCCATGTGGGCGTTGCCGGTCACCCTGCGCTCGCCCGGGGTAGACGACCTGACGGCCCTCGCCGCCAACGCGCTGCTGGACTACGATTTCACCGCACAGAACGTGGGCCGCACCACCCAGGGTTGGATCACGGACTGGTTCGCCTTTGGGTTCCCGGGGTTCTATGAAAGCGATCTGCTGGAGGGGCTGGAAGCCCTGGCTGCATTGGGGTACGGAGACGACCTTCGGTTCCGGCAGTGGCTGCCGTTTGTGCTGGACCAGCAAGACGAGTGGGGTCGCTGGCCCCTGCGCAACAGCTTTAACGGTCACCTGATCGCAGACATCGAGACGGTGGGACAGCCCAGCAAGTGGGTAACGCTGCGGGCGCTGCGCACCCTCAAGTGGGCCGAGGAGAGATAATGTTCCAGGATGGTCCCAAACTACCCCTGAAAATCCGGATCAAGATCCTCTGGCGAGAGAGATTGGTACGTGCGCCGTTGCTGCGGCTTTTGGGAGGACTGGCGCTCCTGGTCGGGGGCGGCCTGTTCTTTGCCCTGTTCCAGGGCGATGCGGCCTGCTGCGGCGTGCTCGTGGGGGGGCCGGCGGCCCTGGCCGGGCTGATATTGCTCAGCATCGGTCTATACGAGATGGTCGTGATGATCCTGTGGGCCGATTGATCCTCTTAGGCTTGACAAGGGTGTTTGAGGTCTGCTATAATCACATTGGTTCGGATATTCAGGCCGGCCAACCCAGTTTCATATGAGGAGTCGTACATGTCTGCTGCTAGAGTAACGACCCACCGCGAGAAAGGCTTTTTCGCCGGGCCCAAGGGCCGCTATCGCAAGACGACGCTCCTGGCTTATTCCTTCCTCTTGCCTTCTGTCGTCATCTTGATCGTGTTCCACTTTATCGGCATGTTCTACGGCTTTTTCATCAGCCTGCACAACTGGGGACTGATATCCGAGGGTTTTATAGGGCTGGATAACTATGTGCGGGCCCTGTCTGCCGATTCGGCTCTCTGGCAAGCTATCACGGTAACCTTTTTCTATGCCCTGTGCGTGATCCCCATTCAGCTTCCCCTGGCCCTTGTCGTCGCGTATCTTCTATTTCAACCTATCCGGGGTCGCGATGCGTTCAGGGTGCTCTATTTTCTCCCCTATATCACCTCCACGGTGGCCGGCGCGGCCGTGTGGGAATGGATCCTGGACCCATACAACGGCGTCCTGAACTTTGCCCTGGAAAAGGTGGGCATCCAGGCCTTTGACACTATCAGGTGGCTGCAAGAGCCCCGGGGCTTGGTAGAGATCCTGTTCAACACCCCCATCGTCGGCAATCCCCAGTTGATGGAGACGATCCCCGGTGGCTGGGGCAATCTGGTAAGCTATCTTTTGGCCGGCCCCAGCCTGGCCCTGCTGGGCGTGGTGCTCACCTCATCCTGGCACTATTTGGGCTTTGACGTGCTCATCTTTTTGGCCGGCCTGGGCAACATCCCCACCGAGCTATACGAGGCCGCTCGCATCGACGGGGCCAACGAATGGGAGGCGTTTCGGCACATTACCATCCCGATGCTTTCTCCCACCACCTTCTTTTTGCTCATCACCACCACCATCGGCGTGCTCCAAACGTTCAACACGATTTACATCCTGACCAATGGCAACCCGTTGGGCACCACGCGCACGGTGACCATGCTGGTGTTCCAGAACTTTTTCGATTTCACACGCCTGGGCTACGGATCGGCCCTGGCGTTCATTTTGTTCTTTATCATCCTGGTGATCACGGTCGTACAGTTTCGGCTGGGCGGGCGCAAGGTACACTATTAGGCAACTCGGTCTGACAGATACGGGAGACACCATTCATGCAAGCAGAAGCAATTAGTGGCGAAAAGGTCTGGCGCCGTAGCTGGTTGGTCGCCCTCACCGCCGTGGTTGAGGTTGTGGTGGCCGTGGGTCTGATCGTGGTACTGCTGGCCCAGGTGGTGGCGAGCCTTACGCAACCGGGGTTTCCGGGCCTGACCACGGTGCTGGTGCAACTGGCCCTGGTGGGCGTGCTCCTCGTCGCCGGGCTGGGGCTGTGGCTGGGACGTTGGTATGTCTTTGTGCTGTGGGCCTCGACCTTTTTCTGGCTCCTGGTGGGCGTGCTCGTGGGGATTGGGGTGCAGATCCTGGTTCTGAACCTGGTACCCGCGTATGGCGAACAGGAACTCAGCGGTTGGGTTGGCCTGGTGCTGATGCTCGTCGGCGCGGTGGGCGGCGTGTTCTTTTGGTGGCGTGTCAAGCGCGACGCGGCGTATTGGTTCAGTGCGGCCGCCTTGCGGACCGTGGACCCGGCCATCTATTTTCTGCTGATCATGGGTCTCCTGTTGACCCTGTTCCCGTTTTATTGGATGATCCTGACCTCGCTCAAGCCCTACAAAGAGGCCAGCCGGTTCAGCCTACAGCCCACGCTTTATCCGGGCCAACAATACGTGGAAAAAGCCTGGGACAGCGCGCCGTTCCCCGACAATCTGGGTATTTTGGGAGAGACGCTGGACACGCGCGTGTTCCGGCTCTGGCGCGAAGGCTGGGCTGGGGCGCAGGAGCAATTTGCCCTGGCCCAAACTGCCCCCTGGCAGGTAGAGCCCGACAGCTCTGAATGGACCGCACGCGATTATTATGGCGATGGCCTGGCCAAGCTCCTGGGTGGATTCTTGCCCAACTATGTAGATGCCTGGAACAGCGCGCCATTCTTGCTCTATTTCCGCAACACGGTGTTTATGGCCGGCTGTATTGTGGTGGGCGTTCTGTTCACCTCGGCGCTGGCCGGCTATGCCTTTGCCCGCATGGAGTTCTTTGGCCGCAACGCCATCTTTATGCTGTTCTTGTCGACCATGATGATCCCCTTTGAGGTCATCATGATCCCCAACTATGTCATCGTGTATAACCTGGGCTGGTACAACGCCTGGCCCGGCCTTATCGTGCCGTGGATCGTGAACGTGTTCAGCGTGTTTCTCTTTCGCCAGTTCTTTATCACTATCCCCAAAGACCTGCACGATGCGGCCCTCATCGACGGCTGCGGGCACATTCGCTTTCTCACCCAGATCATCCTGCCCTTGAGCAAGCCGGCTGTCATCACCGTATCCCTGTTGAGCTTTTTGGGTACCTGGAACACCCTGCTGTGGCCCATTCTGGTCACCAAAGATGACGAACATCGGCCTATCCAGTTGGGCCTTTCGGTGTTCAAGACCGAGGCCGGCACCGAGATCAACCTCTTGATGGCCGGTGCCATGCTCACCATCTTGCCGATCATTATCCTGTACCTGGTGGCCCAGCGCTATTTCATCGAAGGGATCGCCACCTCGGGCTTGAAGGGCTAGACAGATTACAGATTCAGGATTCGACATCCCCGGAAAGGAGGTGATGCCCAGCCGACAGATACGATTGTACGTGTGTTTTGGACAAATGGCCCGTGGTCATTGACCACAATTTTCACTATCTAGCAAAAAGGAGAGAGGAACCGTGAATAACAAGCGTTTGTTCGTTCTGGTGGTCGCGTTGGTGGCTTTTGGCATGCTGGCCGCCCAGTGCCCGCCGCCTGCTACCCCCACCGCCGTGCCCACCAAGGCCGCCGTTGAACCCACCAAGGCGGCTGCGCAACCCACTACCGTCCCGGTTGAGCCGACCAAAGAGCCGGCGCCGCCAGGCAAGACCTCCATCGTCTTCTGGCACACCCAGAGCAAGGCCAACAAGGCCCTGCTCGATGAAATGTGCGCAGACTTTACCAAAGAGACCGGCATCATCGTCCGGGCCGAGTACGTGGACGGCTATACCAAGCTCTATCAAAAGATCATGGCCTCCATCCAGGCCGGCAACGCGCCAGACATGGCCGTGGCCTATGAGAGCATGGTCACCGAGTATATGAAGGCCGGCGCCGTGGTCGAGTTGGACCCGTACATCAACGACCCCGAGATTGGTCTGACCAAGGCCGACTTTGACGACATCTGGCCCGGCTACATCGAGACCAACAAGTTCCCTGAATATGGGAACAAGATGCTCAGCTTCCCCTTTACCAAGTCCATGCTGGTCATGTACTATAACGCCGACATGCTCAAGGCCGTTGGCTTTGATGGCGCGCCCAAGACCTGGGACGAGTTCCAAAAGGCCTGCGCTGCTGTGACCAAGGGCGATACCATCGGCTACGAGATCGGCATTGACGCCTCCACCATCGATGGGTGGATCTATTCCCGGGGCGGCGTGCTGCTCAAGGACGACCTGAGCGGCGTGCGCTTTAACGAGCAGCCCGGCGTCGATGCCCTCCAGCTCATCAAGGACCTGGTGGACGCGGGGACCGCGCGCCAGGTAGCCAAGGCCTATGGCGACCAGCAGACCTTTGGCGCCGGTCAGTGTGCCTTTACCATGGGCTCCACCACCGGCCGGCCGTACTATGAGATCGAAGTGGGCGGCCCGACCGTGGCCGAGGGCGCGGACTTTGAGTGGGGCATCGCCGTCATCCCACAGCTCACGGCGGAGCAAAAGCCCGTCACCGTCATGTACGGTGCCAACATCACCGTCTTCAAGACCACGCCAGAGAAGCAAGAGGCGTGCTGGAAGTTCATCAAGTGGTTCACCGAGAAAGAGCAGACGGCCAAGTGGGCCATCACCTCGGGCTATATGCCGGTCCGCAAATCGGCCGCCGAGACCGACGTGGTCAAGGCGCAGCTTGAGGCCAGCCCGCAGTACAGGCAGGCCTTTGACATCCTGCCCTACAGCATGCCCGAGCCCAACATCCTGGGCTGGCAGGATACCCGCACCTTCCTGCAGGACGCCCTGACGGCCGTGATCACCGGCCAAAAGACGCCGCAAGCAGCCCTGGATGACGCCGCCAAGCTGGCCGACGAGGCCATTCAGAGCAAGAAATAAGCGCACTCGTGCGCAAGCACCAAACGGGGTCAGCCTGATGGCTGGCCCCGTTTTTTTGTCCCGTGAGCGTGCCGGAATACGACCCCAGTCGGAGACCAGACCAGACAGCGGGTGCTTGTGCCGGCGATGACCGGGGCGCTATAATGAGGGCGCATAGCACGGCATGTCCGTGTCCGCAGGAGGAAATATGCCCTACTTGGCCTCTCTGCGCCAGGCCCGCGTGTGTGTGGCCCTGGAGCAGACCCAGGAACATGATACCTTGAGCGCCAACCTGCGCCGCTATATGGGGGCTGATCCGCGCGTGGACGTGACGTGGGTGAACCTGCCGCCGGCCACAGACCCGGGCTGGCTGGGGCGATTGAGCGGGCGTGGTTCCAGCCGTGAGTTGGGCCCGATCCAACAGGGCCTCGACCATGAGCTGTGGGATGCACTGGTGGTTTATGCGACATCCTGGACAGCGTGGTCGCCGGCCTGGTTCCAGCGAGTGCCTGTGGTATTGCTGGTAGATATGACACCCATCCAACGTGACGAACTGACCACTTGGGGCGGTCGCCTGGGCGGCCCATTGCCCATCGTGCGCGCGTTGAGCCAGCGACGGACCCAGGAAGCGTTCCACGCAGCCGAATGGGTGTTGCCCTGGTCCAGTTGGGCACGTGATTCCCTGGAGCGAGACTATGCAGTGCCTGTCACGCAGTTGCGCGTGCTGCCGCCGGGCATTGACCTGGCATGGTGGCGACCAGCCCCCAACAAGGCCCATAATGGCCGGGCGCGCATCCTCTTTGTTGGGCGCGATTGGCGGCGGCAGGGCGGTGACTGGCTGCTCGATACCTATCGCCAGCGCTGGCAAGACCGGGCCGAGTTACATCTGGTGACCTCGACTGGCGCCGCGCTCAGCGGCGATGGCGTACACGTACACCGGGACCTCATGCCCAATGAGGCCCGGTTGGCGTCGCTCTATCGGCGTTGTGACCTGTTTGTGCTGCCGGCCCGGGCAGGCGGGTTCTCCTTTGCCAGCCTGGAGGCCATGGCGACCGGCCTGCCGGTGGTGCTGACCGACGTGGGCAGCGCAGCGGACCTGGTGACACCCGACGTGACCGGCGTGCTCGTCCCTCCCGGCGACGAGGATGGCCTGGTGCAGGCCATTGACAGGTTGCTGGACGACCTGCCAACCCGGCTCAAGATGGGCGTCGCCGCGCGCAGGGTCGTGGAAGAGCGCTTTAGCGCCGCCGCCAACACCCGTCAACTGGTAGACCGGGTGCTCAAGGCCATCGAGGCGCGGTCGCCGGTGATCTGGGCGGCTCCAGACCATGTCCATAGCCCCAACCCGGCTATGACGTGGGCCGGGGGGCAGTGACCCGGCGCGTGTTCGCGCCATTGGCCGGAATAGCAACCGACCCGGGATACAATCCCCGGGCCGGTTTTTTACGTGGGCAAGCCGCCAACCACCGTCACGTGTCGCGGGTTGGCTGCCGGGACTGCCGCTTGAAGCTCAGAATGATGTAGGCCAGCAACGCCGGCCCCACCATTCCCAACACCACCAGGGCGTCCATCTGGTAAAGAGTGTCCCAGGTAATCCCCCACCAGTACCACACGAAATTCCACGCCACCATAGCCAGTTCCCCGCCGATAGCCACCAGGAACAGCACCGCGGTCAGCCGCGTGTCGCCCGCAAGGGCCATCAGCGCGATGGGCCAGATGAGGTACCAGGGCCAGAACCAGAAATTCGCCAGCAGCAGATAAAGGAGCAGCGCGTTGAGGCACGCCCAGATGAGGATCTCGATGGGGCGTTTCGTGTTTGTTGAGCTGGTCCCCAGGAACAGACGTGCGACTCGACTGTCGCGCAGTTGGGCAAACCGGGGCGGCAGTTGGATCCCCAGCAAAAGCCAGATGGTCCGGACCAGCAGGGCGAGATAGCCCAGGGCAAAGGCGATCATGAACGGTTGGCGCACGGCTGCCTTGGCTGCCTCCTGGTCGATGTGGATTTGCAGGGCCTCCACCGCCACGCTGGGGATGGACATACGAAACATCTCGGTGCGCCGGGTGAACGTGTCGGCCACGGCCGGCCACGACCAGAAAACCCCGTAATATTCGGCGACGAGCAGCGCGGCCGGGATCAGTAGCAGCAGCCCCAGGCCGATCCGGCGTCGCCAGCTCGGTTCAGGCAGCAGCAGGTACAGGATGACGAACGGCAGGAACAGGGCCGGCACAAACTTGACCAGCACGCCGGCCGTGAGCAAGAGCAGGGCGATCCCATTGTATAGCCAATCGCGTGGGCCGGTGTGCCCCGCGCGCCCGGCGCTCAGGTTCAGAAACCAGAACGCCCCCAGGATTAACGCCACCATCACCATGTCATTGTGGGCATTCGCCACGCCCTCGATCAGGATCAGCGGGTTCCAGGCCCACAGGAGCGTGCCGGCTAGGGCCCGGTCCGGCGCGATCCGGCGCAGGATCGCTGCCACCAGGGCCACACTGACCAGGTAACTGCCCAGGGCCAGCAGCTTGTGGCCCAGCACATTGGGCCACAGGTGGTCGCCGGCCACGTGGCTGATAAACGCGCTTAGCATCTCCCACAATGGCCCATAGGCCGAGGTGGTATCGTCCCAGGAGATATACTCGGCAAAGGGCTCCCAGGCATAATCCACCGGTGTATAGACGTAGGTGTTGCCGTGGTACACGTCGGCGATACGGCCGCGCACCAGGTTGTCGTACACGTCGGTGCTGGAGGTGGGGATCACGAACAGATTGAGCAAGGCCAGGAGCACCGCGCCGATCAGGACGATGGCCCACAACCGGCGCCCGTGCTGGGCGCGACACAGCCGGTAGGCCAGCGCATAGAGCAGGAACAGGGCCACGATGGCGGCCGTTGTCGCCAGGGCCACGCCGGCATCCTGCTCGGCGATGCGGTTCATGCACACCACTACCATGCCGTAATAGGGTTCCAGGGGAAAGGGCAGGACTAGGTTCAGGGCATAGACGAGGAGCGAGAGGAGGCCCGCAACCGCGAGCAGGGTAAATCGCCACCCGGGCAATTCTACCCCGGCCCGGCGTGCCTGACCGAACAGCCAGACCGTCAGCGCCAGGCCCAGCGCCAGGCCCAGGCCCAACCCACCAAAGACGATGAGCCAGCGGATCAGGTCCAGCGGCAGGCCGCCGGGTGGGGATGGCGGGACGATGAGCCGGGTCCCCGGGTCAGCGGTCGGTGGGGCAGCGGTGGGCCAGCCAATCGCGACCAGGAACGCCAGTGGCAGCCAGAACAGCGCCAGGACCACGAGCAGGCTGATCCGCAGCGGCCAACGGGGTTGTGGGGTGCTCGTGGCATCGGTCGCCCGGGACTCGTCCAAGCTGGATGTGCTCAAGCTCCCGCCTGGCCCATGTCCAAATCCCATGTGGTTCCTCCTAGGTTTCCGGGTCGGCTGACAAAAAAGGCGAGGAACGGCTCTCGCTGCTCCTCGCCATGATACGCAATTGCGCCTGTTTTGTCAAGCGACTGGCAGCACAAGAGGCCTCCAAATCGGGGGGCTCTTTTTCGTGAGCCAGGATTTCACCGCAGAGCACGCCGAGGGCGCAGAGTTTTTTTCATCATCTGCTCGGCGTTCCCTGCGATCTCGGCGGTTGGATTTCTTGTTGCTTCTGGCTCAGCCAGGTCAGGATGGTAGCTGGACGCTGGGAGGCGGCCGGTGGTCTTGAACCCACTCGTCGAACCACTCCCGATCCCACAAGTGGATGAGGGCCACGGCCCGGTCGCGCCGCTGGACGAACAGGCTGTGCATCACACAGCGTTCTTTGTAGGCCTCCTCGATGGCCCGGTCTACCTCGGCGTGTCCTACGTTGCCGGCTTTCCAGCCTTGAAATGTTTCGCACAGGGGATCCATCAACTTGCGCCAGCGATAGTTATAATAGTCATCCACCAGGGCTTGTTCCCAGTGCCATTCTGGAGACCGCTGTTCTTTGGGCTCGCTCATGCTTGTGCCTCCTTTTGGTGTGCGCCGGATCAATGATCCAGGATCAGGGCATCGGCGATCAGGTTGATGACGCCCTTGATCTCTACACCTAGCTCATAGTGGGTATTCAGGTCGCCCAGTTGGGTTTTGCAGTTTTCGCAGGTGGTGGTGACCCACCGGGCGCCGGTCTGTTTGATCTGGTCGACCTTGGGCCGGCCGCCTTCCATGCGCACGTCTGTCATCTCGGTGGCGGCGATGAGGCCACCCCCGCCGCCGCAGCACCAGTTCAGCGCGCGGTTGGGCGTCATTTCCCGGAAATCCGTGGCGACCGCCCGGAGCAGGCGGCGCGGCTCTTCGAACATGCCGGCATTGCGACCCACGTTGCACGGGTCGTGATAGGTGAGGGGTGTATCGAACATGGCCGGCTTGACGCGGATTCGGCCTTCGGTCAGGTATTGGTCCACCAGCTTGACGATGCTGATCCGCTCGATGCCAGCGATCTCGTCGCCGAACCAGCTTGGAAAGTAGCTCAGCAGGGTGCGGGTGGCGTGCCCGCATTCGGGGTAAATGATGGTCTTGACGCCCAGGCTTCGGGCCTCCTGGACGATCCAGTGGGCCGCTTCTTTGGCCTTGGCCATGTCGCCCACAAAGAACGAGTGGTTGGTGGCAGTGAACAGGCTCATGGTCCAGTCCAGGCCGGCGGCGTAAAAGATCTTGGCGGCCGGCACCAGGGCGTGTTCGCCCACCAGGGGCACGTATAACGCCTCGGCACCCTTTTTTTCTACCGGGATCTGGATGCCCGGCGCCCACTCTTCTTGCAAGCGTTTGGCCAGCTCCTGAGCCTGCTCGACATAGAATTCCTTGATGGCGTCAATGATCTCGCCCTTGCTGATCTCGGCGTCACCGATTTCGGCGATCATCTCCGGACCAATGCCTTGCTTGAGCAGCGAATAGCGGCCGGCGCTCACCAGCAGGCCGGTGTCCAGGTTGAATGGACAAAAGACGGCGCAGCGCCGGCAGCCGGTGCACTCCCAGATGGCGCGCTCCAACTCTTGGTCCGAAAATCCACCCGGTTTCCAGCCGTCGTCGTACCAGTTGGCCAGTGGGCCTTGTTCAGACTGGGTGATCTTTTTGACCAGGGCCATCCGATAGGCCGGGATATGGGCCGGGTCCTTGGAAGCCTGGTAAAAATGGCAGGCGTCTATGCAAGCCCCGCACCGCACACAAATGTCTTCATAATATTGCAGCGGCCGGTTGATGCGCCCGCGGATCGTGTCGATGAATGTGTTCAGCATCATGTCCTCCTAACCTGGATAAGCCAGGGCCAACCAAGTTTGACACTTTTGGACATCCTTGCTCGTGCCGCTTCGCTAACGCAAGAATATCACGGGTTAGGCCCTAACTCCGGGCGACCATCTTGGCAAATAGTGTGCCGATAGTGTGCATCAGCTTGCTGAAGGGAAAATAGATCATCAGCGCCTGCACCAGGGCAAAATGAAAGATAAACGAGTCGCCGGCGCTTGCGGGCGGCAC
Organism: Chloroflexota bacterium; assembly: GCA_018823415.1. Classification (GTDB taxonomy): domain Bacteria; phylum Chloroflexota; class JAHJIN01; order JAHJIN01; family JAHJIN01; genus JAHJIN01. Next base: position 43,011 of record JAHJIN010000194.1, on the reverse strand, counting down.
TTGCCAGTTGAACAGGGCGAGCCCACCAAAAAAGTGGTGCAATTCTTCCACCTGGACCGTGGTCAGCAGGCGCATGTGAAACCCGGTGAACCCAATGCCAATGAGCAAGAACAGCAGGGCAAAGTCTTCGGGCTTGGACAGCCATTTGACCGGGCCGCTCCAGCGGCGGGCCAGCAGATAGAACAGCGGGATGGTGAACAAGATGCCGGCAATGGTCCCGGCTACGCCGGAGAACAGGTGCACTTGCTCTTCGCCCCAACCCAGCAGGTCCCACAGAAAGTAAAAGTCGGCAAAGGCCCGGATGTGCCCGAACAGGATGAGCAACAGACCCAGGTGCATCACAAAGCCGCCCAGCCACAGCGCCTTGTTGACCTTGAAGAGCCCCTTGAGCGTAAACATGTCGATCACCGCGTCGATGAACCGGGCCAGGTGTCCTTGCGGGCGCGGATACAGCGAGAGGTGTGCCGCTACGGGTGGTTTGCGGCTCCACCGGTACAGCTGGTATGCAATCCCCCCAAAAAAGACGATCACGGCCACATAGGGGGTGATATAGTAGAAAATAAAGGCGATAATGTCCATCGGCAGGCCTCCGTCCTGTATAGACCTCGGAGGTGCGCTTGCGCATGACCTCCGAGGTCTGGATTTGGCGATGCGACTATTTGACGCGGCGGATGTAGAACTTGAAGACGCCGTCGCCCCTTTCGGACTTGAGTAACTCGTTGCCGGTGCTTTTGGCCCAGGCGTGTATGTCCGCCATGGAACCGGGGTCGGTGGCCAGCACCTCCAAGATGTCGCCAATGGAGATGTTCTTGATCTCTTTGCTGGTCTTGACTACGGGCATGGGGCAGTTCAGCCCGCGCGCGTCCAGGGTTGCGGTCACGGCAAACTCGGTCATGGTATTCCCCTTTCTATATGGTATTGAGAATGGTTTTTTTGTCGCTCCGACGGCTGACCAGGAATGGCGCAGCGCGGTCAGCCGTCGGTGGTCTGCTAGATAAACAGCGTAATTTCGGCGCCCATGGCCTCGGCCACATAGGTGGCCGCACCCACACAGTCTTCAACCTCGTCGATGAGGTCCTCGCGGGTGATCTCCATCACATCCAGGCTCATCTGGCACGCCAGCAGCCGCACATCCAGGTCGATAGCCGCCTGGCGCAATTCCTCCAGGGGCGTGACGCCCTTGTCGCGCATCATCTTTTTGAACATCCACCGGCCGATACCGCCAAAGTTGAACCGCGAGGGGCCGATGGTGTTGATGCCGCCCCGGTTCATGAGGCCGATCATGCGGCCAAAGAGGCCCTTGCCGGTGAGGTTCCCCTTCTGGATGGCCTTGAGGCCCCAGAAGGTAAAGAACATCGATGTCTCCATGCCCATGGCCGCGGCGGTGGTGGCAATGATGAACCCGGCAAACACCTTGTCCATGTCACCGCTAAAGACCACGATGGAGCACTTTTTCACTTCGTCGCTCATGTTTTTCTCCTCCTTGATGTGAGAAACTAGACGTTGGTAATTTCGGCAATGCGTTGTAGACGATTGAGAAACTTGGCGCGTTCCTGGCCGATCTCGGCAAACGTATCAGCCACTTGTTGCAGCAACCGAGGCACGCGAGCCAGTTGATCTGCTGACAAGGCCCGTACCTCAATGGCGGCCGCGCGCAGCTCGCTTTCAGACAGGTCCAGGTCCGCGGCCAGGGCCGGCACGCCGGCCGACCAGTCGGTACCCTGCGCCACGAATTGACAGCCGGCCACGTTGGCGATCCATTGCCCGTCTACCCTGACAGGGGCACTGACGCACAGCAGGCCGGCGTGGCAAGTGCGAATGGGCGGGTACTGAGCGTATCCGTTTGGCGGTCGCCACGCCAGTGCACAGCGCCCGCGTCCTTTGGCGGTAGATAGCACCCGGTTGCAGAACCCGCGGGAATTGCTGATCTCGGTCAGGGGATTGCCATCCGGGTCTGTGGTAACGGCGGCGACGTCCAGCGCCTCGGCATAGATGGATTGCATGGCCTGGACGCAGGACAAGGGGAGCACGTGGGGGGCCTGCTGCGACTCGTCGGTGGCCGGAGCTACCTCAGCCATTTCCAGGCTGGCCCGCTGTTCTTGGAGCCAGCCGGTGATCTCGGGTTGGGAGAATCGCCACTGGCCGCCCACCTTGAAGGCAGGCAGCCGGCCATCCTTGATCATCCGGTACACCGTCATGCGGTCTACGCGGAGCAGGTCTTGGAGATCGTGCACGGTGAGCAAATCGTTCATGGCAGTATTATACCCGATCCCGAGCGACTTGTCAACACGGTTGTTAGAAATAGTTATAACATTATATTACATCGTTCTACGGTTGCTCTGTGCAAGCTGCGATCTGCTCCAGCAGGCGGGTGTAAAAGCGCAGGTTGTGGATGGAGGCCAGGCGCATCGCCAGGGGGTCGCCAATGTCGAACAGGTGGTGCAAATAGCCAAGCGAAAAGTGCTGACAGGTATGGCAGTCGCACCCCGACGAGATGGGTCGGTTCTGCCGCTTGTGCTTGGCGTCGCGCACATACGTCAGGTGGTAAAAATCAGGGGCTAGCGGATTGGGCGTTGGCTCGTTCCAGACGTACAATCGCCCGTGCCGGGCATCGCGAGTGGGGAGCACGCAGTCAAAGATCTGCCAGCCCAGCCGGTGGCACCGCAGGATGTTTTCCGGTTTGCCCAGTCCCAGGGCGAACCGGGGCCGGTCGTCGGGCGTGAGGCTGGCAGTGAGGGCCAGGATGTCGTCGGCCAGGGTGCCATCTGGGCGCAGGGGCCAGCCGCCAAAGCCATAGCCGTCAAAGCCAAGCGGCAGCAGGCCCTCGGCGCAGCGGGCGCGTTGGTCGGGGTCATAGCCGCCCTGGACGACGGCGAACAGGAGCGGCCGGACGGTGAATTGGTGACCGCGTGCTGTCAGCAACCGGTCATATTCGGCGCGGCACCGGGCGGCCCAGGCGATGGTGCGGTCCACGGTGGCGGCGTTTTCCACAGGCGAGGCGTCGGGGCGCGGGCAATCGTCCAGGCAGACCATGAGGTCCGCGCCCAGGTCAAACTGGATACGGATGCTGCGCTCGGGCGTGAACAGGGTGCGTTGGTTGCCCCGGTCCGTGTCGATAAAGTGGATGCCCCGGTCCGAGATGGTGCCGTAGCGAGGGTTGGAGCGGATCATGGACAGGAGCTGGAACCCGCCGGAATCCGAGGCGATGGGCCGGTCCCAGCCCATGAAGCGGTGGATGCCGCCGGCCGCCTTGATGAGGCCCACGCCGGGGTTGTGCGACAGGTGCAGCGTGTTGACCACCAACCCGCGCACGCCGCACCCGACCAGGTCCGGGCTGTCCACGCTGCGCACCACGCCCCGGGTGGCGTCGGGAAAGTAGGCCGGCAATTGTAGCGGGCCGTGTCCTGTTGCGAGTTGCGAGTTGCGAGCTGCCACGTCTAGCTCCCGGTTTCTAGCTGCGCCACGAATACCAGTTCGGTGGCAAAGGCCAGCCGCGTGACCGGCCAGCTCTGTTCCTCGGCCAGGGCCAGGAATTGCGCCTGGTAGTTGCGCGCCATGCCCTTTTCTCGACCGCCCAGGCTCTTGATGGCAAAACCGGCGACGACGAACCTTGTCCGCAGGCTGGTCAGCACGCGCCGGGCGCCATCCGGTTCCTGGCGGTCCAGGCAGGGGATGGTCTTGAGGAGTAGCGCCACGTCGGCTTTTGCGTCCGGCGGCTGGCACAGGATGTCTTGACACCGGGCCAGCCGCAGGCACCCGGCCAGGGCCAGAGTGCGGTTCAGGAACGCGACCCGGTCCGCGTCGATGTCGAACGCATGATAACGCGTGCCGGGTGCCAGGTCCATCCAGGGGATGGTCAGCGGGTTGAGGCCGCAGCCCAGGTCCAGGAGGCTGGCGGGCCGGCCCGTAACGGCCCAGATGGGCGGGTAGAACTCGTCGAGGATGGGCAAGCGCTCGCGGGTAGAGGCGTGCCGGGCCAACAGGCCGCGACATACAGCCCGGACCTCGGCCTCGGACCGGGTTTCGTAGGCGACGGCCAGCCGGGTATGGGCGGCGTGGTAGTCCACCGGCTCTTCGTAGGCGCCGTACACCTGGTGCAGCTTGCGCTTGGTTTCCTTGACGGCGGTCTTGACGTCGCCACGGTTTGCCAGCTCGCGCCGGGCGATGCGCCGGACGGTGTCTGGGCAGACGGCGCGGTATTTGCGGGAGCGCAAGACGGCGGCGACGATGCCATCGGTGACGATGGTTTCCAATCGGGTGTGATTGTTTTCATCTCCCACTAACGATTCGTCCATCTTTTAGCACTTGGTCCTGGTTGGTTCATGTTATTATACGGGCTACAATTATACCATCAGGCCAGGGTGGGCACAACTGCGCCCAGGCGTGATAATGCCCCCACTGGACTGGGGGCATTGATGCGGTGCGGTTGACCAAGTTACAAGATGTTGGCCGGCACCTCTGGCGGCGGGCCTTCGGGCGGCCCGGGCTGTGCCGGCTCGACCGGTGTAGGAATGGGCATCGGCGTGGGCACTGGAACCGGCGTTGGCACCGGGACTGGGGTGGGAATTGTCGTCGGCGTAGGGGCCGGCGGCTCGGTCGGCTTGGCCTCCGGCTCCGGCTCTGGCTTGGGCTCGGGTAGGATCTTGAGGGTGATGAGTATCTGGTCAAAGATCTTGCCCAGTAGATCAAAGGTACGGTTGTGGAAAAAGCCGGCCAAAAAGGCCACTGCCCACAGCGCCAGCGAGCGTGACGATGTGACGGCCATGGACTCGACGGTGCTGCCTGACGATGGTTCGGCCAGGCTGGAAAAGGCTAGGCCGGTGCCAATAGCCACCACGCCGCCGGTAAAGAGGATATAGAACAGGATCCCCAGGATGGCGCCGTACATGGGGCTGGCAAAGCCCTGACCCAGGTAATGACCGTCATATGTGCGATTGGCAATGTGCTGGTTAATGGCGACCAGCGTATCGAACACGCTGCCCACCGCGCCCCAGAGCAGGCACAGCCAGGGCAGCATGTATTGGGCGAGCGACGAGGGCGGCAGCGCGCCGGCGGGGGTGAGTCCCTGCTTGTACAGGGTCTCGGCCAGGGGTTTGTCGGCGATAAACAGGGTGAGCAAGGCCACCAGCCAGGCCACCAGCCAGAACCACAGAATGCGGGTGGGCCAGCCGCTGGCCGAGTCGTGGCTTTTTTCCACCTGCATCAATATGCCTTTGACTTCTTCCATCAGGAACTCGGCCTGGATCAGGTTTTCCAGGTTGCTGTCCACCATGATCATCTTGCGGGCCTGCTGCAGCAGACCCATGCACTGTTCGGTCAGATCAGGATTATCGCCCACATCTGCCAGAACCCGGGCATAGAGTTGGTCGATCTCGTCACCGTGCTGGAGGGTGCCGCTAATCTGCCGAACCAACAACTCGGCCTGGGCATAATCGGCTGACTTGCCGCTGAGGACCAGCCGGCGGGCGTCGCTGAGCCATTGCATCGCTTGGCCCACGCCGCGCCCGGCGGCGTTCTTGCGGGCGGCAATCTCGTACAGGGTGTCGATCTCGTTGGCTAGTTTGGCATAGCGCTTTGAGGTGGTCAGCGGATCTGGGTCAGGGGCAGCGGCCGGCAGCGCGGCCTGGGTGGTGGTGGGCGCCGGGGGGACCCGCGTGGCCGCCGGCGTGGGCTGGCCGGTCGTGGGAGTCCGGTCCGGTGAGGCCACCGCCGGCCGAACCGGGGCCGGGGTCTTGACGGCTGGCGTGGGCGTGGGCGGCGCTTGCGGCAGCACTGCCACGGGCACCTTGGCCGGGGGCGCGGCCGCTTCTTCTGGCTGGGCCGGCTTTGCCGGTGTGGCGCGGCGCGTGCGGCGCGTGGTTTTGGCGGGCGCGGGTTTCTTTTCCGCAGCGGTGGCGGCTGGGTCCGGGCTCTTGGCACGAGACCGGCGCCGGGTGCTGGTTGCAGCCGGTTCCGGCGTGGCCGGACCGGCTGCCGCGTCAGTGCTCTCTTGGTCTTCGCCGTTGGGATAAAAGATCTCGGCGCCTTTGCCTTTCAGGGATACTCGCCTAGGCATGGGCTATCTCCTTTGCCAGTTGTCGGTATGCTTGGGCACCTTCGTTTTCCGGGTCATATTCAATGAGGCTCAAATTGGCCACCGGGGCCTCGGCAAACCGGATGCTTTTCTTGACCACAGGCTCAAAGACCAGGTCGCCAAATATAGACCGAACTTCGTCCAGCACTTCGCGGGCGTGGAGTGTGCGGCCATCGTACATGGTACCCAGGATGCCCAGGATCTGCAGGTCGGGGTTGATCTTTTTCTGGACTTTTTCGATGGTCTGGAGTAATTGCTGCATGCCGCGCATGGCCAGATATTCGCACTGCAGGGGTATGATGACGCTGTTGGCGGCCGTGAGCGCGTTAATGGTCAGGATGCCCAGGCTGGGCGGGCAGTCGATGATGATATAGTCATATTGCCCGAGCAAGGGTTCTAGGTGTTCTTTGAGGATCGACTCGCGCCCAATCTCGGACATGAACTCGATCTCGGCGCCGGCCAGGTCAATGTTGGCGGGCAAAAGATCCAGGTTGGGATGCAAGTTGCGGATAGCCTGACCGATGGGCACACCCGGGTTGGTGAGCACGTTATAGATGGTGCTATCTAGCCCCAAGATGTCTAGCCCGGTGCCGATAGACAGGGAACTCTGGGGGTCCAGATCGACGATCAAGACCCGGTGGCCCAACTCGGTGAGGGCCACTCCCAGGTTGATGACGGTGGTAGTTTTGCCCACACCGCCCTTTTGATTGGCCACAGCGATCACAACAGTCATAAGGTCACCTTTGGCAGCAATGGCTGGTGAGGTTGGGTCGGGCGGTGCCGCCGCAGCTGGTGGTGTTGCGGGCGCCGTCGCCGCGGGTGGTGCCGGTGGCGGTGCCACCCGCGGTGTGCTCCACAGCCGGCGCAAGAAATCCCACACGCGGGTTATCCAGGATACGCGACGTTTCGGCTGGGACTGGGGCTCGGCGGTCATGGTTCACTCTTGGCAGGGTACGCACCGGACAAATGGTCCTGTGGTGGGTCATCGACTTGCCATGATTATTATACTACAAAACCGGTCAAAAGTCACCACATAGGCAGCCCCAAACGCATACGAGGCTGACCCGAGACGTGGTTCAGTCTTCTAGTTCTATGTCTTCCTGATCATCATCATCGTCGTCGTCGTCATCGTCATCTGTCACCAGTTCTTCGGCGTCTTTGAAAAGGTCTTCTTCGTCGTCATCCAGGGGATCGATGTCAATGTCCTCGCCATATTGGTCCTCTTCCCGGGCCGCTTGCAGCAAGTCATCGTCTTCCTCCAGGTAGCGCACAAAGTCTTTGGCGTAGGGGCGGGGACCTTTGTCTTCTTGCGAGGGAAAAGAAGGCCGGCCGGCCTGACTGGGGTGGCGGTAAGTTTCGCGGATGATGATCTTGACCTCGTCGTCGTTCACGGTGGTCAGGGCCGCCACGTAACGGTTGCCACCTTTGGTCAGTTTGATGAGACGCTGGCCGAGTTCGGGCCGGAGATGCCCCAGCACGATGTCGGGCTCGGACACGACCCGGACCACGCCTTTATCGGCCTGCAAGTTAACCGGGTCGCCGGCGGCGAAACCGGCCAGCACATTCGCCGCTGCTGGCTGGCGCAAGGTAGTGACGACGGTCTTGCCCATCTCTTCCAGGAACAAATGAGGCGCCAGGCGCTCAGTGCTGCGCTTGACCGGCGGCGCGGCGTTGGCGACCAGACTTTCTAGCCGGCGGACGTTTTTGCGCGCGATGGCATTGTTGGGGTCAAGCTCGAGCGTGACCTGATACGCCGCCAGAGCCTTTTGATACTGGCCCGATTCCAGCAGGGCCTTGCCCAGCCGGTTACGAGCCTCGGTATCGGTAGGAAACAGGTTCAAGATCGATTCGTTGACGCGAATGGCTTCTTGCCATTGACCATGCATCGCCAGTTCGATAGCTTGTTGGGTCAGGCTGCGGCGCAGTTTACCTTTTCCGCCGGGAGATGGTTCACGCATGTTGGCACCCTCACGAATATGGGATATGTGGCCCGAGGCATGGCATGGGACCGGTGAGATTATGGGCTGACCAAGACCCCCCAGGCCAGCCCGGCGAGTAGACCGCCCACGATCGAGCTGATCAGGTTTACGCTGTCATTGTCTAGCCATTGCCACCCGCGCAGGCGCCGGGTGGGTTGGCCGCAACGATGAACTGGGCGTTCGGTCTCTTTTTGACAGGTATCACAGTAATAGATGGTCTGCACGGTGGCCCCCAGCAGGCTATCTAGCAAGGAGCCGGCCAGGCCGCTCAGGGTGACGATGGGCAGGAGCCAGAGCAACGGCAGGATAGCCCGGCCATCCATGCCGCGCAGCAGCACCGCCAGCAGGGCGATCACCAGCGCCCCGGCCAGGGACGCTCCGGTGCCCAGCGTCGAGACGCCGCCCGAGGTGCCCGTCACCACGCGCCGGCCGGTGGTGATGAGGCGTGGGGCTTGCTGGCTGAGCACGCCCAGTTCCGTGGCCCAGGTGTCGGCGTTGACCGTTGCCATGGCCCCGGCATAGATGACAAACAGCAGACTCTCATGGGCCGGGAATAGCGGGTGTAGCAAGGCCAGCAGCATCCCAAACCCACCGTTCGCCAGGGTTTGCCCCAGGTCACGCCGGCTGCCCTTGGCAAACTTTTCTGCCAGGGATTCCTTTTCCCGGCCCTTGTAGTGCGAGAGGGCACTAGAAGTGACGAAAAAGCTAATGAGCAACAGGCCCCAGACCCAGCCGCCCAGACCAAAGATAATGGTGCCAATGAGCACCGCGCCCACGGCCCCGCTGCCGGATAGCGAGGCCCGGCGATAGCCCACCCAGGCAATGAGCGAACTCAGGACCAGTCCTCCCAGCACCTCTAGCGCGTTGACGTTCAAAAATGCTCTCCTGCAGTGAATATAACCGTGCATAGTTTATCATACCTTGTCAAGTGAGACAAGGGGGCTGTAAACCGGGTTGGACACTGGCACATACACGGTCCCCGGGGATGGCTTGTGAAACATCGCACAAATACCTCCTTGACTATCCGCTGCACTTGTGATATAGTTAGCCCGATTCCATCGGTGTCGGTCTGGGAAGGTAGAAGGTATGAAGCTGCGCCAAGTGCTGTCCATCATCGAGGGGGAAGCCCTCTCTGGTGACGTGGATCTGGATCGCGAGGTTGCGATGGGTTGCGGCGCAGACCTGATGAGCGACGTGTTGGCTTTTACTCACGCCGGGACCTTGCTCCTGACCGGTCTCACCAACCCCCAAGTTGTACGCACGGCCGAGATGTCGGAAATCTCGGCCATTGTGTTTGTGCGCGGCAAGCGCCCCCCGCCCGAGACCGTCGAACTGGCAGAGGAAAAAGGCATCCCCTTGCTATATTCCCCCTACACCATGTTCGAGGTCTGCGGCCGGTTATACCAGGCTGGCATGCCAAGCTGCGGCCTGTTCAATCTGTGACCTATGATCCAGGTTGCCGACGCCGCCCTGGAATTCACCAAGATCCAGGAACTGGTCTATGAACTCAAGATCGCCGATGTGATGACCACCGAGGTCATCACAATCGCGCCTGATGCATCGCTGCGCGAGGCCAAAGAGATCATGCGGACCCGGCGCATCTCGGGCCTGCCGGTGGTCCGGGGCCGCGAGTTGGTAGGAGTGATCAGCATCGAGGACATCATCAAGGCCCTGGAAAGTGGCGAGATGGACGTCTCGGTCGGTGCCAAGATGACTCCAAACGTGACCACTCTCTTTGCCGACGAGTCAGTGGTTCAGGCCGTGAACATGTTCTCCCGCTATAACTTTGGACGCTTTCCGGTGGTCGAGCGGACCGGGGGCTTGGCCGGGATTATCACCGCCGGCGACATTACCCGGGGCCTGCTCAAGGCCATCGAACTGGACTATCGTCAGGAAGAGATCAGCAAATATCGGGCCAGCCACATCTTTGAGGATATCCCGTCGGACCACACCAGCTTGGTCTTGCGCTACGAGATCAAGGCCCGCGATTTTGCCCGGGGCGGCGAGGCATCCAGTCGCATCAAAAAGGCCCTGACGCGACTGGGAGTAACCCCCAAGCTCGTCCGGCGGGTCGCCATCGCCACCTACGAGGCTGAAATCAATATCATCATCCACAGTACCGTGGGCGGGTATATGGTGGTGGACATTTGGCCGGAGCGCATTCGCCTGCGAGCCATCGACACGGGGCCGGGCATTCCCGATGTGGAGCAGGCTTTGCAGCCTGGGTTTTCCACCGCCCCGGCCTGGATTCGCGAGCTGGGCTTTGGCGCCGGCATGGGCCTGGTCAATATCAAACACTGCGCCGACGAGATGCGCCTCCAATCCGAGATGGACCGGGGCACCAATCTCGAAGCCGTGTTTCACCTGCTGCCTGCGCGGGAGTGAACAATCACATGATTACCTTGGGCCAGATGATTGCACACCTGGAGCTAGAGAACCTCACCCCCACCGCGGATCTGTCGCGGATGGTCACCGGCGGGTACGCCGCGGACTTGTTGAGTTGCGTCATGGCCGGCGCCAAGTCGGGCAACGTCTGGGTTACACTGCAAGGACATCCTAACATTGTGGCCGTAGCTTCGTTGCTGGGCTTGACGGCCATCGTGGTGACCGAAGACGCGCCCATTGATCCGCACACCCTGGAAAAAGCTGCCGATGAGGACGTGGCCGTGTTGTCGTCGCCGCAGAGCACGTGGGCGGTGGTGGCGGCCCTGGCGGCCCAGGGCGTGGCGGCCGGCGACTGAGCGGTGCCGCTCTTGCGCCCGATCCTGGCCGACTTGCACCTGCATACCGTGCTTTCGGCCTGTGCTGAGGTCGAGATGATCCCGCCGCTCATTGTGCGCGAGGCGCGCCGGCGGGGCCTGGGCCTGATAGCCGTCACGGATCACAACGCCATGAGCAATGCCCCGGCCCTGATGCAGGCCGCCGAGGACAGCGGCGTGACGGTGTGGCCGGGCCTGGAAGTCCAGAGCCGCGAAGAGGTCCACCTGCTCTGTCTGTTCGACGACCTCGAGCCGGCGGCAGCCATGCAAGAGGTTGTGTGGACGCACCTGCCGCCGCTGCAGAATCGAGAAGAGTTTTTTGGCGCGCAGTACGTGGTAGACGCCGAGGGCGAATATAGTTATACCGAGGAACGCCTGCTCCAGACCTCGACCGACTTGAGCGTGGAGCAGGTGGCGGCCCTGGTGGAGCAATTGGGCGGGCTGTGCATCCCGGCCCACGTGGACCGGCCAGCCTACAGTCTCCTGGCGAACCTGGGTTTTGTGCCGCCCACCGCCGGATTTCTGGGACTCGAGATCTCGCCGCTGACCACGCCAGATCAGGCCCGGCAACGGTTCCCGGCCATCGGCGCATACCTGCTCTTGATTGGCGGTGACGCCCACCGCCTGAACGAGATCAGCGCGCGCACCTTGCTCAAGATCGAATCGCCCACCATCGCCGAGCTGCGGCTGGCGTTGCTGGACCAGGACAATCGCGCCGTCAAAACACTATAACCATCGCCAGTATCACGTTCACCCATCACGTTACAAGGAGGTAGCATGGCAGAAGCACTCGAAGAGATCATTGACTTGTCATTGTTGGACCCGATTCTAGCCAAGTATGGCGCAGAAAAGGGTGCGGTCATCCCGGTGCTCCAACAAACCCAGGAAATCTATGGGTATCTGCCCAAAGAGGTGCTCCAGGCCGTGGCGCGGGGCATGTCGGTACCCTTGAGCCAGATCTATGGCGTGGTCACATTCTACTCCCAGTTCTATCTGACGCGCCGGGGCAAACACATCATCCGACAGTGTGACGGTACCGCCTGTCACGTGCGCGGTGCGGCCCGGATCGTCCAGACCATGGAAGATGAATTGGGCATCCCCGCCGGCGAAACCACCCCCGACTACAAGTACACCTACGAGGTGGTGTATTGCCTGGGCAGTTGCGGTCTGGCCCCGGTGGCCGTCATCGATGACGATGTGGTGGGGCACCTGGTGCCAGAACGCATGGTCCAGATCGTGCGCGACCTGGACGCCCCGGCCGAGGAGGGGTGAACCCAGTCGAACTACCATGCGTGAACTCGCCCTGCACGTCCTGGACATCCTGGAGAACGCCCTGACCGCCGGCGCCACGCGCGTGACGCTCACCGTTCACGAGGACACGGCAGCCGATATGCTGACCATCAGTGTGCAAGATAATGGTTGCGGCATGGACGAGTCAACTGTGCGGCGGGTGTTGGACCCTTTTTACACCACCCGCACCACCCGGCACGTGGGCCTGGGACTGCCCCTGCTGGCGGCGGCGGCCGAGCGCTGCAATGGCGGCGTGCGCATCGAGTCTCAGATGGGCCACGGCACCACGGTCACGGCCACATTTCAGCACAGCCACCTGGATCGGGCGCCCCTGGGCGACATGGGGCAGAGCTTGCTGGCCTTTTTGCTGGCACCTCGGCCTATCGACCTGGCCTATGTCCATCGGGTGGATGTGCGTGAATTTGCCTTTGATACTGCTGAATTGCGGTCAGAACTGGGCGATGTGCCCTTGAGCCATCCCATCGTGCGCGATTGGCTTGGCGCATTCATCGCCGAGGGCGAAACCGAATTAAGCCATACGTACTAAGCAATACGGAGGAAAACATGCCCAAACTCAAGAGCTTGGACGACCTGAAGCGCGTTCGGGAAGAAGCTCAAAAGGACCTCAAGGTCCGACTGGACACCGGCACCACCATCATCGTGGGGATGGGGACGTGCGGCATCGCTGCTGGTGCTCGAGAGACCATGCACGCGATCCTGGAGGAACTCCAGAAACGCGAGATCGACGCCCACGTGACCACCGTAGGGTGCATTGGCATGTGCGCCTCGGAACCATTGGTGGACATTGAGCAGGCCGGCACCGGCCGTATCACCTATGCCAATGTCAAGGCCACCATGGTGCCCCGGCTCATCGAAGAGCACCTCATCAACGGCCGCGTGGTAGACGATTTAGTACTGGCGCGCGTGTCCTAAATGGAAATTGATAAACTGGTAGATCGGACAATTCGTTAGAGGAGGACGCATTATGGCCGAACCTTTCTATCGGGCCAACGTGTTGGTCTGCGGCGGCACTGGCTGCACGGCCTCGCGCTCCACAGAGACGTTCCGGACCCTGACGGACGAGATCGAGCGCCGAGGTTTGCAGGACGAGGTCCGCCTAATTCACACGGGTTGCCGTGGTTTTTGTGCCATGGGACCGGTGATGATCATCTATCCCGAGGGCATCTTTTACTGCCAGGTGTTGCCCGAGCACGTGCCGCAACTGGTAGAAGAAACCCTAGTTAAGGGGCGCGTGGTAGAAGAACTGGTCTACAAGGCCCCGGCCAACCAGACCGCCCTGCCGTATTATGACGACATCCCGTTCTATGGCAAACAGATGCGCATTACCCTGCGCAACTGCGGCCTCATTGACCCGGAGAGCATCGACGAGTACATTGCCCGGGATGGCTATCAGGCCCTGAGCAAGGTCCTGGGCGAGATGGCCCCGGACGAGGTCATCGAAGAGGTCAAGGCCTCGGGCCTGCGGGGCCGGGGCGGTGCCGGGTTCCTCACCGGCCTCAAATGGCAATTCACCGCTCGCGCCCCGGGCGACCAAAAGTACGTGGTGTGCAACGCCGACGAAGGCGACCCCGGCGCGTTCATGGACCGCAGCATCCTGGAAGGCGACCCTCACTCGCTCATCGAGGGGATGATGATCTGCGCCTACGCCGTGGGGTCCACCGAGGGCTATATCTATTGCCGCGCCGAATATCCCCTGGCTATCAAGCGCCTCAAGACCGCTATCGCCCAGTGCGAAGAATATGGCCTGATGGGCGACAACATCCTGGGGACCGATTTTTCCTTCCACCTGCGCATCAAAGAAGGCGCGGGGGCCTTTGTCTGCGGCGAAGAGACGGCGCTGCTGGCCTCTATCGAGGGCCGGCGCGGCGAGCCGCGCCCACGACCTCCATTCCCGGCCGTCAAGGGTCTGTGGGGCAAGCCCACCAACCTCAACAACGTCAAGAGCTATGCCAACGTCAGCCAGATCATCCTGAACGGCGCCGACTGGTTCCGCGCCATCGGGCCAGATCGCAGCCCCGGCACCGCCATCTTTGCCCTCACCGGCAAGGTCAACAACACCGGTCTGGTGGAAGTGCCGATGGGCATCACCATGGGCGAGGTCGTCTTTGACATCGGCGGCGGCATCCTGAACGGCAAGCAATTCAAGGCCGTGCAGACCGGCGGCCCGCTGGGTGGCTGTCTCCCTGCTGAGCACCTGAACATCCCCATCGACTTTGACTCGCTCAAAGAGGTGGGCGCGGTCATGGGCTCGGGCGGCATGATCGTGGTGGACGAAGACACCTGCATGGTGGAACTCTCCAAGTTCTTTCTCACCTTTGCCCAGGCCGAAAGCTGCGGCAAGTGCGTGCCCTGTCGCGTGGGCGGCAAGCGCCTGCTAGAGGTGCTAACTCGCATCAGCAATGGCGAGGGGCGCATGGAAGACCTGGATACCATTCGCGGCCTGGCTACTGGAATGGACCGGAACTCGCTGTGTGCCCTGGGGCAGCTCACTCCCGGCCCGGTGATGAGCACCCTGCGCTACTTTATGGACGAGTACATCGAGCACATCGAAGACAAGTACTGCCGCGCCGGGTCCTGCGAGGCCTTGGTAGAGGCCCGCTGCCTGAACGCCTGTCCCGCCGGGGTAGACGTGCCGACGTATATCGCCCTCACCGCCCAGGGCAAAACTGCCGAGGCCCTGGATGTGCATCGCCAGCGCAACCCCTTTGCTCTGGCCTGCGGGCGTGTATGCCCGGCCTTTTGCGAGGACCGCTGCCGCCGGGCCGACATCGACGAGCCCATCGCCATCCGCGCCATCAAGCGCTACATGGCCGATACCGAGATCAAGCACCCGTGGACCCCGGAGAAACTGGGCGAGCCCAAGGCCGAAAAGGTGGCCGTGGTGGGCGCTGGCCCGGCCGGCCTCACCGCTGCCCTGCGCCTGGCCCAGATGGGCTACCCGGTCACCGTCCTGGAAAAGCTGCCGGTGGGTGGCGGCATGATGGCCGTGGGTATACCCGACTATCGCCTGCCCCGTGACACGCTGACCGAGGAGATCGCCAACATCGAGCGCGCCGGCGTCGAGATTCGCTACAACCAGGCCCTGGGCCAGGATTTCACCATCGACAGCCTCAAGCAAGACGGCTACCAGGCCATCGTCCTGGCGCTGGGCGCGCACAAGAGCCGCAAGCTGGGCCTCGAGGGCGAGGATAAAAAGGGCGTCTACCACGGCATGGACTATCTCCGTGACGTGGCTCTGGGCCAGGCCCCCGACCTGGAAGGCAAGACCGTGGTGGTGGTGGGCGGTGGCAACGTCGCCATCGACGCGGCCCGCACGGCCTGGCGCGAGGGCGCCGGCATGGTCCACCTGGTCTATCGCCGCACCCGCGCCGACATGCCGGCCTATCTGGCCGAAGTCCGAGCCTGCGAGGACGAGGGCATCATCTACCACTTTCTCACCAACCCGGTCAAGGTGCTGGGCAACGAACATCTGACCGGCGTGGTGTGCCAACACCAGGAACTGGGCGACTGGGATCGCAGCGGCCGCCGCCGGCCGGTGCCCATCCCCGGCTCCGAGTTTACCCTGGAGGCCGACATCCTGATCCCGGCCATCGGCCAAGAAGTGGATCTGGAAACCCTCCGTGACAGCGGTGTGGAAACCAACCGCGACACCACCCTCAAGACCAACAAGGCCCTGGTCACGTCTCAGCCCGGCGTCTTTGCCGTGGGCGACGCGGCCACCGGCCCGGCCACCGTCATTGAGGCCGTGGCCGGCGGGAACAAGGCCGCCGTGGCCGTGGATCACTATCTGCGCACCGGCGACTATGTCCGGCCCGTCTATGACCCGCCGTACCAGTTTGTGCCCCAGCAATTCAACCTGGACGACTATGCGGAGGCCCGGCGCCCCGAAATGTCCGAGCTGCCCATCACCGAGCGGCGCGCCTGCTATGCCGAGGTGGAGCTGGGTCTGGATCGCCATGCCGTCGAAGAAGAATGCAAGCGCTGCCTGCGCTGTGACCTGGAATGGCTAGAAAAGCGCGGCGAATACTATCCTGCCCCGGTGCCCGAGATGTTCCTGGTGGAGGTAATGAGCGAAGCGTAGCACATCATCTGACGCGTCACACATCACGAAAGGAGGTCCTATGTCCCCAGAGGAACAAGATAACCGTTCGCGCTCACCAGCCGAGGCGCAATCTCAGAGATCCATGCTGCTCACCGCGCTATACATCGCGCAACAGCGGCATGGCTATCTGACCGAAGAGGCTTTTCAACGAACAGCCGAGCGGTTGAACCTGTCGCTCACGGATGTCTACAGCACTGCCAGTTTCTACTCCTTGTTTCATACCCAGCCGGTGGGGCGCTATGTCCTTCAGGTGTGCGAAGGGCTCACCTGTCACCTGGTAGACGGGGCCGAGCGACTGGTGGATTACATCGAGCAAAAGTTGGGCATCAAGGTGGGAGGGACCACGGCGGATGGCCTCTTTACCCTGCAAACGGTGGAATGTCTGGCTTCCTGCGGCACGGCACCCACTCTGCGTGTCAACGACGAGCTATACGAGAACATGACACCAGACAAGGTGGACCGGCTGCTGGACCACCTAGCGATGAGGTGAGGCGATGAACCTATCCGAAAAGATCCTGCTGCGCAATGTCGAGATCCCCAACTCGGACCGCATCGACGTTTACCTCAAACGGGGCGGTTACCTGGCCCTCCACAAGGCCCTTCGTGACTATACGCCGGACGACCTGATCGAGATGGTCAAAAAGTCGGGGCTGCGGGGACGTGGTGGTGCGGCGTTCCCGGCCGGCCTGAAGTGGAGCTTTATGCCCAAGGATCCGGCCGTAACCAAATACGTGTGTGTCAACACCGACGAGGGGGAGCCGGGCACCTTCAAGGACCGGCTGCTCATCGAACGCGACCCCCACTCGGTCATCGAGGGCGTCATCATTGCCGCCTACGCCGTGGGGGCGCGCCGGGCCTTTGTGTATATCCGGGGCGAGTTCTTTACCGGGGTCAAGCGCTGGATGAAGGCCATCGACGATGCCTATGCGCGGGGTTTCCTGGGCCAGAACATCCTGAATTCCGGCTTTGACCTGGACCTCTCGGTGCATCGCGGGGCCGGGGCCTACATCTGCGGTGAGGAGACGGCCATGCTGGAGAGCCTGGAGGGCAAGCGCGGCGAGCCCCGGATCAAGCCACCGTATCCGGCCCAGGTAGGGCTGTATCAGCAACCCACGCTGGTTCACAACGTAGAGACCCTAGCCAACGTACCCCACATCATCTTGCGGGGGCCTGAATGGTACGCCCGGATCGGCACCGAAAAGAGCACCGGCCCCAAAATATTCTGTGTCAGCGGCCATGTGAACAAGCCCGGCAACTACGAGTTGCCTCTGGGCACCCCCCTGCGCGAGATCATCTATGAACACGCGGGTGGTGTCCGTAACGACAAACGTGTAAAAGCCGTCATCCCCGGTGGAGCTTCTACGCCCATGCTGACGGCCGACTATTTGGATACCGCGATGAGCTTTGAAGCGTTGGAAGCCGCCGGCTCCATGTTGGGCACCGGGGGCATCACCGTCATGGACGAGGACGCCTGTATCGTCGATGCGGCGCTGCGCCTGACCCGTTTCTTTGCCCACGAAACGTGCGGCAAGTGCACCCCCTGTCGGGTGGGCACTCAGCAGTTGTCGAGTCTCTTGCAGAGCATCAAAGAAGGACGGGGCCAGCAGGGCGACATTGACCGGCTGTTAGGGCTGTGTCAAGGGATGCTGGGCCACACCTTTTGCCCCCTGGGCGACGCGGCCATCAATCCGGTCCTCTCTAGCATCAAGCACTTTCGGGAGGAATACGAATACCACATCAAGCACCAGCGATGCATCACAGCGTCGTAGCAGAGGAGGAAGAAAGGGTGAGCAAGATTCTGATCGTGGACGACGACCCAGACTTTGTACACACCACCCAGCTCGTCCTGGAATCCCAGGGCTACGAGGTGATCAGTGCTAGCAACGGCGACCAAGGTCTGGTCAAGGTTCGGGAAGAGCAGCCCGATCTGGTGATCCTGGACGTGGTTATGTCCAGCGTCCTGGATGGACTGCACATGAGCGAGATGATGTATGCCAATCCCGCATATCGCGAGATCCCCATCCTGATGGTCACATCCATCGCCAATATCGACTATGCAGCCCTGTTCCCGACGGACGAATACATCCACATCGACACCTTTTTGACCAAGCCGATAGCGCTGGATCGGCTGCTCAAAGAAGTCGAACGGTTCCTGGGCCAGGCCGCAGGACAAGAATCGTAACAAGTTAGTAGTGTTCATGGCGGTAGTAAACAAGGAAGCGGGAAAGAGTGCGCAATCGGGCGCCAGTTTCCCCCCAAACAGGAGGTAAATCGCACAATGGCAAAGGTGGAAATCACCATCAATGGCCAAAAGATCCAGGCCGAGGCCGGCCAGACCGTGCTTCAAGCAGCCGAGGCCGCCGGGATCAGCGTTCCCAAGTTGTGCTATCATCCGGCCCTCAGCAGTTGGGGCGCTTGCCGCATCTGTCTGGTGGAGATAGAAAAACAGCGTACCCTTCAGCCGGCCTGCACGTTCCCGGTTTCGGAAGGGATGGTGGTGCAGACCGAATCACCGGCCTGCGTCGAATCTCGCAAGTTCGTCCTGGAACTGCTGTTCTCCGAACGAAACCACTATTGCATGTACTGTCAGGCCAGCGGAGATTGCGAGCTCCAGGCCCTGGCCTACCAATATGGTCTGGACAGCTGGAAGTATCCGCGCCCCTACGAGCCCTTGCCCGTGGACGCCTCACGCGAATACTTTGTGCTGGACCACAACCGCTGCATCCTGTGCCGCCGCTGCGTGCGCGCCTGCGCCGAAATCGCGGCCAACCACACCCTGGGTGTGCGCGAGCGCGGCGCCAAGTCCATGATTAGCGCCGATTTGCAAGCGCCCTTTGGCGAAAGCACCTGCGTCACCTGCGGTACCTGCATCCAGGTGTGCCCCACCGGGTCGCTCATCGATCGCAAGAGCGCCTACATGGGCCGCGACAAAGAGGTGGACAGCATGCACACCACCTGCTTTGCGTGCAGCCTGGGCTGTGCCGTAAACGTGGTGAGCCGGGCCAACCACCTGCTGCGCATCGAAAGCGTGTGGGACGTCGAGCCCAGCTATGGCTTGCTCTGCGTGGCCGGGCGCTTTGAGCCGCTGTACGATGGGCGCCCCCGCCTCAAGACTCCGCTGGTCAAAAAAGACGGCCAGCAGGTGGCGGTATCGTGGGACGAGGCCCTGGATGCCGCTGCTGCCGGCCTGAAACAAGCCGGCGACGTGGGCGCCCTGGTCACCCCCCGTGCCACCAACGAAACCCTGGTCGCCGTCACCAAGGCCTTCCAGAACGCCGCACTGACCCACGCCGCTCCCTTGCCCGACCTGCCCGCCGACGCCGCACTTGCTGACGTGGAGCAGGCTGACCTGGTGGTGCTGGTGGGCGCCGATGTGATGGAAGACCATCGCGTGGTGAGCGGCTACATCAAGCGTGCCCTGGACCACGGCGCTCGGCTGGCAGTCATCGGCGGCGAGGACAATGGCCTGGCCGAATATGCCACCCTGGTATCACCAGAGGCGCGCCGGGCCGTAAACTTGGCCCTGGAAGCCGCCCAGCCCATCGTGGTCTATGGGGCCGGCACCACGCCCGAGTCCGCCGACCTGCTCAAGGTCCTGGTGGGCCAGGCCAAGTTCCTGCCCCTGGTGGTGGGGGCCAATGCCGTGGGTGCGGCCAATCTCGGCCTGAACGGCCAGTTCCGGTCGGCCCCGGGCCTCTATGTGCTCCTGGGCGATGACCGGGCCAACGGTCGCGTGGCCGAAGCCGCCGCTGCCGCCGACTTTTTGGTGGTGCAGGCCAGCTATGCCTCGCCCCTGACCGAGCGCGCGGACGTGGTGCTGCCCGCTCCCATCTGGGCCGAGCAATCGGGCCACCTGACCAACCTGGAAAACAAGACCCATCGGGTGGCAGCGACCATTCATGCGCCGGCCGGCGTGACCGCCAACACGGTCACGTTGCAGGCGTTGGCTCAGCGGTTGGGCTAACTAGAAGGAGGAGCTGATAATGGCCAAGATCAAAGTCGCGAGCGACTGGCTGGCCGCGTGTGCGGGTTGCCATATGTCGCTGCTGGATATCGACGAGCGGATCGTGACCCTGCTGGAACACGTCGAGCTGCGGGCCACGCCCATTACCGACCTCAAGCACCCCGACAAGGATGGGGTGACTGTGGGCATTCTCACCGGCGCCGTCAACAATACCACCAACAAGGCTGTCACCGAACAGATGCGCGACCGCTGCCAGATCCTCATCGCCCTGGGCGACTGCGCCGTATTTGGCGGTATCGTCACCATGCGCAACTTTGTGGGGGCCGACGAGGCCCTGCGCCGGGCGTACATCGAGTCGGAAAGCACCGTGGATGGCAAAATCCCCATGTCTCCCGAGCTGGGGCGGCCCATCGAGACCTGCGCGGTGGATCAGGTGGTGCCGGTGGATGTGTACCTGCCCGGGTGCCCCCCATCGGCGGACGCCATCTGGTTCGTACTCACCGAGCTATTGGCCGGCCGCATGCCGGATCTCAAGGACGAAAACCTAAAGTACGACTGACCGCTGGTCGCTGGCGCCAGCTACAAGCAGCCAGACTAGAGGAGATGCTTTCATGGCACAAAAGATCACCATCGAGCCTGTAACCCGTATCGAGGGCCATGCCAAGGTGAGCATTCACCTGAACGATGCCGGACAGGTGGAACGAGCCTACTTTCACGTCAACGAGTTTCGTGGGTTTGAAAAGTTTAGCGAGGGGCGCATGTACTTTGAGATGCCCCAGATCACGCCGCGCATCTGTGGCATCTGCCCGGTGAGCCACCATCTGGCCTCGGCCAAGGCGTGTGACAACATCATCGGCGTCAAGCCGCCGCACACTGCGCACCTGCTGCGCTCGCTCATGCACAAAGGGCAGATGATCCAGAGCCACGGTATGCACTTTTTCGAGTTGGCCGGCCCGGACCTGATCCTGGGCTTTGACGCCGACCCGGCCATCCGTAACGTGGTGGGCATCATTCAGGCTGCGCCAGACGTGGCGCTCAAGGCCGTCAAGCTGCGCGCCTTTGGTCAGGAGATCATCCGCCGCCTGGGCGAAAAGCGCGTTCATCCGCGTTTTGCCGTGCCCGGTGGCGTCAACGCCCCCCTCAAGCCTGAGGACCGCGAGTGGATGCTGGCCCAGATCCCGGAGCACATTGCCACCGCGCAACTGGGTATCGCGGTCGCCAAGGACTGGGTGGAAAAGAACCAAAAGGTCGTGGAGGAATTCGCGGTCTTTCCCAGCAACTATATGGGCACGGTGCGAGAAGACGGCGCACTGCAACTGTATGGGGGCGACATCCGGGTGATCGACCCGGCGGGCAAGTTCCTCGTCCAGTTCGATCCGGCTGACTATTTGGATCACGTCGCCGAGCGTGTGGAGGACTGGAGCTACTTAAAGTTCCCGTACCTCAAGGCGCTGGGCTGGCCTCAAGGCACGTACCGCGTGGCCCCGCTGGGCCGCCTGAACGTGGCCGAGTTCATCCATACGCCGCTGGCGAACGAAGAGCACAAGATCTGGAAAACGCTCAACGGCGGCAAGCCGGTGGAGGCCACGCTCCTGTTCCACTATGCCCGGCTCATCGAACTCGTGTACTCTCTGGAGCGGGCTCAGGAACTGCTGGACGACCCGGACATCATGGGTGACGACATCGTGACCGACAGCAACATCATCACCGGCGAGGGCGTGGGCTGCATCGAGGCCCCGCGCGGCACGCTATGGCATCACTATCAGACAGACGAGCAGGGCGTGCTCACCAAGGTCAATCTTATCGTTGCCACCGGCAACAACAACTGGGCCATGGACACGAGCGTGGACATGGTCGCCAAGCGCTATGTGGACGGCAACAACCTCACCGAGGGGATGCTGAACCGCGTCGAGGCTGCCATTCGCGCCCATGACCCGTGCCTGAGTTGCTCCACCCACGCCGTGGGCCAAATGCCCATGGTCGTCGAGGTGTACGGCTCGACCGGCGACTTGATCAACGTGGTGCGCCGCGACTAGACCGCACCAGCCACTCAATCAAGCAGGGGCGACGCAACGTCGCCCCTGCTCATTATCCTTGAGAGAAAACGTGATGCGATTACTTGTCCTGGGCTTTGGCAATGTGGACCGGCGCGACGATGGCGTGGCCTTGCACGTGATCAACACCTTGCGTGAGCAACAGGGCCACTCACTCATTGACCCCCACGATACCGATGGCCTGGAAGAGCGCGCCGCCGGTGCAACCGACGGCGCAGTGCTGGACACCGGACACGTGTATCAGCTCACGCCCGATCTGGCCGAAATCGCGGCCGACTATGATCACGTGGTATTTGTGGACGCGCACATCAGCACCCACGAAGCGCTGATCCGCGAGGTGCCGGTGCCGCCCCAGGCGCGCCCGGGCATTGTGTCGCACCAACTCAGCCCCAATACCGTACTGGCGATGGCCCACCAACTCTATGGGGGGCACCCGGCCGGTACGCTCCTCTCCATCCGCGCCCACGACCTGGATTTTGGGGTGGGTTTGTCCCCGCAAACGGCTGCCGGTGTGGCCCCGGCCGTGGCGCGCATCTGGGCCATCTACCAGCCGTCCCTGTCAGAGCCCTAGTACAAAAAAGCCCGGCTCCCGCCATAGGCGAGAAACCGGGCCTTTGGAGATGGATCAGTTACAGCACGACCACTTCTACCACGTCTTCCAGTTCGACCAGCTTTTTTCCCAAGCGCGTGCGGTTGAAGGCTGGCACCTCTTCCAACCGCTGGCGCTTGCCGTCGCTACCCAGCAGGTCTACCGTGCCGGTCAGAGGACCGGCGCCCGCGGCGATAGTGGGGCCGGCTTTGGCGCCCTGGGTCACTTGCACGCCCTGACCGCCCCGGCCTTGTGCCGGGAACTCGGTCAGGGGGATGCGCTTGACGAGCCCGGCTTGACTCACCACCACCACACCCATATCGGCCTGAGGGTCCGGAACCAGGACGCCACCCAGCAAATGGTCCTTGGCGCCCACCTTGACGCCGGCCACGCCCCGGGCCGATGACGTGGCCTGGGCGTTGACATCGGCGGCGGCAAAGCGGTTGATGCGCCCGCCAGTGAAAAACATTACCTGGGCGGCCTCGCCGCCGATCCCGGCAAAGAGCACGCCGTCGTCCTTTTCGTCCAGCCCCACAATGATGGACCACGAGGCCTCGGCGCCGGCCCGGGCATCGTCGGCCAGGACGCGCTTGACCCGGCCCTGGCGTGTGCCCACGACGAGCGCGCTGCCCGGCGCTAACACGCCGCCGCCGACCACGTGTTCGTTCTTGTCTAGCCCCAACTCGGTGAACGTGGCGGCCCGGGGCAGCCGGCCCACGGCCCCCCACCAGGCCCGGCCCCGGCTGGAAACCAGGATCACGCTATCGGTGGGCTCGGCGCGGACGTACAGCCGGTGTGCTTCGACGGCCCGGCTGGTGATCCCCGGCTTGACCCGGTAGCCAAACTGCTTGGCATCGTAGCGCTGCACGCCCTGCGTGGTCACGACGACGACCTGTGGCCCGTCCGGCATGGCCAGCTCGGCCTCGGTGACGATGGCATCGCCGGGCTTTTCTTCCGTGAGGATCACCGTCTTGCGCGGCGTGGCAAACTTGAGCTTGATGGCCTGGGTCTCCTCGACCACCACCTCCAGCCGGCGCTTTTCAGAGCGCAGCAGCCCCTTGAGGTATTTGATGCGAGCCTCCAGCTCTTTTTCCTCATCGACCAGTTTGCGGCGTTCCAGGGCAGCCAGCCGGCGCAATTGCATCGACAGGATAGCCTGGGACTGGATCTGGGTAAACCCGAACTTTTTGATGAGGTTGGTCTCGGCAGACTCGACGGTGCGGGAACGGCGGATGGTGTCAATGACCTCGTCGATGACATCCAACGCCTTGAGCAAGCCCTGGACGATGTGGAGCCGGGCCTCGCGCTTGGCAAGTTCGTAGCGGCTGCGCCGAGTGATGACGGTGAGCCGGTGGTCGATGAAATACACCAGCATATCCAGCAGCGAGAGCCGCTGCGGGCGCACGATGGCCTTGCCGTTTACGCCTTCGGACACCAGGGCCAGGGCGTTAACGCCAAACGTTTCGCGCAATTGGGAATGGCTCAATATGCTCTCGAGCACCTCGCGAGCCTCGGCCACGCGGCTCACTTCGATGACGATGCGCATCCCCTCGTGGTCCGACTCGTCGCGCAGATCCGTGACGCCGCCGATCTTGCCATCGCGCACCTCGCGGGCGATGCGCTCGATGACCGTGGACTTGAGCACGGCATATGGCAGCTCGGTGGCGATGATGTTGACCTTGCCCCCGCCAATGTCTTCCAGGTCTACCCGGGCCTGGGTGACGATGCGTGCGCGGCCGGTGTCATA
This sequence comes from Chloroflexota bacterium, assembly GCA_018823415.1. Classification (GTDB taxonomy): domain Bacteria; phylum Chloroflexota; class JAHJIN01; order JAHJIN01; family JAHJIN01; genus JAHJIN01. The sequence goes on along the minus strand of JAHJIN010000194.1, from coordinate 18,433 downwards.
GGCGGTGCGGATGGTGTCCACCGTCTCGCCGTCGGGGCCGGTGCGGTGGCGATAGATCACGCCGCCGGTGGGAAAGTCTGGCCCGGGGATGATGTCTATCAGCGCGTCTACGGTAATGCTCTTGCGCCTGGCCCATTTCTGCGCCACGTGAACCACGGCGTCGCAGACCTCGCCCAGGTTGTGCGGTGGGATGTTGGTGGCCATGCCCACGGCGATGCCGGTGGCGCCGTTGATGAGCAGGTTGGGCAACGCGGCCGGCAGGATGACCGGCTCTTGCAGGCTGCCGTCAAAGTTATCCACCATGTCTACGGTGTCTTGGTCAATGTCCTGCAGGATAAACTCGGCCACCTCGGCCAGCCGGGCCTCAGTGTACCTCATCGCAGCCGGCGAATCGCCGTCAATCGAGTTATGGACGAAAACGCCGCTGCTGAGCAAGAAATTGTGATAGGGCTCTACAGTGATGTCGTATACGTTAAAGCGCTCGGTCAAGACACGTTTGGCTACCACTCGATGGTTATACGTAGCAGATAGTGCCAGCAACTCGTCCAAGTCATCGAAATAGGTCATTGCTTTCTCAAAGCGGGGAAAACAATTGTTAGGACGCATCTGATCATAGAGTTCGGGCGTGATCTCATTTGCTTCAAGGTGGGCTAGCAGATATGATCCATAGCGCAGGATCTTGCTACGCATTACTTGCCCTTTATAGTCCTCGTTTTGCCATTTCTGGCGTAGCGAGACCGCCGCCTGTTCAGCAAGCTGATGCATCATGTCTGGATTATCGGCCAGGCGTCGGGCATTGCTAGCTTGTACCCCTTCACATTGCCTGGTCTGAAACTCTTGGTCTTCCCGCTGTCTCTGGATCTTGCGGCGATGCAGTTCCCGTACTCCTGGCTGTTCCCAAAGCGTCTGGGCCATCTGGGAAAAGTGATCGTCGGCGAACTTGGCCCGATAGCTCGGGTCTTGCCATAAGGCACTTGCCTGTTCTGCTAGTTTGGCTCTTGTTTCCGGCGCAGCGAGGGCTTGCCGGATCGCCTGCACGATCTGTGCTCGCTTGGTCTCATCTTGCCACATCGTGCGGCTTTTCTCAGAGATGATCTGCGCAACACGTTCCTGTTCCTCTGGCGAAAGCGGCCGTTTCTCGATACCACGAAGCGCCTCGGACATCTTTTGGCGGTAATCAGGGTCTTCCCAGAGTGCTTTCATTCGGCGAGAGATAGCTCGACCGAGTTCAGGATGCTCTCGGTGGAGCCGTTTTTGCGCCTCCGAGACTCGGGGCCCGTTCCGGCGGCGAAACTCTGCGGATCGATTCTGCGCAATCAATCGCTGCCGGCGTCTCTCCAAGACTTCCGGATGATCGGCATAGTAACGCTGCACTCCCTCCCGTTGTAGTTGGCGAAACTCTTCGTCGGCCCAAAGCCCGCCAATTTGTTCAGTATGGAGTTGGAGATGCTCTATAAAACCCATTCGCTCGATGTTGGTCGGGTTGTTGTTCCAACGGTTAAAATCCTTATGGTGACGAACGAACGGGCCGGTAGCAATGGAAACGTTCTCATGTTCTTCATTATACCGATCAGCAAGATAGTGTACGAACTCGTATGCCCCAGTGCGAGGCTGCAAAATCATCAGATAATCGTTTAACCCTTCTCGTGCCGGGGCCGCGCTAAAGTAGCCGGGCATCAGACTGTCGTCTGTTATCAGGTCTTTTGCCTGTTTATAGGAACCATCGCGGAGCATGAACCGATGGTCGGGCGTGCAGCGAATGATTTCGCCGTTATCCAACTCGAGCTCTATGACTTTAGCGTTACGGTGGGTAACACGGGAATATTGGCCCTCCCCAACGACGACATTACCGGTATTGTCCACGGAATAGACATAGAATATCTCGTCCGGATCGTATAGCCGAGCCAGATCCTCGAAAGTCCGGTCCGTGCCGTCAAGAAGCCTGATTTTCGTGTCCCCGGTAAAACATCCAAAGTTCCCCTGCCCGTCGATCAATGGCGCGCGCATGGCGAATTCCTGGCCCATGCGCACCATGGCCAGGTAGACCGACTGGTCGCCGTGCGGGTGGTATTTTCCGAGGCACTCACCGACCACGCGGGCCGATTTGCGGTGCGGCTTGTCGTGGTGCAGGCCCATGTCGTTCATGGCGTACAAGATACGCCGCTGCACCGGCTTGAGACCATCCTCCACCCGGGGCAACGCCCGGTCGGTGATGGTCTCCACGGCGTATTGAAAATAGGCCTGTTCCAGGTCTGTGGTCAGGGCGATGGTGTCTGTCAACATGGTGGTTCCTCAACTGGCCCCTCCCCCAACATGGGGGAGGGGAGGGGGTGGGTGGGGGCTATTCCTCGTCCCCGTTGCCGTTTTCTTCGTCGTCGCCGTTCTCGCCGTTTTCAGCGTCTTCTTCGCGCCAGCGTTCCAGCAGCCAGCTCCGGCGGTCCTTGGCCGAGCGGCCCATGAGGGTACTGATGAGCTGGTTGGCGTGGTGAACGTCTTCTACCGTAACCCGGTGTAGGCTCTCGTTGAATGGGCCATTGTCGCCGATTTGAAAGACGGTCTCGCGCAACTGCTCCGGGTTCATCTCGCCCAGTCCCTTGTAGCGCTGGATGCTCACCCCGTTGCGGCCCCATTGCTCCAGGACCGCATCCCGCTCGCGGTCCGTGTAGGCATAGCGCGTCTGTTTGCCCTTGCGCAGCATATAGAGGGGGGCCACGGCCACGTATAGCTTGCCGTTCTCGAACAGCGGGCGCATGTATCGCCAGAACAGCGTGTAGAGCAGAGTGCGGATGTGGTCGCCGTCCACGTCGGCGTCCACCAGGATGGCCACGCCGCCATAGCGCACGTCCGACACGTCAAAGTCGGCGCCCACGCCGCCGCCCACGGCGGCAATGATGGCCTTGATCTCGTTGTTGCTCAGCAACCGGGTGAGCTTGACGCCTTCCACGTTGAGAGGCTTGCCGCGCAGGGGCAGGATGGCGTGGTGGCGCCGGTCCCGGGCCATCTTGCACGAGCCGCCGGCGCTGTCGCCCTCAACGATATAGAGGACGGTGTCCTCGGTGGGCATGCCTTTGGTCACATCGGCCAACTTGCCGGGCAGACCCGAGTCGGCGGCGTCCAGCACGCTGCGCCGGATGACCAGGGACCGGGCCTTGCTGGCCGCGACCCGGGCCTGGGCCGCCGCCTGTGCCTGCTGCACGATGGTCTTGCCCAGCGGCATCTTTTTGCGGAGCATCTCCAGCAGGCCCTCATAGACGATGCTGTGGACGATGCCCTGCACGCTGTCGGAGGCCAGGCAGGTCTTGGTTTGGCTGGTGAAATGCGGGTCGTGCATGGAAATCTTGAGGACCGCCGTGAGGCCGGCTAGCGTGTCGGCGCCCCGAATGGCCGCCTCGCCCTTGTCTTTGCCCAGCTTTTTTTCAGTGGCGAACTGGTTGATGGCCTTGGTGACGGCGCTCTTGAAGCCGGCCACATGCTTGCCGCCGTCCGGCGTGGGGATGGTGTTGACGAACGAGACGATCTCCGAGTCGTCCACGCTGGTGTGCCACTGGAACACGGCCTCGATGCTTGTCCCATTCTGCTGCCCGCTGATCTCGATGGGGGTGCGATGGATGGCCCGGCGGCTTTCGTTGAGCCAGCGGACATATTCCACCAGCCCACCGGCGTAGCGAAAGGTCTTGGCCCGGGATTTGCGCTTGCGGCTATCGGTTACCTCGACCGATATGCCGGGCAGCAAAAAGGCAATGACCTGCAAGCGCCGGGTCAGCGTGTCAAAATCGAAATCGGTCACGTCCATAAACCGGGCGCTGGGCTTGAAGGTGATGAGCGAGCCGGTGCCCAGCTTTTTGTTGGCGTGGGCCTTGATGACCTTGGCCTCGTCCTTGTCGCCCACCTGACCGACAGGCTGGTCGGTGGCCGGGTCGAGGATTTGGACCGGCGTGACCGGCAGTCCGTTTTCGTACCGCTGGGAATAGATCACGCCATCGCGGCGCACGCGCACCTCCAGCCATTCCGACAGGGCATTGGTAGCCTTGACGCCGACGCCGTGTAGGCCGCCCGAGGTGGAATAACTGCCTTCTTTGAACTTGCCGCCAGTGTGCAGTTCGGTAAAGACCAGCTCCAGGGTGGGTTTCTTTTTCTCCTGGTGCATACCCACCGGGATGCCGCGCCCGTCATCGTCTACGCTGAGCGCACCATCTGGCAATAGTTCCAGGCGGATGTGCTGGCACGCGCCGGCCAGGGCCTCGTCCACGGCATTGTCCACCAGTTCAAAGGCCAGGTGGTGCAGAGCGTCCAGCCCGGTCCCGCCGACGTACATGCCGGGCCGGCGCTGGATGTTCTCGGGGTAATCGAGAACCTGGATGTCTTCGGTATCATAGGTTTTGGCGGGCATGGCAGCCTCCTGGAGCAAGTCCTCCAACCCTATTATAGCACAAATGTTCTAATTTGGCAATAGCGTGAATGGCCACAAGTTGTGGTATGGGGACGTGCGTGTCATTCTAGATGTTGTGGTATCGTGCAACCCCGCCCCTCTATTTTACACGTTGGGAGGCATTCTGTAAAGGGGGGGCAGCGCGTTGACATCGACGCGAGGCTCTGCTACAATGCCGCCGGTGAGGAGCGCCGCGTGAAGTATCGCCTGCTGTTGCTGCTAGTGATCCTGCTGGCCCTGGCCCTGCGCGCCGGGGGCCTGGGTGCTTGGAGCGTCACCCACGACGACGCGTATGGCCTGTGGGTGGCGACCCAGCCCCTGTCCGATGTGCTCCCGGCCATCGTCCGAGACGTGCACCCGCCGCTGTATTATCTGCTGTTGCACGGCTGGCTGGCGCTGGGGCCGCACAGCGACATGTGGGCGCGGCTGCCGTCGGTGCTGGCCGGCGCAGCGCTGGTGCCGGTCATGTACGCACTGGGACGATGGCTGTGGGATCGCCGGACCGGGCTGGCAGCGGCGCTGCTGGCGACCCTCTCATCGCTGGCCGTGGCCCAGGCCCGGGAAGCCCGGATGTACCCACTGGTCGTGCTCCTGCTGGCCCTGGCAGCGTATGCCCTGCTCCGCGCTACCAGGGAGCGCCGGGCGCGCTGGTGGGTCGCCTACGTCATCCTGGCAGTCCTGGCCCTCTACGCGCACTATTACGCGGCCCTTGTCCTCATTGCTTTTGCGTTTTACGTTTTGCGTATTACGTGGTCTAGATCACGCAATACGTTGTACGCTCTGGGTTCCACCCTGGCTATCACGATATTCCTTATGCCCTGGCTCCCGGCTCTCCTCGACCAGATCGGCCGGGTGAGGGCCGGGTTCTGGATCCCGCCGCCGTCGCTGGCGGCCGTGGGCCGGGTGGCGCAGACGCTGGCGTTCTATGCCGTGACGCCACGCCCGGCCACGGCGACGCCGGCGGATTTCGCAGTCAAGGTTGTGGGGGCCGGGTGCGTGGTGGCATTGCTCGCCGTGCTGGTTGCTGGTAGTCGGCGGTTGGCGGGCGGCGGTTATGGACGGCCCGTCTGGTTGCCCGTGCTCTGGCTCATCGTCCCGGTGGCGCTGGCCTATGCGGTCTCGCTGGCCGGGCCATCGGTGTTCGAGCCGCGCTATTTTGCCGTGTGCCTGCCGGCCTTCTGGCTGCTGGTGGCTCGCGGGGTCACGGCGCTGCCGGGGCGCGCGCTCAGGTCGGTGGTGCTGGCCGGTCTGGTGCTCGCGTCCCTGGCGTCGCTGGTCATACTGTTCACGTACCCGGCCTATCGCCCGCCGGACACCCGGGCCGCCGCCGCGTGGCTCTGGGAACGCACCGACCCCGGCGATCTGGTTGTCCACGCCAGCCAGTTCTCACTGCGGCCCGTGGTGTGGTATAATGGGGATGGCAACGCCGGGGTGCTGGTCGATGACCCGGCGCTCCCGGCGCAACTCGCGGCTGCCAGCAACGTCCGGCTGGTGGTGCCCTATGACGTGCGCGTGGCCGATGGCCCTCGCCAGGCCGATGCCATTGCCGCCGAGTGCGCCGCGCAGCATGGCCTGTGGGACCTGCGCACCGTCGCCCGGTTCTGGGGCGTACACATCTATAGCTATGACCGCTGACGGCGGACCGCCGTCTGTACAATGTCAGTGGTCGGCAGTACATGAGAGATGGCTGGTACAAGACGATGAAACGCATCCCTGACTCGCTCTCTATCCTGGCCCTCATCGCCCTGGTCCTGGTCTTTTTCTGGCGACTGGCCTTCACCAACCTGATCCTGGTGGATTTCGACGTGTTCACGTACTTTTACCCGTATCGTGAGCACGCAGCAGCGGCGCTGGGGGCCGGGCGATTCCCACTGTGGAATCCGTATCTGTTCCTGGGTGCGCCGTTTTTCGCCAACATCCAGACGGCGGTGCTGTATCCGCTGAACGCTGTCTATTTGCTGGTGGAACCAGTCACCCGGGCGCTGAACGCCTCAATCCTGCTTCACGTGGCGCTGTTGGCGGCGGTCACCTACGCCTTTGCGCGGGTCAGTGTGGGGCTGGGACGCTGGGGGGCGTTCGCGGCGGCGGCGGTTTTTGCGCTGGGCGGGTTCGTGGGGGCGCAGGTGAGCCACATCAACCAGCTCAACGCGGTGGCGTGGCTGCCCCTCATCCTCCTGCTGTTCCATCAATCCTGGCGACGACGCAGCATCCCTCTGGCGCTGCTGACCGGCCTGGCGGTGGGCGTGCAATTACTGGCCGGGCACACGCAGGAATCGTACCTGAGCCTGGCGGCGCTGGGGTTGTATGCGCTGTTTCTCGCCCTCTCCGAGGGGGGGAGGATTCTCCCACACCCCCGCACTCGTCTACTCCGCCGTCTCGCGGTTGTGACGGGCCTGCTCATCGTCGTCGGCATCGTGGGCACTGGCACCGGCGCCGTACAACTGCTCCCCACGCTGGAGCTGTCGGGCTTGTCCATCCGGGGCGGGGGGATGAGCTACCAGGCCGCCACGTCGTTCTCGCTGGAGCCGTGGAACCTGCCGGCGGCGCTGTTGCCCAATTACCTGCCGGACGCGCAACTGGCCGGCGAATTCGTGGGCTATGTGGGATTGACAGCGCTGGCACTGGCGGTCTGGGCGCTGGTCCGGGGGCGCCGCGACGCCCGCGTCTGGTTCTGGGTGCTGTTCGCACTGCTGGCCCTGTCGCTGGCGCTGGGGCGCTATAACCCGCTCTACTTTTTGGCCTATCGTGTGGTGCCGGGGTTCGCGTTGTTCAGGGTCCCGGCCCGCTGGCTGTTCCTGTACTCGTTTGGCGTGGCGCTGCTGGCCGGGCTGGGGGTAGACTACTTGAGCCACGAATTTCACGAATTGGCACAGAGAAAATCCGTGCGATTCGTGGCAAGTGGGCCGGTCATCGCTACCATCCTGGTCGTCGAGTTGTTCGTCGCCAGCCAGGCGCTGCCCTACAACCGGCCCACCGCGCCGGAGGCATATACCTCGTTGCGGCCGGCCGTGGCGCATCTGCTCAACACCGGCGGCATCGACCGCTTCTGGAGCCTCACCGAGTTTGCCTTTGACCCCGGCGACGTCCACGAGCTGCGCGCTATTTTCTGGCCGCAGATCTCCAAGGCCCAGACCTACGATTTCATCGTCGCCACCAAGTACAAGGAGGCCCTGACGGCCAACCTGCCGCTGCACTATCGGCTCAGCAGCGTGGACGGCTATGACGGCGGGGTGCTGCCTCTGGCCCGGTTCGTGCGCCTGGAAGAATTGTTCGTGCCGGCGGAGGCGGTGAGCGTGGACGGCCGGCTCCGCGACCAGATCCACGAAGTACCGCCGGGCCGGCTCCTCTCGCTGCTGAACGTCCGCTACGTCATCGCCGACAAGGTCCACGACGCCTGGGTGGACGGCGTGTACTATGACCTGGGGCACGCGGCGGTGCTGGGACCCACGGCCGTACCCACGACGATGGCCCAGGGCCTCATCTCCTTTCCCACGAATGCCGTGGGCATTGTCTCGGCCCTGGACGGCGCGACCGACCTGCTCGATGGCGCGCCGGTGGCCCGGCTCACGCTGACCACGACCGGGGGCGAGGTCTACACATACACCCTGCGGGCCGGCGCCGACACAGCCAACGCACGCACCGCCGGAGCGGCCCGGCCGGTCGCCACGTGGCGCGACGACCCGGCCGCCAGCTATTACCATGCCCTGTGGTCGCTGCCGGCCACCATCACCCCGGCCGAGGTTCGCGTCGAATCACTGCTGGAAATCGGCACGCTGCACCTGCGCGGGCTCACCCTCATTGACCGCAGCGTGGGTGCATACTGGCCCCTCATCGTCTCCACCGGCGGGCATTTCAGCCGCGTCCACGACGGCGACGTGAAAATATACGAGAACCTGGACTGCTTGCCTCGGGCCTATGTGGTTCCCGCCGCTCGCATGGTGCTGGACGATGACGCCGCGCTGGCGGCCCTGTCCGACCCGGTTTTTGACCCGGCCCGTGAGGTGGTGCTGGTTGGTGCGCAGGCTCCCTCTCTCCCAGCGGACAGCCAGGGAAGGGCAGAAATCAACATCCTGACCTACGAACCAGAGCACGTCGTCGTATCCGCCACCCTCGCCGCGCCGGGCTATCTGGTCCTGTCGGACACGTGGTACCCCGGCTGGCGCGCCACGGTCGACGGCGCCGAGGCCCCCATCGAGCGGGCCAACTACCTGCTGCGGGCCGTGGCGGTGCCGGCTGGCGCCCATCGCGTCGAGTTCACGTACCGGCCCACGCGCTGGGACCTGGGTTTGCTGATCAGCGGCGGCACGCTGGCGGTGGTGGTTCTGGGGCTGGTGGCTGCGGCCGGCTGGTCCAAGTGGGGCGGATTGTCAACCCGATCCACAGAGGTAGATACACATGCAGCTGACAGATGACGAACGCGCCATGCTGGATGGCGCGCGTGGCCCCGCCACCGCCAAGGCCATGCGCATCCTGGTCACATTGGGCGATATCTTTGGCGCCGAGCGGCTGGTGCCGGTGTCCAGCGCCCAGATCAGCGGCGTCAGCTACAAGACGGTAGGCGACGCCGGGCTGGAATTCCTGACTGGCTTTGGCGACGAGGGCGCGCGCGTGGTGGCGCCGGCGTTTCTCAACCCCTGCGGCATGGACCTGCAGCGCTGGCGCGAGATGGGCGTGCCCGAAACCTTTGCTGACAAGCAACTGTGCATCATTGCTGCTTATGAGCGCATGGGCGTGGCCCTCACCGCCACCTGCACGCCCTATCTGGCCGGCATCGTCCCTGCTCCCGGCGAGCACGTGGCCTGGGCCGAGAGCAGCGCCGTGAGTTATGCCAACTCGGTGCTGGGGGCGCGCACCAACCGCGAGAGCGGCATCAGCGCCCTGGCGGCAGCCATCTGCGGCCGGACGCCGGCCTGGGGTCTGCACCTGGACGAGAACCGCACGGCCAGCCTGGTGGTGGAGGTCCGCGCGCCCCTGCTCGACGCGGCCGATTTTGGCGCGCTGGGCGTGCACGTGGGCCGGCTGGCCGGGGGGCGCATCCCGGCGTTTACCAGCATCCCCGCTGCCGGGGCTGACCAGCTCAAGGCGCTGGGCGCGGCAATGGCCGCTAGCGGGTCCGTGGCGTTGTATTTTGTGGAGGGCATCACCCCGGAGTGGCGACTGGCAGCGGAGCCGGACCGGCTGGTGGTGAACGAGGCCGACCTGGACGCCGTGCGGCGCGCCTTGAATACCACCGACGCCCCGGAACTCGTGGCCCTGGGTTGCCCACATTGCTCGGTTGACGAACTGCGCGCGATAGCCGACCGGGTGCAGCACGGCCTGGGCGGCCGGCGCCTGTGGGTCTGCACCTCTCGCGCCGTGGCCGGGGACCCGGCCGCCGCCGAGGCTATCGCCGCCATCGAGGCGGCCGGGGGGCACGTGCTGTGCGACACCTGCATGGTCGTCGCCCCCATCGAAGAGATGGGCATTGCCCGCACGGCCACCAACAGCGGCAAGGCCGCCACCTATCTGCCCACGCTGGGCCGGCAGGCGGTGATGTTTGGGTCGTTGGACGAGATACTTTGATGGGACAAAAGAGGCAAATGCGTATCCGCGAGTTCACGATGGATGATTACGATGCCGTACTGGGGCTGTGGCGGACCGCCGGGCCGGGCGTGCACCTGCGCACTTCGGATTCGCGCACCGAGATCGCCAAAAAGCAAGAGCGTGACCCGGATCTGTTCTTGCTGGCGGATGAAGATGGCCAACTGGTGGGCGCGGTGTTGGGGGGCTGGGACGGCCGGCGCGGGCTGGTATATCACCTGGCGGTGGCCCCGGCCCATCGCGCTCGGGGCATCGGCCAGGCACTCATGGAGGAGCTAGAGCATCGCCTGCGAGCCAAAGGCTGCCTGCGCTACTATATGCTGGTGGCCCGGGACAATGCCGACGCCCTGACCTTTTATGAGCACCTGGGCTACGAGCGCATGGACGACATTGTGCCCCTGGCGCGCAGCCTGACCGATCACTGGGGGTCGCTGGAGTGATGCAATCGGTCGCGCGCGATCCGGCGTGCGGCATCCACGAATTGCTGCCCCCGGCGCCAGAGGTCGCGCCCCCCTTCCCGAACCTGGGTCGCTGGGTCCTGGACGCGCCACGTGCCCGGTTCGGCCATGGCGTGCAAAAAGCCGCTAAAGCGGAACCAAAAGATCACCATGCGATACCCGGGCATGATGGGCAGCACCCACCAGATCTGGCGCAATCGCCGGCGTGCGGCCGGATCAATGCCCAGCCACGCCACGCCCACCCACACCACGTCGATGAGCACGTAAAAGGCATAGAGTGCCAGCAACACCATCACCAGGAGCGACAGGGGATAGCCAAAGAGCAGCAATATCGGCAGCAGCAAGGTCCACACAAAGCGTGGAAAAGAGAGGGTATGGTCCACGACCAGGACACGCACCGGCGACGGCCCGCGCAAGTGCCAGAAAGGTCGGCGCATAAGCTGTTGGTGGCGCGCGCTCACCTCGATTTGGCCCCGCTGCCAGCGCACCCGCTGCGCATAGAGCGCCCCCAGCGACTCGACGGGATGCACGTACGCCACGGCCGGACAAACGCAGCCCACCCGTATATCCTGAAACCGCTCATACAGCTCGAACGTCAGGTCTGTATCCTCGGTGACGGTCTCCTGGCTATACAGAAAGGTCTGGAGCAGCACCTCACGGCGAAAGACCGAAAACGCGCCCGAAAGCGTATACAGGCTATTGAGTAGCGTTTGGTGCACCCGGCCCACGTGAAATGCGGTGAGGTATTCAAAGAATTCGCATTCGGCCAGAACGCGCTGACCCAACGAGGCGGTCGGTGGTGGCAGGAGCACCTGGATGGCGCCGGTGACCGCGCCCAGGGCCGGGTCGGCTTCCATTGCCTCTATGACCTGTCGGACTGCATCCGGCGCCAGCACCACATCACTGTCCACGTTCAGAATGTACTGCCCCCGGGCCAGGTGAATGCCGGCATTGAGCGCCCACGTCTTGCCCTGGCTGATGATCGAGTGCCAGCTCTGCCAGATCCCCAGTTCGTCCTGCAATCGATTATAGATGGCAAAGGAATGGTCCGTGCTCCCGTTGTTGATGAGCAGGACCTCCAGGTGATCGTGAGCGTAATCCTGGGCCGCGATGGATCGCAGGCAGGCCTCCAACGTATCGGCGCTGTTATAGACCGGCACTACGATCGAGATAAAAGGGGTGTATATCAGAGGCTGGGGCCGGACGCGGCGCCGGCGCCAGCGCGTGATGAGGACGCCGGCCAGGCTCGATAGCATGGTCAGCCCGTCTACCAGGATGGGCACCAGGAGCCAGACACCCCAGAATATCAAGAATGCCGTCAGATCATACACCTGTTAATCCGTTCGAGCCTGAGTCCGGCTGCTATTTGTTCCGCACGTCACGCAGCGTGGGCAGTGTGATGAGCAGCAAAAAGATGCCCACCGTCAGCAAGAAAAAGAACACCTTGCCCACGTACATGTGTGCCAGCACCAGTGCCTCTTTGCCCAGGCCATGCAGCATGACCACGATGAGCAACATGCGCAGCACATTGCTGATCCAGGTCGCCGTCGCGCCCAGGGCTATCAGCATCGCCCGGCGCTGCAACGACCAGCCGGGATAAAAGAGCAGCAGGCTCACCAGCACGCTGATCTCCAGCAGGCCAGACGATTCCACACCAATGTGCAGCACCGTCCAGCCCACCGGCTGCACGATGACCAGTACCAGCAACACGCCCGGCGCATTGACAAAGATGCGCGTGGGGATGCCGGCGAGATTGCTGACCCCATGCACCGTCCAGGCTACCGAATGAGCCAGTGCGGGCTCTAATTGCAGGACATTGGATGCTACCAGGATTAACCAGTAAGCGCAGCCTACCGCGCCCACCAGGTAATAGAGCAGCCAGATGCGATAGGCCCGCAAAAAGGCCACGGCCGCCAGCCAGATGACCAGGAGCGGGATCAGCAGCCAGGGATTCACTTTTTCCGGCCCAGCCTTTGCCGCTGATAGAACAAAAAGATGACACCGGCTACCAGCAACAAGATCAACAAGGGCCAGCCCAGGGCGTTGGCCGGGCTCCACTGCACCTCGGCTACAGAATCCGAGACACCCCCTCCCTGCATTGACACCAATTGCATGTTGATGGTCTGAAACGGCGCGATGCCCAGGCTGGCAAAGGAGACACCCCACTCGACGCGCTGGCCGCCCTCGTTCTTGCTTTCGCCCCAGTCGGCCCCGCTGGCGATGGTGCTGAGGAACGCCCCGGTCCCATCATAGAGGCTCACATCCACGGTCGAGTCGTCGTTCCGGGGGTCATAGTCCACCTGGACGATGCGGTCGCCTGTGTCGTCGTAGGAGCCATTGTTGTTGGTGTCGATGCGAAGCCACAGGGTAATGGCCGGCGCATTACTGCCTTCCACCCGCTCGGCCATGAAATAGGCCGTTTCCTCGTTGGGGTTGGTGGCCCAGTAGAATGCGGTCAGGTCGGTCTTGTTATTCTGGGCATCGCCAACGGGATCGGTCACATTGGCCTGGCCGGCCCAATCGCCAAACAGGCTGTCCAGCGTGATGGTGCTTTGGGCCAGCGCCGGTGACGTAGCCAGAAGAAGGGCTGCCAGGGCCAGGCCCGCCCACCACAGCCCTATACGCCAGTTTATCTTTCCTTTCATAGTGACTTGCCTCCTGCGACCACTGCCTCGTCGGCCGGTCGCCGTGCACTCGCTCGCCGGGCAAAGGGCCACCTCTCCCAGGCAAACATCCCGAACAGCCCCAGCAGGGCCAGGCCAGTGGTGACTTGGCCGAGCAGATAGATAGATGTTGGGTGTGTCTGAATCTCGACGGTGTGCTCTCCGGCTGGCGCGTCAAAGGCCACCAGGTTCTCCAGCGAGCGTAACGTTGCCGGCGCGCCGTCCACAGTTACCACGGTGCCTTCGTGACAGGCCACCGGTACGAACAAAGCGTTGGGTGTCTCCAAGGTGTACGTGAACCGATAACCGGCCTGGTCGGCCGTATAGTCTGTCAGCGGGACCGCCGTATATTGCGAGGGCGTATCTGGCGGTAGCCGGAGCACCTCGGCCAGCAGGTCGATGGCAGCCGGGTCCCGGGTGAGCGCGGCGTGGTAGAACAGATTGAGCCCCACGAACCACACCCGACCTTCTCCATACTCGTTATATCCCAACACGGTGCCAACTTCGCCCAGATAATCGAACTGGAGCGTTTTCACGTGCATTCCCTGCGGAGTATGGGTGTACCAGAGGGCCGAGATCTCGCCAAAGGGTAGCAGTTGATAAGAACCGCCCGGGTCTTGCACCAGGATAGGCTCTGGAGCCAGGATGATGTGCTCGCCCCATACGCCCAGGAACCGGGGCACGTGAGCCAGCGGATCCTCCGGCCCGCCAGTCAAGTCCACCACGACGTTCACGCCGGCCTCCGCAGCCTGCCCGATCAGGGCCTCGGCGGTCGGCCGGTCGCGCCAGCCAAAGACAGACAGGACCACCGTCTCGTAGCGGCGCAACTCGTCCAGGGTATAATCGTCCACCTGCGACGATGTTCCCACGATGAGCCGGGGAAAGAGAAACGCCAGGTTCTGCGCCCCCCGGCCAATGCCCAGCGCCGGCCAGTGGGCCACGACCGCGCGCGGGCCGCTGTCGCTGCCGCTAGCGCGGTGATAGAGCGTGGCCGTGCTGCCGGTGTAGGCTGGCTGGAATCCCGCGGTCTCTAGCGTGCCCGCCACACGCGGCGTCACGAGCATGTCGTTCAGGAGCACTGCGTCGTCGGTCCCATATAGGGTGAGCCGGTCCAGCAGATAGCCCATCGACCCGGACTGCAACGCCTCGTTGAGGGCGGCGACGTTGCGCGCCGTGCGCGCGCCCTGGTAGGCCCAGCCATAGACCTGCTCGCGCCCGCCGTGCGCCGTGAACAAGTACGAGGCCGCCGAACCCAGCCGGCTCTCGTCCAGCGTGGCCTCGCGCCAGCCGGGCCGAGCCGCCAAGTCATCGCTGATCGCCAGCAGATCCTGGCGCGCCGGGCGCAGGTGGATCAGCGACAGCGAACCGATCCCGTCCAGCGTCAGCAGCCCCACCACAAGCAAGGCCAGCAGCGGCGACCACTTGCTGAGGATCCGGATACGCCACATCAGCGCCAACAGCAGCATGAAACTGGCGATCCCCACAAAGCGCAGGGGCCACAGCAGGCTGTGGAACGGGAGCGCGTTGAACACCTCGTTAAAGCCATACGTGGTGATCAGCACACCAAACAGCCCGACGAGCGTCAGGGCGACAGTTCGGCCATCGCGGCCAGACGGCCAGAGCAGGACCGCCACCGCCAGCACCAGGAGCGCCGCCCCCAGGTACACGGCCTCGGGGTTGCCGTCCCGCAGCAGCGGGTTCAGGTAATGGGTCAGCGGGAACACGGCCAGGGCCTCGGTCATGGCGGCCGTGTCTAGCTCGGTGATGCCGCCGGTAAAGCTGGGGAGCAGCCACCAGCCGGAGAGCCCGATCCCCAGCGCGACGCTGCCGACAGCCCAGGCAGCCCGCCGCAGCGACGTGGTGCGAGCCAGCCAGCACAGCCCGGCCAACAGCGCCAGGCACACGGCATAGATGGCCGCCATCATGGCGTGGCACAGCACAACCGCCGCGAGACAGAGGGCCAGGCCCAGGCGGTGCCGGATCCCGCCGGTATCTTCCAGCGTCCGTAGCAAGCAATAGACGGCCAGCGGCAGCAGGGCCGTGGCCAGCACGCGGGGCAGGTTGCCCTCGGCCAGGGCCACGCGCACATTGTCCGGCAAAAAGATGTAAAGCGCACCGCCAGCTACCGCCGGAGCCCAGCCCATCCAGCGCCGGTAAGGGAGCCACGCCAGCCCGCCGGCCAGGGCGCACAGCGCGATGAGCCAGTTGGCAGCCGTCACCGCGTTGTTGGTCACGTAGGCCAGGGCCACCAGCAGGTAATAGGGCAGCGGCGGGTAGTAGCGCAGCATCTGGAGGCCCATGTACCAGTCGGGAAAAAAGTCCGGGTAGAGCACGCCTTGCGCCAGGTTCTGTTGCAGATACTCAGCCTTGAGCACGTGGCCCAGCGTGTCCGAGGCCCAGGGATAGGCCGGCTCGCCGGCCGGCGCGAACAGGATACCCCGGTAGGCGAACAGGGCCACCAGGGCGATCAAGAGCGCACTGATTGCGAACCGGAGCAGATTTCTAGCCATCTGGACCTTCACTAGCGTCGGTCGGCGGTCGTCGCCACACCAAGCTAAACAGCCAGCTTTCAGCTACTCTGTACCAGTTCTCCAACCGTGGGTAGACGAACCAGATCATCGCAAGCAGTGCAGCAGATGCGATCGTGAGTCCCCAACCAATCCATTGAATCGGCGTACTCGTGTAGCGGAACTCGACCACGTGCCGGCCGGCCGGGAGAAAGAGCAGGATCAGATTTTCATGGTTATAAATGGCGAGAGGTTCCCCATCCAGTGTCGCTTGCCAGTGCGGTGACCAGGTTTCAGAAACCACTACGGGTGTATCCTGCCCGGATCGATATGTGAAACTCCATTCATCGGCCGGGGGATGGATAAACTCGGCCGCAAAGCCGGGTTGAACAAACTCGCGGTATGGCTCCGCCCGCTGAAAGAAACCGTCTAGTAGATCGGTCGCTGCCTGATCGTGCGTATCCAGGATGTGAGTGACCCAGTTCAGTCCGACAAAATAGACCCGTCCTTCGGGAATGGTCTTGAACCCCAGAACCGGCCAGGCTCGATCCTCGTTATCCAGAACCTCGACCAGCGTTCCGTCCAGGCCATAGTAGGTAATGCCGCGCCAGGGTTGGCCTTCGTACTCGAAAGGTTGATCGGCTATATTGCCCAGCGGGAAATCGATCTCGGCACCGGCTCGGAACTGTGGTTCACGAGGTACCTGTACATATTGTGTTTCGACACCAAACAGGTAGCTTTCCGGCATGGCCGTCAAATCCAGCACAACCGTCTTGCCATCGGCAACCCATTCCCGGATTTGCTGTTCCAGCGAACCCGCGTCATGATAACGAAAATCATACAGATAGATCAGGTTGAACAGATCCAGATAGGCAGGCTCATAATCGTCCACGTTCCAAGACGTGCCAAAACTCAACCAGGGGAACACGGTAACCGTATTATAGCCACCGCGGCCGACAACAATCCCATTGGACCGAAGCATCATCACTGGGGTGGACAGATTGCGAGAATCGAGCAAGACGTTTTCACCTTCCACTCCTCTCTCGTCAAAGCCTGCGACCTTGAGCGATTCGATAAGAGAAGGCTCTGTTTGCACAATGATCGTCTTCCGAACATTCCATAGCGCATAGTTGCGCTGCACAAGCTGAGGGAAACCTTGTCGCAAGGCGTAATTGTGCTGGCTAAACGTTTGTAGGTGTGGCGTCGTCTCGATGGACCAACCATATGTGAGCAAATTGTTCGATAGTGTCATGGGCAACAGGGACCAGATCGAGCCTTCTGTTGCGCGTACATCCAATCGGGCCAGATCTTTTCCATCGGGGAATGTTGTCAAAGCTGCGTGAACGCGTGTATACTCGGCTACTTTCAACAGGTCCCAATACGGTGCCAGATCCCACACCATGACCCCAATGATTCCCAGAATGATCGCCCACCGCAATAATGGTCTGAGCGCTGATCGCCCGATCGCCCGGCCCAGATCTGCTATCGAGATCGCGAGGAGCAGGGTGGCAAAATTCAGAAACCGTTCCGGGAGCATGCTGTTCGTCAGTGGAACAAAACGATATAGCGGGTTATGCACGCCAAATGCTAGAGCAATGCTCACCGCCATCCCGGCATATAGAGCCAGGCCGCGTCGGGTAGGAGATAGAATAGTTGCCAACGTACCCAGAACCAGCAAACTCAGCCCCAGGTAGACCGACTCGAGATGCTGGATGCGCAAGGTAGGGTCCAGAATATGCCAGGTTACCGAGTAGAGGGGGATACGCTCTGCGTACAGGGACGTGTCTGGTATAGTGGGATAGTCTACATGCGTCAAGCCCGGCACCAGCCACCAGGCATAAAGTGCTGTTCCAAGGGCAAAGGCGGTGAATATCATCAGCGCGCGAAAGCGGCTTGCCCGCAAAATAGCGCGTAACGCCTGCAAGGCAGACTGGATCAATCGCACAGACCTTTTAGAGTCGAATGCCCTGAATTTGGAAAAATATCGGATGTGGGTGAACACTGCATAAGTGATACCTATCATGGCCAAGGCAACGAGAACTACAACCGCTTGCTGGTGATGGGCAAGCATCAGCAACAGGATCGATAGCACCAGCCCCAGAAATGAACGGCGGTCGCCGTGCTCGAGGAGGCGCAGCGCAAAAGCTAGCGCCAAAGGCATGGGGATCAAAGCCAATGCGCGCGGCAGGTTCCCTTCATCAAAGACCATGTAGACCGTGTAAGGAGCCCCAATATACAGACCGGCGGCCAAAACCGCCCACGGAGTGGTTGCCCAACGACGCACCAAGAAGAACGTGATGGCCCCAGCAAGTACCAGACACCCAACAACAAAGGCTCTCCCGTGTTTTGTAGGATTAAGGGCCGAATGCAACCAGAATGCGCAGTCGAAGATGGGTAAAGTTGGGACAACCGAACGCTCGCCGGAGGATCAGCTTAATCTTGGTGTTCACACCTTCAGCGAAGCCGTTACTGCCCCGGCTCGCGAAGAAGCTCAAGATCTCGTCGCGCCAGTTCTCCACCGTGGTGACGAACTTCTGCAGCGCTTGGTGGCCCACCGTCTGGGCCTGTGCGACCCACTCGGTCAGCCGCTGGGCGGCTACGTCTGGGTCGGTCAGCGTGTAGATGGCGCGAAAATCCTCCTTGAGGTCGTAGTTGGTCTGGAGTTCGGTCGTCGCTTGCAAGGCCGCGGCCAGATGTTCGCGTTCCTCGTCTGTCAGATCGGTGGGGTTCTTGACCAGCAACCAGCGGCAGCCTTTCAGGTGGGTACGGGTGTCCGCATCGGCGGCCCGCTGGACT
>JAHJIN010000022.1 GCA_018823415.1 Chloroflexota bacterium | reverse complement strand
GGACCAGGCTCAGCAGGGCCGGTTTGTTCCAACGACGCGCTCTCGTCCAGCCAGGACGGCAGATCGTCGTGTTCTATGCCGGTTTCCTGCGACCATGATACCCCCAGTGGCGCATCGGGCTGCGTCACCGGCGGCGGGGGCTCAGCAGGGGCCTGAGGCCCGGGCGCGGCCGGGCCAGCCGGTTCCGATGGCGCAATGTCGCCCAGCCAAGTTGGTAGCTCGCCGTTTTCTACGCCGGTTTCCTGCGACCACGATACCCCCAGCGGCGCATCGGGCTGCGCAACCGACGGCGGGGCATCCGAGCGCGTACCGGTCGGCTCGTAGAGATCGTCGCCCGGCTGTTCACCCTCTTGCAGCCCGGCCTCGCTGAGCAGCGCTCCCAGGCGCTCCTGGAATTCGTCTGGGCGCAGGAACGACGAGATCACCGCGACCGACCCGGGACCGGGAACCGGCGCGGATTTCTCCAATTGGTCAGGCTCCAGTTCGGCCAACCACGCCGGCACGCCCTCATCCAGGGCCTCATCGGCTGGCGGTTCCTCGGCTTCCAACGGGGCCAGGGGCGCCGAAGGCGGCGCCTCGAATTGGTCAGCCTCCATGTCGGCCAACCACGCCGGCACACCCTCGTCCACGCCCCCATCCGGGGCCTCATCAGCTGGCGGTTCCTCGACTCCCAACGGGGCCAGGGGCGCCGAAGGCGGCGCCTCGAATTGGTCAGGCTCCATGTCAGCCAGCCACGCCGGCGCGCCTTCCTCCACGCCCCCATCCGGGGCCTCATCGGCTGGCGGTTCCTCGGCTCCCAACGGGACCGGCGCCGGTTCGGGATCGTGCCGGGTATCAGCCAGGGCATCTCTCATCCAATCGGGGATGGGCATATCCAGGTCGGGCATATAGTCCGGCTCGGGAAGCGGTGGCGCCTGGTCCACGGGAGGGGCCGGCTCTTTGACCGGCTCTGGCGAGACGACGACCGGGGTCGGCGCCGGGGGCGGGGGCGCTTTCTCGGCCAACTCTTCGCTGAACAATACGTCAGCGCGCATCCAATCTGGCACCGAAACGCTGATGGGCGCCGGAACCGGCGTGAGCACAGCCGGAGACGGCACCAGGTCAGCCTGGGTAAAGGTCCGTGGTAGCGGGAGCGTGACTCGTCGGGGCGGCAGCGGCGACTGATCCTCAAACATGTCCTGCGCCACTCGGTTGTCGGGGTCCAATTCCTGAGCCAGTTGCAGCAGGCGATGACCTTCGTCGGCCATGCCCATCTCTTGCCAGATCTTGCCCAAAAGCAGGTTGGCCTTGAGGCAATTGGGGGCGCGTTCCAGGATTTGCTGGCACAGCTCCACGGCATCGCCGGGGTGACGCTGCCGCCACAACACCTCGGCCTTGGCCAACTGGATGTCCTGGCGCATGGGTTCCTGGCGCAGCACAGCCTCGAACTCTTGAATGGCCCGCGTGTACAGGTCGCCCTGGGCATATAGCCGGCCCAATGCCCCGTTGTTGAGTTTGATGCGATAGCGCCCGATCCCGTCCCGGCGACCACGCAGGCGCATCAGTTCCTCGCGAATTTCCACATTGTTGGGATTGATCTCAAAGGCGCGTTCCATGCACCAGATGGCCTCGTCCAGCAGGCCATCCTTTTCATAGAAAATGCTCAATCCCACATAGGCCACCACATTTTCTGGATCCGCCGCCAGCACCAGCGTCAGGACGTCGCCGGCCTGGGCATGATCTTGTAGATCCAGCAGCGCCTGACCCAGCAGCACGTACACTGTAATGTACTTGGGATAGTGATGCAGGCTATGGCGGCACATTTCAATGGCCTCGGCCGGCCGGCCCAGGCGCAGTGCCTCCCGAATCTGCTCTGTATATTCGTACAGGGTAATTTCGGCCATCGCGACCTCCGACTAACAAGCTAGGCGCTAGAGCAAGTTCTGTCGACACGTAACAGGCGAGCAAGCATCTACCCAGGCATCAGCCTGTTTGGTTCGCGCTCGTCCAGGTCAGGAGGATCGAGCGCCAGGCACCGGGATCACCAGTTTTTGGCCCGGATAGATCAGGTCTGAGGATAGATCGTTCGCGTCCATGATCGCCCGCACGCTGACGCCATACCGCTCGGCAATGATCTCGAGAAATTCGCCGGGCTGCACCACGTGTACCACCGAGTTCCGGCGCGGGGTGGGCGTGGGCGCGCCCGCGGGCGGCACGGGGACCCGGAGCACTTGACCCCCCACCAGCACGAGCGACGTGAGCTGGTTGGCCTGCATGATGGCCTCGACCGTGGTGCCATATTGCTGGGCAATGCTCATCAGCGTCTCGCCGGGCTGCACCACGTGAGTAACGGTGATGGGCAGGGCCGTAGGCGTGACCAGGGGGGTGGGGGTAGCGGTGCGCTCGGGCCGGGGCGACGAGGTAGGGGTCAGCGTGGGCGGCGCCATCGCCAGCAGCGTCCAGGGTTGATAGGACCAGGCCGCGAAGAGCAGCAGCAGCAACGCCATGCCACCCACCAATGCCGAGGCTGGCAGGGGGATACGTGGCACCGGCACCACGTCTACCTGGGCATTGCACACGGCGCACGAGGTATCCCATTGCCCCATGCGCGCGCCGCACTCGGGGCAGCGCCGTACCTTGCGCGCTGGAGCGGCGATGAGCCGGGCCTCGCATTCCTCACAGACTTGGGCCTGGGCTGGATTGTCCGTGCCACAGGTTGGACAGCGCATACGTCGTGCTCGCTTTCGTTGATAATTTGCCTACACCGTGGAGTTTACCCCATCTAGGCGCAACTGTCAACACCTGGTCCGCGCCAATTGACACCCAAGTGCCCGGATGGTATAATCTAACTCGACAGTTGAAAAGCAAACGGCCATGACAGAGACGAGTAGGCGAACGCGCGTACTACAGAGAGCTGCCGGTTGGTGCGAGGCAGTGAACGCCACCGCCGAAATCCCCTCCCGAGCCCCGGTCGGAACGGTCCGCGCACAGTGCGCCCAGTATGACCGGTCGGTTGGCCCCCGTTAGCGGGCTGCCCCGAGATCGCTGATGCCCGTCGGCGATGAAGGAAAGTGGCACCACGAAGGCACGCGCTTCTCGTCTTTCCAGGCGAGAGGCGCTTTGTGCATCTAGCCAGAGGAGGTAGACCCATGCTGGACATCAAGCTCATCCGCGAACACCCCGAGGTCGTGTGCCGGGCGTTGGAACTGCGCGGCGAATCGCCGGTCGTCATCGAGGCCATCCAGGCCACCGACGCCGAGCGCCGCCGCCTGCTGCAAGAAGTAGAAACCGACAAGGCCGAGCGCAACGCCACGTCCAAAGAAATCGCCCAGATCAAGGACCCGGCCCGGCGGCAAGAGCTCATCGAGGCGATGCGCGCCCTGGGCGAGCGCATCAAGCTCCTGGATGAGCAGGTCAAGGCCGTGGAGGGACGCCTGGAGGAACTGATGCTCCAGTTGCCCAACCTCCTCCACGAGAGCACGCCCATCGGCAAGGACGAAAGCGAGAACCCGGTGGTACGGACCGAGGGCGAGCCGCGCCAGTTTGACTTTGAGCCGCTGCCACACTGGGACCTGGGCCCCACGCTGGGCATCATCGACTTTGAGCGCGGCGTCAAGCTGGCCGGCAGCCGGTTCTACGTGCTCAAGGGAGCCGGCGCCCGGCTCCAGCGCGCTCTCATCGCCTGGTTCCTGGCGACCCACGTGGACGAGCATGGCTATACCGAGGTGTACCTGCCCTTTGTCATCAAGCGCCAGGGACTGGTAGGCGCCGCCAAGTTGCCCAAGTTCGAGGACACCATGTACCATGACGTGGAGGACGATGTGTGGCTAATCCCCACGGCCGAGGTGTCCCTCACTAACCTCCACGCCGACGAAATCCTGGACGCCGACCAGCTTCCCCTGCATTATGTGGCCTATACGGCGTGCTTTCGCCGGGAAAAGATGAGCGCCGGCCGCGACGTGCGGGGCATCAAGCGCGGCCACCAGTTCGACAAAGTCGAGATGTACAAATTCACCACGCCCGAGACCTCGTACGACGAACTGGAAAGCCTGACCCAGAACGCCGAAGCGATGTGCCGGGCACTGGGCCTGGCGTTCCGGCGCGTGGCCCTCTGCACCGGCGACCTGAGCTTTGCCGCCACCAAGACCTACGACATTGAGGTGTGGGCCCCGGGCTGCGGTGAATGGCTGGAAGTCAGCTCGTGTAGCAATTGCGAGGACTTTCAAGCCCGGCGCGCCAACATCCGCTATCGACCAGAGCCGGGCGCCCGGCCGCGCTTTCCGCACACGCTCAACGGGTCGGGGCTGGCGTTGCCCCGGGTGATGATCGCCGTCATGGAAAACTATCAGCAGGCCGACGGCAGCATTGTGGTGCCCGAGGTGCTGCGGCCGTTCATGGGTGGGCTGGAGGTAATTCGGTAGCCGATGACCGATGCTCGCATCCGCACCTACCAACCTGAGGACCTGGACGCGCTGGTGGCCCTCATCAACGCCGCCGACGCCGTGGACCAGGCCGGGTTCACCACCACGGCCCGGCGCTTGCAGGCGCACCTGAACCGGCCCGGCCGGGACCCGGCCCGCGACATGTTCCTGGCCGAACTGGGCGGCCAACTGGTGGGCTATGCGCGGCTGGACCCCCGACACGGCGAGCGCGAGGACGTTGTCCGCTGCGAGGGCGTGGTGCTGCCGGCCTACCGGCGGCGCGGCATCGGCGCCGAACTGCTGCGCCGGGCCTACCAGCGCGCCGGCGAACTGCGTGGCACGCACCCGGCCCATTTCGACATCCACGCCCGCCAGAATATGCCTGGTATCAACGAGTTGTGTGCATCCTTTGGGATGCAGCCGATGCGCTATTTTTTCTGGATGGTGCACCCGGACCTGAGCACCATCGCCGAGCCGACGTTCCCGCCCGGCTTCCGGCTGGTAGATGGCACCGCATTTCACGATCTGGCAGCCCGGACGGCGGCGTTCAACGAAGCGTTCGCCCGGCACTGGGAGTTCACGGCCGCCCGGGTGGAGGACGCCGAGTACATGGCCCGCCAGCCCACGTACCAGCCGGCGAACAGCCTCACCGTGCTGGATGAGGTCGGCGCGGTTGCCGGGTTCTGCACCGTCGACACCACGCCAGACGCAGTGCTGAACCTGGGCGGCGACACGGGCCAGGTGTCGATCCTGGGCGTGCGGCCGGCCTATCGCGGCCGGGGCCTGGGACAGGCGCTGCTGCTGAGCGCCATGCACAACATTCGTTTCGCTGGGCCGTCCCGGGCCGCGCTGGGTGTGGACGGCGATAATGTCACCGGGGCCAAGCACCTCTACGAGAGCGTGGGTTTTCGCGAGGCGAATCGCAGCATCGTCTATCGCCGCGAGGTCGAGTAGCAGGTCACTGGTAAAGAGTGACCAGGAACCTGCATTTGCGTCAATCAGTGGCTATGCCTGTTTCGGGCGAGCCCGAAACAGGTGACCGTTCCTGCGGAACTGCTGGTCAGAACGACGGCATCACTGCATCAGATCGACAACGTCTTGTCGCTGGTGCCTCCGTTAGGCCCTAAAGAGGAGAGTCGCGTGCAACCGGGTAAGGGAACTATTATCGGCCTGATCCTGGCGCTCGGCGGCGGTATCGTCGGGGTGGTTGTGGCTGTCATCGCCGAGGCTGCTACAGGCGGTACACCCGTGGTGAGCCTCAGCATTGCGCTTGTCGTCATCGTCATCCTGGGCTGGGTCTTTGGGTCCGTGATCCGGCCGATGCTGCAGGCCCAGGCTTTGCTCCAGTCCGGGGAACCGGCCGGGGCAACCATCCTCAAACTGTGGGACACTGGCACTACGCTGAATAACGATCCGCAGGTGGGGATGCTGCTGGAGGTACGGCCCCCGGGCCGGTCGCCGTTCCAGGCCGAGGTAAAGACGTTCGTCTCCCGGCTCCAGACCGCCATGATTCAGCCCGGCATGGCCGTGCAGGTGCGCTATGACCCGAATGACACATCCAGGGTGGCGATAGAGAGCTTGAGCAGGTCGGCGAGCGAACTGCCGACCAACGCCATAACGGTGGACGGGCAGACCTACGCCACTGTGGATGATATGCCATCCCATGTGCGCCAGGCCTACGAGCAGGTATTGGCGGACTTGGCCGACGCCGATAGAGACGGCATCCCCGATCTCCTGAAAGGGCCGGTGCCGGTTATGGCTCCCCAGTCGCCGGAGGCGTTGCAGAGAAAGCAACGGCTGAAGGAACTCAAAGGGCTACTGGATGCGGGCCTGATCACAGAGCAGGACTATGAGGCCCGCAAATCCCAGTTCCTTTCCGAGATATGATGCCACCCAGACAGGCAACACGCCTTTGAGGAGCAGTGGGGAGGAAAGTGAATGGCCGAGGCGGTGGTATTTGACGCGGCCAGCCCCACCGAAGGGGATACCGTGGCTGAACAAGATAACGCTTTGCCGCCTCCGCGATCCAGCACTGCACACTCGGTCCCGCCGTTGGCATCCAGGCCAGGCTCAGCGCGCTGAGCCTTGCTTTCTACGACTGGTAACTGAGGACTGGGAGGAAAACATGAAAACCATCGAGCGCCCCTGGGACTGGTGGGCCTATCGCCTGCGGGTGCGGCACCGCCCCACGGTCCCCGGCATCCAGGCTCAGGACATCAAGCTCATCGCCGCGCTGGCCGAGGCGATGGATCTGCATCCCGACACGGACACGCGTGTGCTCGACATGGCCTGCGGCAGCGCCGTCCACGCCCTCTTGCTGGCCCGGCGCGGCGCACACGTCGTGGGGCTGGACATCGCCCCCAGCCTGATGGCCTATGCCACCGAGCAGGCCCGGCTCCAGGGTCTATCCGACCAAGCCCGATTCATCGTGGGCGACATGCGCCGGCCGCCCTTTCAAGCAGCCTTTGACGCGGTGACCATCCTGGGCACCACCTTTGGCCTGCTGGACGAGGCCGGAAACCGGGCAGCCCTGGCCGGCGCGGCTCGCGCCCTCAAGCCCGGCGGTCGCCTGCTCCTGGACCTGGAAAACCCCTGGCTCATGATGTGGCAATCGCGCCGCACCTGGAGCGAGTTTGACGGCGGCGTGTTCCTCATAGAGAGCGTCTTTGACTTTGACACGTCCACCTATCACGGCCAGTTCCGCTACATTGACGCCGAGGGCGTGATGAACACCTGGCCGGAAGGCGAGGCGCTGCGCATCTATACTATGCCCGAGCTGCGCGAGCGGCTCACGGACGCTGGCTTTAGCCAGGTCACGACCTATGACTCGAGCGAGGTGCCCTTGCAGCCCTGCGATGCCGGCTATGCCAATCGTCTGCTGGTGGTGGCGACACTGTGAAGCAATCCCCTCGCTCCGCGCCCACATCCAGTTCCCGGTCCCCACGCTCCGCGCCCACGCCCGGCGGTCGGTGGTTGGCTGTCGCGCTGCTGCTCCTGGTGTTGCTGGTGGCAGCCGTCTATCGTCTGAACATCGCGCCGTTGGATGTGGTCCCACCCGGCTGCTTTTCCGACGAGGCGCACTATGGCCTGGATGCCCTGGCGGTGCTGAACGGCCAACACGCCATCTTTTTCCCCAGCAACGGGGGCCGCGAGCCGCTGTTCATCTACCTGGTGGCCGGGTCCATCGCCCTGTTTGGCCGGACCGTGACGGCGCTACGATTGCCGGCGGCCCTGGCCGGCACGCTGACCGTGGGCCTCACGTTCCTGCTCGCCAGCGAGATGTTCAAACGGCCCCTGGGCCAGAGGGGCGCTTTGGCGGTGGCAACGCTGGCCGGGCTGCTATTGGCCGTTTCCCAGTGGCACGTTACATTCAGCCGCATCGCCTTCCGGGCCAGCACCACGCCCCTGTTCGAGGTGTTGGCCTTCTGGCTGCTCTGGCGCGGGCTAAATGCCCATGTTGAAAAGCGCCGGGCGACTATCTGGTTCGCCCTATCTGGGGCCGCCCTGGGCACCTGCCTCTACACCTACCTGTCCAGCCGCTTTGTGCCCATTGTCCTCGTCCTATTTGTCGTCCTTTGGGTCCTGATTTGGCGCTTCCCGCTTTCCGCTCCCCGCTCTCCGCTCCCCGCCATCCCCTGGAGAGACTTGGCCCTGCTCGCCCTCGTTGCTGCTGTCGTCTTTGCCCCGTTGGGCGCGTATTTTGCCCTGCACCCGGACGATTTCCTGCACCGGGCCAGCGAGGCGTCAGTGTTCAACCCGGCCTGGAACCACGGCGACCCCCTAGGCACGTTTGCCGATAGCGCGGTCAAGGCCGTGGGGATGCTGTTCTGGGCTGGCGACCCCAACTGGCGGCACAATGTCCAGCTGACCTCCACGGGCCAGGCCCCTGGCGTGGTGCCGGGCAACATCGCCGGCCAACCGGTCCTGAACCCCATCCTCGCCATCCTGTTCCTGCTCGGCCTGGCCCTGGCCCTCTGGCGCGTCCGACAACCGACCTACCTGTTCGCCGTCGTCTGGCTGGTGGTGATGATGCTGCCCAGCGCCCTCACCGCCGAGGGCATCCCCAACAGCCTGCGCAACCTGGCGGCGGCACCGGTGGTGTATATCTTGCCAGCGTTGGCCCTCGTTCAGATCGGGATCGCGATCCAATCACGATACAGGATGCAGGATGCAGGACGCGCGACACGCCGGTCACACATCACACACAGTGCGCTACGCGTGTATCTTGCATCATGCATCATATTCCTCTTGTTGGCTTTGCAAGCCGGTCTAACCTATCATGATTACTTTGTCTCTTGGGCTGAACACCCCGAGACTGCCAAGGCCATGAACGCCGACATGCACGTGGTCGAGATAGCGGAATGGATGAACGCCCACGCAGATGAGAATAACGCCTTTTTGTTGCTGAATACCTACGAACACCCGGCCATCGCCTTTCTCTACACCGGCGAATCGCCCTATGCATCCCTGCCGGACGGCGGCGACGTGCCGGCGACCATCCGCCAGCTCTGCCAGGGCCGGTCCCGGCTCTTGGTCATCCAATGGTATGGGCTGAACCCCGGGGCCATGCGCGCCGAGAATTTCGCGCTGGACATGCTGGACGCCTACGCAATGCGTGCCGGCGAGCAAGCAGCCAGCCGTGGCTTTTCTGTCCTGGCCTACCAACTGCCCCTGGACCTGCTCTTTCCCATGCGCCTGCGGGACCGGGCCGCCAAATTCGGCGGCGTCCAATTTGGCGACGCAGCACACCTGACCGGTTACCTGTTCCATACCCCCAGCCTCGGCCCGGACACCGTCACGCCCGGCGCCGAAGCCTGGGTGGTCCTGCGCTGGCAATTGCCCGAAATGAGCGACGGGGACACGCCGCCGGCGCTCAAGGTTACGTTGCGCCTGCTTGACGCCGAGGGCCGGGCCGTGGCCCAGTTGGACAAGGCCCTCACCGGCCCGGAGAGCGAGCACCGGGAGGCCCGGCCCGGCGACGCCATCACCGACTATTACCGGCTGTCCATCCCCGCCGACGTGCCGCCGGGCACCTGCACGCTCGTGATGGGCGTCTATCTGCCGGACACGCTGCAACTGCTGCCCGTCGTCTCCGACGCCGTCGTCTCCGATGGGCAAACCGACGTCCTGCTGACGCTGGGGCTGATCACCATACGCGAGGAGAAACCATGACCGCAGAACCCAACTGGTGGGGCAACATGGACCCCCTGGACGACGCCTGGCACCTGGCCACCGCCGGCACCTTTTCCGAGTGGTGGTATTTCGACGCACGCCTGGACCAGGGCTATAGTCCGGCGGAGCCGGGCTATGCTCTCTCGGTGGCTTTTCAGATTCAGGGCGTGGCTCCCGACGACCCGGTGCCCAGCATGCGCGCCACCCTGTTCGAGCCGGACGCCACGCCGCGCTATCTGGTCTATGACGGCACACCGGCCGATTTCCAGGCCGCCCACGATGTCTGCGACGTGCGCATGGGCGCGAGTTGGCTGCGCGGCGCGCCTCCCCGCTACGAGATGCACGCCGAACTGGAAGACCTGACGGCCGACTTGACGCTCACCAGCCTGGTCCCGGCCTGGAAACACTGGGACTGGTGCATCACGCCAAACCGGGGCAAGGGCTTTTTCGGCTGGACCGTGGCGGTGCCCATGGGCCGAGTCGAAGGCACGCTGCGCATCGGCAGCCAGACGGTGCACGTGACCGGCCGGGGCTATCGCGACAAGTGCTGGATGGGCGGCCCCATCTTTGGGCACTTTGACCGCTGGTACACCGGCCGCCTGCATGCCGACGACACCGCCATCGTCTATTACGTCATCCCCCGGCGCGGTCGGGGCGCGCGCGGCATCGATTTCCTCAACGCCTGCGCCGTGTTCCGCAACGGCCAGTTGGC
This sequence comes from Chloroflexota bacterium, assembly GCA_018823415.1. Taxonomy (GTDB): domain Bacteria; phylum Chloroflexota; class JAHJIN01; order JAHJIN01; family JAHJIN01; genus JAHJIN01. The sequence continues at coordinate 4,990 of JAHJIN010000022.1, read as the reverse complement.
CTACGAGGTCCACCCCGAGACGGCCAACCTCGTCCAGTTTGTCATCGCGCCCGACGAGCAGGCCGTGGACCCCGCCACCAAACGCGCCTACCCCGTTCAGCAGACGCTGGAACCGCCCGAGAACCCAGTCATCGGCCCCATCACACTGCACACCGACGCCGTGACCGTGCGCGCCGTGCCCCTGCCGGCCAACATGAACTGGCTGCGCCGTCAGATCGCCAAACGCATCATCAAGCGCGCCACCATCAAATGTCTGGGCACCTGGGAGGCCGAGTGGCTGGGCAACAAACGGCCCCGGCGCGTCACCGGCGAGGCCATCAGCGAGATCGTCTACCTGAGATAACCAGGAGGCGCACATGCCAAGTCACTGGCCCATCCGGCCCGACGTGTACGAGATCGGCGTGCGATTCACGCGGCTGCCCTGGCTGACCCGGGCCTACTTGGTGACGCGAGAGTCGCCCCGGGGCCTGCTGCTCATCGACACCGGCTCGGCCGGCTCTAAGGAGCGCATCCGGGGCTGCATCCAAGCCGCCGGCTATACGCCGGCCGATTTGCAGGCCATCGTCATCACCCACTGGCACGAGGATCACACCGGCGCGCTGGGCGCACTGCTCGACGCCGCACCCCACGTGCAGGCATATGCCAGTCCGGCCGATGCCGCCATCCTCCGCGCACAGCAGCCCCGGACCATCCACCGGGCCAGCGGCCAGCTGCAGCACGCACCGGGCAAACTGGCGCCAGAGCAGGTCGCCCGCGTCCACGACCTGGCGCCCGATGACCCGGTCCTGGCCGGTTGGGACCTGCGTGTGGTGCCGGCGCCGGGACACACGCCCGGGTCCATCGCCCTGCACAGCCCCGGCCGCCGCGCCCTCTTTAGCGGGGACGCGCTGGGCGGCTGGCAGCGCGTGCTGTTCACCATGATGACCTATGATGACGCCGGGCAAATGGCCGCGTCGGCCCAACACCTGCTGGCCCTCGAGTTCGACACGCTGCTGCCCGGCCACGCCCGGTCGATCCAGGACGCCGGCGTGCGCCGACCGGTGGGCCAGCTCACCTGGATCGAACGCGCGATCATGCAGCGCGCCCTGGGCCTTACGCTGCTGGCCCGGGTCTAGCGCCAGCAACCAGTCGGAGGGAACATGCCCCAACTCGTGGAAAGCGCCATCAACTTTAGCGAGGGCCGCCGGGCTGACGTGATCCAGGAGATCGTGAGTGCAGCCAAGAAAACGCCCGGCGTCGCTCTGGACGTGTCCAGCGACGAGGCCCACAACCGCACCGTGCTCTGCCTCATCGGTCCGCTGGACGCCGTGGCCCAGGCTGCATTTGACGTGAGCGCCGCCGCCGTGCGCCTCATCGACATGAACCAGCACGCCGGCGAGCACCCCCGCTTTGGGGCCGTGGACGTGATCCCCTTTGTGCCCCTGGGCGAGACGACCATGACCGAGGCCGTGGCAGCCGCCCAGGCCCTGGGCCATCGCCTGGGACAAGAACTGGCCCTGCCGGTCTATTTCTACGAGGCCGCCGCCATGCGCCCCGAGCGCCGCAACCTGGCCGACGTGCGCCGGGGCGAGTACGAAGGCCTGGCAGCGCGCATGCACGACCCGGCCTGGGCGCCCGACTGCGGTCCCACCGGGCCGCATCCCACGGCCGGTGCCGTGGCCGTGGGCGCGCGCATCTTTCTTGTGGCCTATAACGTCAATCTGGGCACCGCCGACGTGCAGATCGCCAGGGCCATCGCCCGGGCCGTGCGGGCCAAGACCGGCGGCCTGGCCTATGTCAAGGCCCTGGGCGTACTGGTGGAAAAAGACGGACGCCAGGTCGCCCAGGTGACCATGAACGTCACCGACCCGTTCCAGACGCCGCTGTATCGCGTGTTCGAGCTGGTGCGCCTGGAAGCGGAACGCTATGGCGTGCCCGTGACCGGCAGCGAGATTGTGGGCCTGACCCCATTGGCCGTGCTGCTGGACGCCGCGCGCTATTACCTGCGGCTGGAAAGCTTTGCCACCGAACAGGTGCTGGAAACCCGGGTATTTTCGGCCACGAATGACACGAACTCTCTCTGATCCATTTCCCGTTCGAGTAGATTCGTGAAATTCGTGGCGCGGGATGGTGATATGGACCTCTTGGCCGACCAAGCCCGGCAACTATTAGACCTCGACCTGTCCCCGGCCCAACTCGCCGCGTTCCGGCGCTATGCCGACGAGCTGCGGGCCTGGAACGCGCGCGCCGGCCTCACGGCCATCACAGACGACGAGGCCGTGCAGGTCCAGCATTTTCTGGATTCCCTCACCTGCCTGCTGGTCTGGCCGGCCCAATCTACCAATCTACTCCCCCCCCAATCGGCCATCGACATCGGGACCGGGGCCGGGTTCCCGGGCTTGCCGCTGCGCATCGTCCGACCAGATTTGCGCCTCACCCTGGTCGAGTCCGTCCACAAAAAGGCCGATTTCCTGCGCCACGTGGCCGGCGTGCTGGGGCTGGACGGCGTGACGGTGCTGGCGGCCCGGGCCGAGGACGTGAGCCGCGACCCGGCCCATCGCGAACGGTACGACGTGGCCCTGGCCCGGGCCGTGGCCGACCTGCGCGTGCTGGTCGAGTACGCCCTGCCGCTGCTACGCGTGGGCGGTGTGTTCATCGCCCAGAAGACGGCCGCCGCTGTGCCGGAAGAACTGGCAGCAGCCGGCCACGCCCTGGACGTGCTCGGCGGGTCCGTGAGCGACGTGATCGAGGTGACGCTCCCCGGCCTGCGCGAGCCCCGCGCCCTGGTGGTCATCGCCAAGACCACGCCCACGCCAGCCAAGTACCCGCGCCGGGCCGGGATGCCGGCCAAGCGGCCATTATAGGGCCGTAGAGCCTTTTGACGACTGGCGCGCAATCTGCTACAATTGGTTTATGGCGCTGCATACCGGACATCATCATCTATGGAGGGATAACCTATGAACGACCTGGACAGCATCATCAATCTGGCTTTTCTCGTGGCCCGCGTGGCCGCGTGGCTCACCAGCCTGTACGTGGCCTGGGCGCTGGCGTATGACAACCCCCTGGCCGAGCGCGCCATGCGGCCGCTGGGCGGCATCCCCGGCGCGGCGTTTCGCCTGCTGCTGACCCTGGCCATCACGGCGGTGTTTGTGCAGCCGCTCGAACACCTGATTCGCGTGCTGGAAGGGCTGTGGGACCCGGCCATCCGTCAGGTGATCACCACTGGCACCTTCAATCTGTTCACGGCCTACTATGTCCTGTTCCCCTCGTTCCTGGTGGCCTATGTGCTGGCTGGGCTGGCCGTGTGGCGCATCGACTGGGAGGCCATCGACGAGGCCACCGGCTGGTACGCCGGCCTGGCCGACAAGTTCTTTATCCTGCTGGTCCTGGGCGATGCCCTGGTGCTGCCCTGGGGTGGCCTGCTGAACGGTCTACTGACCCTGCTGGCAATGGTTGGGATACGACTCTAGTGCGTTACCAGCAAAATTCTTGTACATTGAGCAAGAATTTCGCTGCCGCCACAGTCTGTTTATCAGCGGATTGAGCGAATTGAGCCGATGTATTGTTGATCTGCTCGCCTTGCGTCTGCTGACACGTTTTTTGGTTCTGGTTTGTCCAGGTTAGGAGGACCAATGGTAAAACGCCGCGAACGCCCCTTTCCGGCCCTGTACCCCACCCCGGCCGTACTGGTCTCGTGCGTGGACGAGGCCGGCGTGCCCAACGTAGTGACGGTGGCGTGGATCGGCACCGTGTCCAGCACGCCGCCACAGGTGAGCATTGCCCTGCGCCCTAGCCGGGCCAGCCACGACATGATCCGGGACACCGGCGAATTTGTGGTCAACATGCCCACGGCCAGGCTACTGGACGCCGTGGACCGGTGCGGCCGGCTCAGCGGCGACGACATAGCCAAGTTTGCCGCCACCGGACTCACCCCGGCCAAGGCCGCCGAGGTTCGTGCGCCACTGGTGGCTGAATGCCCGGTCAACCTGGAATGCCGCGTCACCGAAACCACCACCATCGGCTCTCACACCCTCTTTGTGGGCGAGGTGGTGGCCGTCCACATTGACGACGCCGTGCGCGACGAGGCCGGCTTTATCGACTATGACAAGGCCCGGCCCATCGTCTACATGGGCAACGAGTATTGGAGCCTGGGCGAACGGCTCCAGGTGGCGGGATATACCGCCGCAGGATAGCAGACCCATTGGCCCGGCACGAAGGTTCATACTCGTGCCCGCGTATCAGTCAGGAGGAAACACATGGCTCGCATCACCAAACGACCTGGCACCGTACTATACCCGGTCCCCGTGGTTCTCGTCACGTGCGTGAACGGGGCCGGCAAGCCCAACATCATCACGCTGGCCTGGGCCGGCACCGTCTGCTCGTCGCCGCCCATGGTGGGCATCGGAGTGCGGCCCAGCCGCTACTCGCACGACCTCATCCGCGACAGCGGCGAGTTTGTGGTCAACATCCCTACCGCCGCCCTCCTCGGGGCGGTGGACCGGTGCGGCACGGTATCCGGCGCCGACGTGGACAAATTCGAGGTCGCCAACCTGACGGCGCTCCCGGCGTCGCACGTGCGCGCGCCCCTCATCGCCGAATGCCCAGTGAACCTGGAGTGCCAGGTGCGGCAGGCCGTCTCGCTGGGCTCGCACACGCTGTTCCTGGGCGAGATCATCACGGTGCACATGGACGAAGCGGTTCTGGGATCGGGCGAGCGCCTGGACGTGCAGCTGGCCCAGCCCATTGCCTTTGCCAACGGCGAATATTGGACCCTGGGCGACCAACTGGGGGCCATCGGGTTTTCGCAAAAGACCAATCGGTAGCGGGACGTTCTCCCGCTGCCACAGCGGGGAGAGTAGACCGTCAACTGCCCCCCGACTCAAGGTCGGGGGCTTGGGAGGAAGACCCCAGGCCTGGTTGACCAGCCTCAGCCACCAGTCGCAAGGCTGATGGGGCTACGTTGTCGGTAGAGCTAGCACCTTTACCAAGGCTTTGCCGCAGGATCCTGTGG